>CAZJMY010000700.1:0-26429 GCA_964546845.1 uncultured Myxococcales bacterium | reverse complement strand
TCGTCCCGCGCCTGGGCGTGCTGGCTGCGGGCGCGCGGCGCTGGGTGCACCTGGGGCCCATCAGCGGCAGCCCGTCGCCGCTGCTGGCCGGCGCCGTGGCGCTGTGGCTGGCCGCCGCCGAGTCGGGGCCCGCTCCGGCCGTCGCCAGCCACAACCCCACCCGCGTGATCCGCCGCCGGGCCGTGGCCGTCGGCGGGGCGCTGCTGGCCATCCTGGTCATGGCGCTGGAGCCGGACTTCTCGGCCGCCGCCACCACGCTGGTCGTCGCGTTCGCGACCGTCGCGGCGGCGGGGCGAATTCCGGCGCGCCGCCTGATCCCCGTCGCCGCGTTGCTGCTGGCGCTGCTGGCGGGCGGCGCCCTGCGTTCGGCGTACGTCGACAACCGGATCCGCGGTTTCGTCTCGCCCGAACGAGATCCGCGTGGCAAAGGATTCGAAGTGCTCGCGCTTGCCCACGCCAACGCCGCGGCCGGCACGGGACCGGCCGGTCTGGGCCACGGGCGCTCGCGCCACCGCCTGTCGTCCCCGGCCAGCGACTACGCCTTCGCGCTGGTGGGCGAGGAGCTGGGGCAGACGGGCGCCTGGGCCGTGCTGGCCTGCTGGGCGGCGATCGGGGTCGGGGTCCTCTGGGCCGCGTACGCTGCCGGCCGCCGGGGCGACGTGGGGGGCCGGGCGCTGGCGGCCGGGCTCGGCACCGCGCTGCTGGTGCCGGCCGCGCTACACGTCGCGGTCTGCCGCGGGTGGCTGCCGATCATCGGCGTGACGATGCCGCTGCTCAGCTACGACCCGGGGCTCACCGTCGTCTCGGGCGCCGAGATCGGCGTCCTGGCGGCGATCACGACCCGGGCGACGAGGCCCGCGTGACGGCGCTCAGCGACCTGACCCTGGTCGTGGTCTCCGGCAAGGGGGGCGTCGGGCGGACGACGGTGACGGCCGCCCTGGCCACCGCCGCGGGCCGGGCGGGCAAGCGCGTCCTCATCGCGACCAGCTCGCCGGCCGATCGGGTGGGCGCGCTGTTCGGAAAGCCGCCGGTGGGCGCGACAGTCACGTCGGTCGCGCCCGGGATCGACGCCGTCAACATCACCCCTGAAGGCGCCATTCACGAGTACGGGCTTCTGACGCTGCGGTCGGAGCTGGTCACGCGCGCCCTCTTCGAGAACCGCGCCGCCCGCGCGTTCCTGAACGCGGTCCCCGGCCTGGACGCGTACGCGCTGCTGGGCAAGGCCTGGTGGCACACGACCGAGCAGGTCGCGGGGAGGCGCCGCTACGACCTGGTGCTGCTGGACGGTCCGGCCAGCGGCCACGCGGCGCTGATGTTGCGGATCCCCGACGCCATCGTGGCGGCCATGCCGAAGGGGCCGCTGGCGCGCGACGCCAGCGCCATCCAGACCCTGCTGCGCGATCCGCGCCGGGCCGCCTTCCTGATCGTGACCCTGGCCGAGGAGCTGCCCGCGCGCGAGGCGGTGGAGCTGGCGACCGTCGCGCGCGGCGAGCTGGGGCTGCCGCTGGGGCCGCTGGTAGTCAACGCGATGCCGCCCGAGGCGGCGACCGCCGCCGCCCTCGAGCCCCTGCTCGATCGCCTGCCGCCGGGCGAAAATCATTCCTGGAATCCCGCCCTGACGGCCACCCTGCGGCTGGCGGCCGGCGCGCGCGCCCAGCGGCGCACGGCTGACCACATCGTCGCCGATCTGCGCGAGCGCTTGAAGCTGGCCATCGTGCCGCTGCCCCGGCTGCCGACCCCCGAGGTCGGGCCAGGCGACGTCACGAACCTGGCGGCCCGGCTGTCCGGCGCCGGCGTGGGGTGAGCCCCCCTGCGAATAACCCTGAGGCGGACGACGCACCGCCTTCAATTTCCCTGACGAAACCGCCGATTTGCGAGGCTTCGCCGCGATCCGGTATCGTGGCAGAGCGCCCTCTTGCCCGGACCCCTTCTCCTTGCCGCGCTGCTGGCGCTGACCCCCGCCGAGGGGGCGGGCCCTCCCCATCTGACGGCGGTCCGGGCGGCGGCTGCCCCGCTCATCGACGGGCGGCTGGACGAGCCGGTGTGGCAGACCGCCGCGGTCGCCGACTCGTTCACCCAATCGTTCCCGTTCGACGGCGGGCCCTCGTCTGAACGCACGCGCGTGCGGGTGTTGTACGACGAGGCGGCGATCTACTTCGGCTTCGACTGCGAGCAGATCCACACGCCGATTGTCGAGCGCCTGACCCGGCGCGACCGCGACTCGGAGAGCGAATGGGCGTACGTCCAGATCGACTCGCGCAACGACGGCAAGAGCGCGTACTTCTTCGCCGTCAACATCTCCGGCGTGCTGGCCGACGCCCAGATCATCGACCAGACGACCGTCTCGTGGGAGTGGGACGAGAACTGGGAGGCCAAGACGTCGCGCACGTCCCGCGGGTGGACGGCGGAGATCCGGATCCCGCTGCGCGTGTTGCGCTTCGACAGCAAGCTGCCCATTCAGAGCTGGGGGCTGCAGATGAACCGATCCATCGCCCAGCGAGAGGAGACGGACGTCTGGGCCTACGTTCCGCGCGACGTCGCCGCGCCGATCGCGTTCTTCGGACGTCTGGACGGACTGCAGGGGCTGAAGGGCGCGGGCGCCCTGGAGCTGCAGCCGTTCGCGCTGGGCTACGGGCGGCGGCGCGACGCCAATCAGATGACGACCGCCAAGGGGCTCGACGGCGGCTGGTCGGCGGGCCTGAATCTGAAGTGGCACATCTTGCAGGACCTCACCTTCGACGCCGCCTTCAATCCCGACTTTTCGCAGGTGGAGCTGGATCAGGTCATCCTGAACCTCAGCACGTACGAGACGTTCTTGCCCGAGAAGCGCCCCTTCTTCCTGGAAGGCATCGACGCGTTCTCGTTCCCGATGCAGATCTTCTATTCGCGGCGCATCGGCAGCGCGCCCGTGCCGCCGTCACTGCGCAGCGACGCGACCACCGGGAACGGCGCCACGCCCGGCGAGCAGCTGGTCGACGCGCCCGTGCCCGCCACCATCTACGCCGCGGGGAAGCTGGTCGGCCGCCTGAGCCCGAACTGGACCATCGGGGCCCTGTCGGCGGTGACGGCCGCCAACAACGTGAACGTGCAAGTGCGCGACGCGACCGGCGCGACGACCACCACCGTCGAGCGGCTGGCCGCCCCCACCACCGCCTTCAACGTCTTGCGGCTGAAGAGAGAGCTCGGGTCCGGCGGCCACATCGGTCTCATCGGGACGGGGGCGACCGCGTTCGAGGGCGACACGCAGTATCCGGCGCTGACCGACCCCACGATGCAGCTCTGTCCCTCGGGAGCGATGGCCTATGTCGGCGCCAGGTGCTTCCACGACGCGTACACGGGCGGGCTCGACGTTCTGTGGCGATCGAAGTCCGGCGCCTACGTGGTCAACGGCGCTTTCGTCGAGACCTACATCCGCGGCGGGCCGGACGTCATGCAGTACGACGGCACGGTCATTGGCGCCGGCGCCACAGCGCCGGGCGGGTGGCTGCGGCTGGCCAAGGAAGGCGGCAAGCACCTGCTGCTCAGCCTCGAGTACACGGGCGCCGGGCGGAAGCTTCAGTACAACGACCTCGGCTACATGCAGCGGCAGAACGTCCAGACCGTCCAGGCCAGCGTCGGGTGGCGCACGCTGAAGCCGACGCGCTTCACCGTGGATACGACCACCTCGCTGGTCGCGTCGGACAGCCGCAACATGTCCGGGCTCGATCTGGGCCAGATCTACGAGCTGAACACGCGCCTGCGCCTGCTGGACTTCTCGTCGATCTTCCTGGCCACCAGCCTGGCGCCGGCGCGGTTCGACGACCGGGAGGTCGGCGACGGCACGGCGCTGCAGCGCGCCGGCTACTGGGGCGCGAAGATCGAATACGACAGCGACCCGCGCCGGGCGGTCTACGCGACCATCGCCGACCAGACGCAGCTCATGGGCGGCGGCATCTACGCGACCAGCGTGCAGGGGAGCCTGGTCTTCCACGTGCTGCCCCAGCTGGACATCGAGCTCCTGCCGCAGGTGACCTGGGCGGACGGCGAGTACCGCTATGCCTGGCAGGCGGTCACGTCGGAGACCGATCCGTACTGGTTCGGGAAGCTCGCCGCCAAGAACGTCAGCGCGACCCTGCGCGCGACCTACACCTTCACGCCCCGCTTGTCGTTGCAGGCCTACGCGCAGGCGTATCTCGCGTCGGGACACTTTTCGGACCTGCGCCCGTACGGGCTGAACACGTCCACGGGAACCCCGATGCGCGTCCCCGGGCAGAAGGTCTACCTCTCGGACCTCGACGCGACGCCGGCGCCGACGGCCGGACAACCCAGCGCCAACCCCGACTTCGAGGAGGCCGCCATCAACGCCAACGTCGTCCTGCGCTGGGAGTACCGGCTCGGCTCGACGCTGTATCTGGTCTACACGCGCTCGCAGATCCCGGCGCTGGATCCCACCACCTTCGCGCCGCCCGCGACGCTGTCAGCGCGGCACTTCGGCCACGGATCGACCAGCGACGTCATCCTGCTGAAGCTCTCGTACTGGTGGGGCAGCTGACCGCCGCGCCCGGCGCGCTCAGAGCTGGCGGCTCGCGGGTTGCGTTCGCGTCGGGGCGACCAGGTCCGCGCACGAGGTCGCGGGCGGACGCTTCGCGCGGCGTGGGAGAGCGTTGAACCAGGCCAGCAGCTCGCGCTGGCGGCGAAAAAACCCGGCCTGTTCCAAGGCCGTGCACGCCGCCGGCAACAGCTGGAATCCGGTGGATGCGGCGCGACCCGATTCGATCAGAGCCCGGGCCAGAGCCGCGCGCGTGGCGGCGACCCGCACGGGGTTCGCGTCGCCGATCTTCGCCTGAACGTTCTGCGCGCGCTCCAGGACGGGCACGGCTTCCCGAGCGCGACCGCGGGACACCAGCAGCTCGCCGTGGTCCATGAGGGCAAACCAAAACACCAGCGTGTCGGCGCCGCCCGCGTCCGCGGCAACTTTCAGAGCCTGCCTGAGGTCGGTCTCCGCCTCGTCGACGCGCCCGAGGTGCGTCAGGATCTCACCGACGGTCATCAGATCGACGGCATACGTGATCGATCGCAGGTCGGCGGATTTTTCGTCGATCGCGACCGCCTGTTGGGCGATGGCCAGCGCCTCGTCCCAGCGTTCCAGCTCTTCCAGGGTGCTCGCGAGATTGATCATCGACCCCGCGACATCCGGGTGATCGGCTCCCAGCAGGCTCGCCTTCAGCGCGACGGCAGCGCGCATGTCGCGCTCGGACGACGCGAAGTCCCCCTGCCAAAAATGCAGATTGCCCCGCTCGTTCAACACCCAGGCGCCCACCAGTGATTCGCGGGCGTGAATTCTGTCGAGCACAGCCTCGGCGAGCCGCAACCACCGGGCCGCCTCGTCGTAGCTGGTCGTCAGCGTCGAGACGCCCGCCAGGAGATCGGCGGCCTTTGCCGCGGTCAGATCGTCGTGCGCGGCCTCGGATACGAAGAGCGCCTCCTCGAGCGACTGCCGCGCCTGCGAATACCGCTCCATGCGCGCCTGGGTCGCCCCGAGCCTTTCGAGCGCCTCCGCGAGCAACGGCGCATACCCCAACCCTCTGGCGGCGGGCACGACGCCCTCGACCTGCTTTTCGGCTTTGCTCGTGTAGCGAAGTGCCTCCATCACGTCCGCGTCGTTGAGCCGCTGCTGCAGCCGCTCGACCTGCGCGCGTTGCGCCGGGTCGGTTGGCAGCGGCAGCTGCAGGCGAAGGCTCTTCACGTCCGCGCAACGCTGGACAGGCGTCAACGCGTTGGCCGTCGCGAGGGCGCGCCCGACCGCGGCTGGATCGGAGCCCAGCAGGCCATCGGTGTAGGCGCGGGTCTCGTCGAGAGTGTCCGCCAGGCAGGTCATGCGCAGGTCCAGGACCTCTGCCGACTGCTCGCCACGCACGTGCGTCGCCTCGCAAGCGTCCTGGTACATCGCCGCCCAGCGCGCGGCTCGATCGTCCAGCACCTCTGCCAGCCGTCTCCAGATGTTCTCGGCGTCGGGAACGCCGCTGGACGAGAACAGGCGGTGGATGGCGACCCGACGGCTTCCGGGAGCGTCCACCGCCGGCCACACCGCTTGCAGGCGGTCTCGCGGCGGGGTGCAGGCGAATTGGCGCGATCGCGTTGCGCGACCTCCGGCCACGGCAGCGACCAGCAGGAGGCCCCCCGCCGCGAGCAAGGACACGCGGCGCCGCACGCGGTTTCGGCCGTGCTCGACCGCGCGCAGGAGCTCGTCCATCGACCCGAAGCGCTTCCGCGGATCCGGATCCAGGCCGCGGCGGATCACGCGCTTCAGCCAGGGCGGAATCCGGGCGGCGCGACGGGCACCGGAGGTCGTCGCGTTGCCCGGACGCGTGCCGTAGATCGCCTCGTGAAACGCGACGCAGAAGCTGAACTGATCGCTACGCGTGTCCGCCGGATGACCGCTCAGCTGCTCGGGCGCCATGTAGGCGGGCGTCCCGACGACGGCCCCGATGGTCGTCGAGGTGACGTCGCTCGCCACAGGCGGGACGTCACCAGCGATCGGGTCGTCGTCCTCGTCGCGCAGCGGGCGAGCCAACCCGAAATCCATGACTCGCACGCGGCCGTCACGGCCGATCATCACGTTCTGCGGCTTGAAGTCGCGGTGCACGACGTTCGTCGCGTGCGCGGCGGCCAACCCACGGCCCGCCGAGACGAATGCGTCGACGATCTGCTGCCAGGAACGCTCGGACTCCCGCAGCCACGCCGCGATCGTTTGTCCGTCGACGAACTCCATCGCGACGTAGACGCGTTCACCGACGGTGCGGGCGTCGTGGACGGTGACGATGTTCGGATGATTGAGGCGCGCGATGATCTGCGCCTCGCGCAGCAGGCGCCGCTGCCGGTCGAGCCCCCAATCGCGCGGGCCGAACACCATCTTCAGCGCGATCCGGCGGTCCAGCTCAGGGTGATAGGCCGCGTAGACTTCGCCCATTCCGCCGCGCGCAATCAGGCCCAGGATCTGGTAGCGGCCAACGCGCGACCCCGGCGCGAGTCGAGCGGCCACCTCCTTCGCCGGTCGCCCCGAGGCGCGCGCGGTCTCCTCATCCGCCGTTCCGCACCCCGCCTGTTCCACGCCCGGAACCTAGCCGAAGTCGAGGCCGGAATGGAACCACCTGCGCATGGCGAATTGTGCGCTCAGGCGATCCCCGATTCTGCTCTCCCCGAGCGGCGCCGGCCAGCGCCCGAGTCCGCTCTCGCGGACTGCGGACGGCTCGTCGGGGCGGTCAAGGTTTAGGTAACGTTCCTTATGATTAGGGCCGCGACAGACCTCTGACCAGGTGCGGCTAATCATAGGCGGAGGTGCGCGCTAATCATACTTCCCGCGCTCGCAAGCCCCCGAAGTGTCGATTTTCCGGGCATCCGACTCCCGCCGGTCGTGTGGCACGACGGCTGCAATTTCCGGGGACGTGCTCACGAAAACTCACACGAAGGAGATGGTCATGAAGACGATTTCGAAGTCTGGTCTGAAGGTTCGTTCCTCGGTCAAGGCCGGCACCTTCATGAACAACCACAGCCGCGCGGGACTCAAGGTCCGCTCCGCCGTCAAGGCCGGCACCTTCATGAACAACCACAGCCGCGCTGGTCTCAAGGTCCGCTCCGCCGTCAAGGCCGGCACCTTCATGAACAACCACAGCCGCGCCGGTCTCAAGGTCCGCTCCGCCGTCAAGGCCGGCACCTTCATGAACAACCACAGCCGCGCCGGCCTCAAGGTCCGCTCCGCCGTCAAGGCCGGGCTTCACAGCTACATCGCCAACCACAACCGCATCGCGCTGGGCTGAAGGTCGCGCGACGCGACATCGCCACACCGTTCTCGTCTAGCTGGAGCCGTGCTCGGCCAGCCACGAATCGACTTCTGCTGAATCCGGCTTGCGGGCGGCGGAGTCATACGCGGCGCGAGCCTGAGCCGCGAGAGCACGCGCGCGGTCTCGCTGCCGGCCCGACGCCCACAGGGCGCGCGCCAGCGCGAAAAGGGTCTCGGCCCGATCGGCGGGCTCCACATCGTTCGCCAACCTGATCTTCAACGCTCGTTCCAGCGGCTCCAGCGCGCTGGCGGGTTTGCCTTCTCCGAGGTAGCTGATTCCGATGCCGGTCAGTGCGTAGGACCGGTAAATGGCCTCGCGTCCCAGCTCTCGCTCCCAGATTCGAGAAGCTCGCTCGAGCGGCTCTCGCGCCTCGGTGTAGCGACCGAGGCTGTTCAGAATTTCACCGCGGTTGCAGAGTTGCTGCGCCAGGTAGGGATGGTCGCTACCCAGCCGGGTCTGAAGGATCGCCAGCGCGCGATCGATGTGGCCCAGCGCCGGCTGGTACCGGCCCATGTTTTGGAGCACCTGGGCCAGGTTGGACTCGGAGATCCCGACGTCGACGCTGTCCTTTCCGAGAATTCTCTCTTTGAGCGCCGACGCGCTCTCGAGCGCGTGAACGGCCGCATCGTCGTCGTGGTGGACCGAGTAGGAGCATCCGACGTTGTTCAGCAGCCAAGCCCGAAGCTGGTCGTGGCCGCCGATTCGTTCCAGAACGGCCGACGCCGTCGCAGCCCACATCTGCGCGTCCTGAAAACGCGCTTGCAACGTGCCCACGACGAAGACCAACGTCGTCGCGACTTCGGCGCGAAGCTCGTCATGATGTGCGACATCCGCGAGGTCGAACGCCTCGTACATGAGCTTTTCGGCGTTTTGGGGACGGTTGGCGGTCGTCTCCATCTGGCCGACCAGGGCCAGCGTCTCGGCGGTCAGCGCCGGGTACCCGATGGAGCGAGCGCCGGAAACGAGCGCGGGCCCCTCCTTGAGCGCGTCCTTCCATTGGCCGGCGTCGAACCGCGCTTTGATGTCTGCGAGCTTCTCGCGCAAGCTGTTCACCTTCGCCCGCGTCGTCGGATCGTCGGGCGGCTTCACGATCGCTCGAAGCGAGACGACGTCCGAACAGCGGTCCAGTGAGGTCAGAGCTCCCGCCGCGCTGACCGCATTGTCCACCACCTCCGACGTCGCGCCCGCGAACACCGACGTCAAGGCGCGCATGCCTTCGAGTCGCTCGCGCAAGCACGACATCCGCAGGTCCAGAACTTCGGGAGACTGATCGTGCCGGACGTGGGTGGCCTCGCACGTCTCCTTGTACATGTCGGACCATCGGTGCGCATATTGGCTCAACGCGCGGCGAACAGTCTCGTAGACGTCGGGCGCGTAGGTCTTCCCGGTGGCAAGGAACGCCTCGTGGATTTTCCGCTGCCGCGGCCCCTCCGAACGGCCGTCGGAGTTCAGCTCCCATGCCGAATTCAATCGATCGGCGCCGTCCGTACACACGATGGTCCGGTCGGCGACGATCTGCCGCACGCCGAAGCCCACAGCCAGCGGCACCAGCGCCAGTGCCGCGCCAAGCGCGATGCGGCGGTACTTCGTGCGCGGATCCGTCTTCAGCGCGGCGAGGATCTCCGCCATCGACGGGTAGCGCTCGGCGGCGGTGGGACGCAGGCCGCGCAGCAGAACCTTGCGAACCCAGGTCGGGACCTTCGTGTTGGGCGGCGCATCGCGGATGTTGCCCTGGACGATGTTGCCGACCAGGGTCTGGATGTTGTTGCCCGGGAAGGGGCGCTCGCCGTAGAGCGCCTCATACAGCGTCACGCAGAAGCTGAACTGGTCGCTGCGGGCGTCGGTGCCGGCCTTGAAAAATTGCTCCGGCGCCATGTACGCGGGCGTCCCCATGATGGCGCCCGTGCGCGTGAGCCGCGCGCTGAAGAGGTCGGCCGCCGCCGAGGACGGATCGGTGTCGCGCAGCTCGCGCACGACGCCGTCGTCGTTGGCCATCGCGACGGGAACGGCGCCGACGGTGGTGGTGCTGGGGCCATCCGCGCGCTGTTTGTGCAGCACGATCGTGCCGCCATCGGTGCGCACGCCGCCGAACTTCGCGGTCGTCGTGGTGACCGGGCCGTTGACGGTCGGGCGCGCTTCGATCTCGCGCGCGAGGCCGAAGTCCATGACGCGCACCTCGCCGTTGCGCGCGACCATCACGTTCTCGGGCTTGAAATCGCGGTGGACCAGCCCCTTTTCGTGCGCGGCTTGCAGCCCCTGCCCCGCCGCCAGGTACACCTTCAGGATCTCTTGCCACGTGCGCGTCTGGGCCTGCACCCAGTAGCTGGCGGTGTGACCGTCGACGAACTCCATCGCGATGAAGACCTGCTCGCGAAAAGTCCCGACGTCGTAGACGACGACCACGTTCGGGTGCGCGAGGCGCGCGATCGCCTGCGCCTCGCGCAGCGTGCGCTGTCGGCCTTCGCTCATCGAGACGCCGTTCTCGATGCGCGCGCGCAGCAGCTTGACGGCGACCTTGCGATCCAGCTCGGGATCGAACGCGGCGTAGACTTCGCCCATCCCGCCCCGGCCTAACAGATTGAGAACGACGTAACGGCCGATGCCCGCGCCCCGCGCGAGCGGCTCGAAGCCGGGTTCGTCGCCGTTCTTGCCCATTTCAGCCCCGCTTACATCGGCCGATCTGAACCGAAGCTGAGTTGCCGCACCCACATGGCCCGACCTCCCAACAGCGCGACTTTACACGTTTGCGCGACGCACCGCGCGTTTTAGTTAGTTACGTTTACCGCAATGTTCGTGTTTCGAGTCTGTCAGCCCGTTGTCATGGATGAGCAATGACGATCAACGTGCCGGCGCGCCGGAACACACAGGCCACCGCCCGTTCGAGCGTTTCGGGATCCAGCGCGGCGAAGCTCTCGTCCAGGATCCGCGCGTCCAGCGGCTGCAGCAGCGCGCGCGCGATGAACAGCCGGCCGCGCTCGCCGTGGGACAGCTGCCAGCCGCTCTCGCCGACCAGCTGCTCCATCCCGGACGGCATGCGCGCCAGCAGCGGGCCCAGGTCCAGCTCGCGGCAGATCGCCTCGGCCTCGGCAACGTCCTCCTGCCGCGGCGGCCAGGCGCGGCCCAGCAGCAGGTTGAAGGCCAGGCTGGCCGAAAACACGTGGTTCTCGTGGAACTGCGGCGCGCCTCCGATGCGCGCGCGCCAGCGCTCCGGGCCCAGCGCCGCCTGCTCGACGCCGCCCAGACGCAGGGTGCCGGCCGTCGGTTCGCGCATCCCGGCCAGCAGCGCCGCCAGCGTCGATTTGCCGCCGCCCGACGCCCCTTCGACCAGCACGCGGTCGCCCGCGCGCACCGCGAACGAGCACCCTTCCAGCACCGGCGCCGGGCGCCCCGGGTAGCGAAAGGCGAGATCTCGCGCTTCGACGAGCGGGGATTCGATTCCCGGCGACGGAGTCGATCCCGCCGCGACGGGCGACGGGGGCTCGGCACCGACGGTGGCGCCCCCCGCGCCCTCCGCCGCCAGCAGCCGCAGGTTCCGCCAGGCGATGGCGGCCGAGCCCAGCGCCGGAACGGCCTGGGCCAGTTTCCTGAACGCGCTCGCCACGAACAGCACGCCCCCGACGCTGGCGACGAAGGCGGCGGGGTGGGCGGACGCGGCTCGCGCGTGAGGCACCAGGGCCGCAACGGCGCCCAGAAGCCACGCCCGCGGCGCCAGCGCGACCAGCGCGCTCGCGCGCGCGTCCAGCCGCCCGCCGGCCTCGCCGTACGCCTGCAGCGCGCGCGCCTCGTCGCGGTGCCAGAGCGCGGCCGGCTGCTGGGCGACGACCGTGCGCTGCCCGGCCATCCTCTCGACCAGGTCGTGGGTCAGCGTCAGCCGGCGCGAGGTCCAGACGTCCAGCGCGGGCCGCAGCCGGCCAATGAGACCAGCGGCGGCGGCGACCGTGGCGCCGGCGATCAGCAGGTGCGCGACGGGCGCGACGCCCAGGGCCACGACCACCATCCCGGTGGCGAGCTCGAACAGCCCGGCGGCGGCGGCCAATCCACCGCCCAGCGCCAGCGACTCGACGGCCTCCAGGTCGGCGACCCGCCCCATCAGCTGGCCGATCCCGGCGGTCCGCAGGGGCTCGGGGTCCAGCGCCAGGATGCCGTCCATCACGCGGCCGCGGAGGACGGCGCCCGTCTGGATCGACAGCTGTCCGGCCGCCCACGACGACGCGAGGCGAGCGGCCGCCAGCGCGCAAATCAGACCCGCGAGAGTCCAGGCCGCCGCCACCCGACCGCCGATCGCCTGCGCGCCAGCTACGGACCAGAGCGCGACCAGCAACCCGAGCTGGGCCACATATCCGGCCAGCGCGGCGCCGGCGAGACTCCACGCACCGGCCGCACGCAGCGCCGCCGCCATCGAGGGCCGCGCCGCCGTCAGCCGGGTCCCTTCCGCCAGCCGGTCGGCGCCCGCGGCCGACGCGAGCAGCGCCGCCGTCACGGCCTCCGCGCGCGTGGGCGAGAGCTTGGCCCGGGCGACCGCCGCGGCCACGTCGCCACCGACGCGCGCCTCACTCGGGGCGCGCAGCCACGCCGCCAGCGCGGCGGCGTCTCTGTGGACCACGCCGCCGCCCGGCACCAGCAGCCGCACCCGCGAGCCAGCATACCCGACGATCGCCAGCAACTGCCCGGCCCCGGCCCCCGCCCGCAGCACCGAGGGCGCTGGAACCCGCGCGCGCCCGCCCAGCGCCGGAGCGACCGACGCATAGGCGACCTCGAACCGCTCGGAGGGACCCCGGCGGCGGATGCCGGCCGCACCCGCCAGGGCCTGCGTCAGCTCGGCGCGCGCCTCCAGCGGCCAGGCGCAATCGTCGAAGCCCCCGGTCCGGGCCGTCATGTCAGCCCGTCCGTCACGCGCCCGTTGTCCACCCGCCACCGGCGCCACGCCGGGTCGGCCCAAACCGCGTCGCGAACTCGCTGCTCGGCCTGCGCCAGCGCGGCGTACCGGGAGTCCTCGCGCGCACGCAGCGCATCGGGCGTGCCGTCCTCGACGACGCGCCCCCCTTCGACGACCAGCACGCGCGGAAAGGCGGCGGTCTCGGCGATGTCGTGCGTGACGCAGAGGAGCGTCGCCTGCCGCCAGCGGTCGCGCGCCCGTTGCATGAGCGAGCCGCGGCGGTCGCGCGGCAACCCACGGAACGGCTCGTCGAGGATCACCAGCCGGGGCGACGTTCGGCCAAGCGCGCGGCCGAAGCGCACGCGCTGCCCCTCG
Organism: uncultured Myxococcales bacterium; assembly: GCA_964546845.1. GTDB lineage: Bacteria > Myxococcota_A > Polyangia > Fen-1088 > Fen-1088 > JADGRB01. The sequence continues at coordinate 13,358 of CAZJMY010000700.1, read as the reverse complement.
CCCCCGGAGACCAGACCGCCCGCCTCGCCCAGCTGGGTGGCCGCGCCGTCGGGCAGCCGCGCCGCGACCCCGCGCAGCTCGGCCGCGTCCAGCAGCGCGTCCAGCTCGGGCTCGCCGGCCGCGGGCGCGTCCGGGCGACCGAACGTGAGGTTGTCGGCCAGCGAGCGGTTCCAGAGGTACACCGAGGGGTCGACCCAGGCCGTGCGCTCGCGCAGAGACTGGATCGTCCCGCCGTCGAGGGGCGCGCCGTCGACGCGCACGCCGCCCGCAGCCGCCCGATGCCAGCCGAGCAGAAGCCCGACCAGGCTGGACTTGCCGGCCCCCGACGGGCCGACGATCGCGACGTGCTCGCCGGGCGCGAACGCCAGGTCGTCGACCTGCAGGATCTCGTGCCCGCCCGCCACCACCCGCACGCCCGACAGCTGAATGCGCACGCCGCCCGCGCCGTCCAGCGCCGCCGACGCATCGCCGGCGGCTGCGTCCTCGGGCGCGCCCAGCGGCTCCAGAAGCCGCAGCGTCAGGTTGCGCTGGGCCGGCAGCTGCTGGACCGCGCTCGACAGCTCTTGCCCGAGCGCCGGCAACGACAGCGCCCAGTAGACGATCAGCAGGATCGTGCCGGGGTCCGACGGGCCCGACGCCCCTCCGGCCCCGCGCGCGAACGCCCGCACCAGCAGCGCCGCGCCGAGGCCGAACCCCACCACCGACTGCGTGGTCTCGGCCGCCAGCGCCGCGGCCAGCGCGCCGCGCGCGGCGCGCCCCCACTCGAGCAGGCGGTCACGGTGCTCGCGGGCCAGCGCCGCCTCGCCCCGGTGGATGCGCGCCGCCACCAGCCCCAGCAAGCCGTCCAGGTAGAAGCGTCCGAGCGCGCCGGCGTGGTTGCGCATCCGCAGGTCGCGCTCGGCGACGGCGGGTTGCGCGAGCAGCGGGATGGCGAGCGACGACGCCACCAGCGCCAGCGCCCAGCCGGCCCCGGCGGGATCCAGCACGCAGAGGCCGGCGCCGATCACGACGATCTGCAGCGCCACGCGCGCCGCATCGCCGACCAGCGCCGGCAGCGCGCGCACGCGGTGCAGGAGGTGCGCGCGCTCGGCCATGTCGGACACCGGCCGGGTCTGGAAGTACCGATCCGGCAGGCGCGGGATCTTGCGCAGGTACGACGCCCGCAGCGCCTCCTCGATGCGCGCGCCCGTGCGGCGCAGGCTGCGCGCCAGCGGCCACTCGACCCCGGCGAGCGCGGCGATCAAGACCAGCAGCGCCAGCAGCGCCGTGACGCCCAATCCGTCTCCGGCACGGGCGGGCACCCGGCCCGCGAAGGCGTCGACCACACCCCGAAACAGCAGCCCCTCCGCGACGGCGCCCAGGCCGGCCAGCGCCAACCCCGCCGCCAGCGCCGTCAGGCGCGCCCGCCCACCCGCCCGGGCCAGCGACCACAGCTGGTGAGCGACGCGCGGCGGCCGCTCGTCGACGGCGGCCTGCAGCTCCAGGGGCAGCGCGCGGCGCGCGGCTTCGTCCAGAACGCGAGCATCCGCGACGTGCAGGAGCACGGCCCCCTGGACCGCGACCTGCGGCGTGCCGTCTTCCGCGGCGGGCGCCGCCGTCGCGAACGCGTAGAGCCCGCCCGCCGGGGCGGACGCCAGCGCGCCCACCAGCCGGCCGGCCTCCGCGCCACGTGACACCGCCCCGGATTCGCACAGCGCCGCCACCGTGCGCGCGGCCGCGTCCAGCGCCGCGATCGGTCGCCAGTCCGCGGCGCCCTTCGCTGCGGTGATGGCCGCATCGGGGTCGGCGACGCCCAGCGCGCGCAGCCGGCGCCCCAGCGGCGCCGTGAAGCCGTCGCCGCCCGCCCACTCGGCGAAGGCGTCCGCGGGAACGACCTGCCGGTGCCGGTAGACGTCGCGCAGGAACGAGGTGCGGGGCACCCAGCGGCGGCCGCGCGCCGGATCCATGACCTGCACGAAGCCGCCGTGGGCCCGCCAGACGACGACGAAGTGGGTCAGCCCCGACGGCAGGCGCACGACGACGATGGCCGGCAGCGCCTCCGCCTCGGGCAGCAGCAGGTGATCGACGGGGAGCATGATCTGTTCGGCCTCCAGCCCCAGCGACTGCGCCAGCACCTCGAGCGTGTCGATCGACGTGCCGTCGACCGAGGTCTGACACGCCTCGCGCAAGCGGCCGTAGGCGACTGGAATGCCGAAGCCCGCCAGCAAGCACTTGAGCGCCGCGGGCCCGCAGTCCATCGCGGAGGTCTGGATCACCTCCGGCGCGAGGAAGGTCCGCTTCGACATCTCGCCACCGACGGTACAATGCCGGGCCGGAGGCAGCCATCCCCCGCACCGACACCGACACCGTCCTGACCCGAGCCATTGCCGCTCACGAGCGGGCCATCGTCCAGCGCGTCGCGGGTCGGTTTGCCGCCGCCGAACGCGATTGCCGGCGCGCCGTCGACGGGTTCACGCGCGCCGAGGGCGCGCAGAGCCCTGACCTGGCGAACGCGCTGGTCGAGCTGGGCCGCGTCCTCGAGGCGCGCGACCGGCTGGCCGAAGCGGCCGCCTGCCACCGTCGCGCGCTGGCGATCCTGGGGCGCGCCGGCCGCCACCCCGATTTCACCCGCCTGGCGATCGAAGCGCGGCTGGCGCTGGCCGGTGTTCAGCGCACGCGCGGCGAGCTGCGCCAGGCCGACCAGCTGAACAAGGCGGCGCTGGCCGCCGCGCGGCGCCTGGGCCCGCGCGACCCCCTGGTGGCGACCGCCCTCAACAACCTGGGCGTGCTGCGCAAGGCCGAGGGGCGCTACGCCGAAGCCGCCACGCTGTACGAGCGCGCGGCGCCGCTGCTCGCGCGACGCGACGCCCAGGCGCGGGCGACCCTGCACCACAACCTGGGCGGCATCGCGCACGCGCGCGGCCGATTCGCGGAGGCGGAACCTCACGCGCGGCGGGCCGTCACGCTGCGCGAGGCGGCCCTCGGCACCGGGCACCCGGTCGTGGCAGCCGACGTCGCCGCGCTGGCAGCCGTGGTCGAGGCGCGCGGCCGCTACGTCGAGGCGGCCCGCCTCTACCGGCGCGCGCTGGCGATCTTCGGGCGCCACCTGGGCAGCGGCAGCCTGGAAGCCGGCCTCGCGGAAGCCGGGCTGGCGGCCGTCGAGCAGCAGCGCGGCCGCGTCGCGCCGGCGGCTCGACTGTATGCCCACGCGATCCGGGTGCTCGAACGCAAGCTCGGCCGCGACCACGCCGACGTGGCGCTGACGGTCAACAACCTGGCGGTTCTGCATCAGCACGCGGGCCGGCTGCGCGAAGCTGCCGCGCTATTCCAGCGCGCGGGCCGCGGCTTCCAGCGCTCGCTGGGGGCGGACCACCCGCACACGCGGTTGGCCAAAAACAATTTGAAGAACACGCAGCTCCGGCTCAAGGGGGTACCGACCACCCGCCGATGAAGCGGGGACCGATGACCGAACGCCGGCTGGACCTGGTGGTGCGCGGCGGCACGGTCGTCACGGTGGAGGGGCGCCAGCGGGCCGATCTGGGCATCGCCGACGGCCGCGTCGTTCAGATCGGCGGGCCGATCTCGGCGCCGGGCGCCACCGAGATCGATGCGACCGGACGGTTCGTGCTGCCGGGCGGCGTGGACCCGCACGTGCACCTCAACGTCGAGCGCCTGGACCCCAACGAGCCCGACTGGGTCGACGATTACACCAGCGGGTCGGAGGCGGCGCTGGCCGGCGGGATCACCACCGTCGGCAACATGTCGTACGTCTTGCCCTGGGAGACGATCGCCGACCGCGTGCGCGCCGAGTCGGTGCTGGTCGCGCAGCAGGCGATCGCCGACGTCTTCTTCCACGCCGTCATCCTGACGCCGACCGCGCAGATCCTGACCGAGGTCACCCCGGCCGTGGCCGCGGGCCAGTCGAGCGTGAAGATCTTCATGTGCTTCCCGTCGTTCGAGGCGGGCGCGCGCGACTTCGCCCACCTCATGCGAGCGACGGGCCAGGCGGGCGGCATGACGTTGATCCACTGCGAGGACCTGGCTACGATCGAGTGCTGCACGGCGGTCCTGACCGCGCGCGCGCGCACGGCGATGAAGCACTTCGCCGAGAGCCGGCCGGTGGCGTCCGAGTCGATCGCCGTCGATCGCGCCATCGCGATGTGCCGCGCGACGGGCGCCCCCACGTACATCGTGCACGTCTCATCGGCGGCGGCCCTGGCGGCCTGCGCGGCGGCGCGCGCCGAGGGTCTGCCGCTGTTCGTGGAGACGCGCCCCCTGTACCTGTACCTGACCGAAGAGAAGTACCGCTGCGCCGACGGCGCGCTGTTCGTCGCGCAGCCCCCGCTGCGCGGCAGCGCCGACTGCGAGGCGCTGTGGCGCGGCCTTCAGGACGGAACGATCGACACGCTGGCCAGCGACCACGCGCCCTGGACGCGCGCGCTGAAGCTGGACCCCAAGCTGGACGTCGCGCACCCGCGACCGGGCGTCGCCGAGCTGGACACGATGTTGCCGCTGTTCTTCACGGAGGCGGTCGTGACCGAGCGGCTGTCACTGGAACGTTTCGTGGCGCTGACGTCGACCAACGCCGCCCGGCTCTTCGGGCTGTACCCGCGAAAGGGGACCATCGCCGTCGGCTCCGACGCCGATCTGGTCATCTGGGAGACGGGCGCGCGCCGCACGATCCAGGACGCCGACCTGTTCTCACGCGCCGGTCACACCGTCTACGCCGGGCGCGAGCTGCGGGCCTGGCCGCGCACGACCATCCGCCGCGGCGAGGTCGTCTTCAACGCCGGCCGCATCCTGGGCCGCGCCGGCGGCGGCCACGTCGTCCCGAGAACCGCCAGCGGCGCCCTCCGCTGATCGCGCCGCTTCCCCAAAGCTCCGGTGCGGCAATGCCCCAATTGGCCTAGCCCCGGGTGCGTTCGTCGAGCCAGCGGTCGATCTCGGCGGCGCGGGCGGCGAAGGTCGGCTTTTGGCCGTAGACCTTGCCGGCCCCCTCGGCGAGGTGCAGCGCCCGGTTGCGGTCCTGGCCGGCATCCCACAGCGCGCGCGCCAGCGCGAAGTTCGTGTCCGCGAGCAAGAGTGGGTCGCTCTCGTGCGCCTCACGGATGCGCCGCGCCCGCTCCAGCGGGGCGACGGCCAGCGCGGGCTGGTGATCGGACAGATAGCTCACGCCGAGACCGGTCAGCGGGTACGCCAGGTTCGTGCTTTCGGGGCCGTAGCCCCGCTCCTCGATCGCCAGCGCGCGCCGATAGGTGGCGCGCGCCTCCTCGCGCCGCCCCAGCTGGTCCAGGCTCTCGGCTTCGTTGGCCATGAAGGTCGCCGCCAGCGGGTGCTCGGCGCCCAGCTCCTGGGTCAGGTCGCTGACGGCGCGGTGGAACAGCGCGACCGCCTCCTGCGCGCGTCCCATGTCCTGCAGGATCACCGCCTGATTGTTGAGGCTGCGCGCGATCTCGCCGCGGCTGGCCCCCGACCGCTGCTTCAACTCCAGCGCGCGCCGGTCGTGCGCGAGCGCCTCCTCGAACCGCCCCTGCAGGCGGCGGTTCACCGCCACGTGCATCTCCAGCCACGCGCGCATCTGATCGTGCCCGCCGATCCGCTGCAGGGTGGCGTCGGCCTGCCCGGCCCAGTCGTCCGCCTCCTCGTAGCGGCCGCGGCGCCCGGCCGCCAGCACCAGGTACACCAGCGCCTCGGCCTTGACCTCGTCGTAGCGCGCCGCCTCGGACCGCAGCAGCACCTCTTTGAAGGCGCCGTAAGCGGTGTCGTTGTCACCGGTCAGCGAGGCGACCTCCCCGAACAACAGCAGGGCTTCGGCCTCGACGGGGGGATAGTGGACGCGACGGGCGTCCGCGACCAGCTCGCGCAGCTTGACCAGCGCCAGCCGCTCGACGCCGGCGTCGTGCAGGGCCTTGGCGTCGCCGATCTCGGCCCGCAGCTTCGCGACCTGCTCGCGCGTGACCAGGTCGTCCGGAGGCGGCAGCACGTTGCGCAGGAGGCGCGGGTCAGCGCAGCGCTCCAGCGAGGCGAGCGCGCTGGCCGCCGCGACGGCGTTGTCGACGACGGCCCCGTCCGCGTGGGCCAGCAGCTGGGTCAGCGACTTCACGCCGTCCAGCCGCTCGCGCAGGCACCCCATGCGCAGGTCCAGCACCTCCTCCGACTGCTCGCCGCGCACGTGCGTGGCCTCGCAGGCCTCGGTGTACATGCCTCCCCAGCGGGCCAGGTAATCCTGGACGAGACGGTCGACGCTCCAGAACGTGTCGGCCGCGTAGGCCTTGCCGGTCTGATCGAACGCCTGCCGGACCCGGGCCTTGGTGTCGACGTCCCAGACACCGTCGAGGCGTTCGTCCGCCGCCCGGCACAGGCGCGGGCGCTCGCTGATCTGCACGGCGCGGACGACGCCGACCAGGCAGAGCGCCGCCGCGGCGACCGAGGCCAGCCGGCGCTGCCGGCGCGCGATGCCGCGGGCCCGCAACCAAACTCGCTGCACCAATCGGCGGGGGCGCGCCCCTTCGGCCGCCGCCAGCCTCCCCGCCGCGACCATGGCGGTCGCGGGCCGCGACGCCGGGTTGGACGCCAGGCAGTCGGCGCACAGCCGAGCCAGCTCCTCCTCGACGGATGACGCTTCGATCGGCAGCGGCCAGCGCATCTTGGCGGCGTCGCCCTCGTGATGGAACGTGGGGCGCGCGCCGAACAGCACCTCGTGCAGGATGACGCCCAGCTGCCAGACGTCGGACCGTTGATCGCCGCGGGATCCCAGCAGCGTCTCGGGCGGCATGTAGTTCGGCGTGCCGCCGTGAACCGTCGTGTTGGCGGTCATCGGGATCGCCAGCCCGAAGTCCGACAGCACCAGCCGCCCGTCGGCCAGCCGCAGCACGTTCGCCGGCGTGACGTCGCGGTGGATGATGCCGACCGCGTGGATCGCCGCCAGCCCCGCGCAGATCGCCCGCGCGTCGGCCAGGCGGTCCGCCAGCGGGCGCTGGGTGGCTTGCTTGTCGTCCAGCAGATCGCGGAGCGTTCCTCCGGCGCCCAGCTCCATCGTGAGGAACCAGTGGCCGTCCGCGTGGCCCAGCTCGAAGATGCGGCAGACGTTGGGGTGGCGGATCACGCGCGCCAGCTTCACCTCGCGCGCAAGGCGCTTGATCCAGCTGCGCTCGGCCGCCCGGTCGGGGCGCAAAACCTTGACGGCGATGGCTTCTCCCAGGACCCGATCCCACGCGCGGTAGACCGTGCCCGAGCCGCCCTGTCCCAAGGTGGCCTCGATCTGATAGCGTCCACCCAGAACCGCGCCGGGCTGCAGCTCGACGAACTGAACGGCACGGCTGGTGCTGGAGGTCAGCCGGGTGTGCTCCACCTCGCGCTTCTGGTCGTCGACCTCGGTGTCCTCAGGGGCACCTCGCACTTCGTCCTGTCTCACGCCGCATCCCTCAACTGACCACGCCCGTTGTATACCTTTCAGTTTCCGGACCTGTAGGTTTATCCGCGATGCCGCCCGAAAACAACGTGGTCACGAGGACCGCCCCCTACCGCAGCGCAGCCGCGCGCGAAATCATGCGGATTGGCGCGGTCGTCGTCGTCGGGGACGGGGGATCGCCCGACACCTTGCGGCGCCCACGAATCCAGCCTGTCGCAGATCTGACGCTGGACATCGGCCGCCGCGCGGGCAGCGGGCTGCGGCCCACCTTGACGCTGCCGGACGGCACCGTGTCGGGGCAGCACGCTCGAATCCAGCGGGCGACCGATCGGCCGGACCTGTTCGTCGTCGAGGACCTGGGGAGCACGAACGGCACCTTCGTCAACGGACAGCGCATCACGGCGCCCACGCCGCTGCGCGACGGGGCGATCCTGTTCCTGGGGTCGCACGTGCTGGTGTTCCGCATGTACACGGCGCCCGAGCTGGAGGCTGTCGAGGAAGACGCGGAAAAGCCGCTGACTCCCGTGCCGACGCTGTCGCCGTCGATGGCGGCCACCAACTCGCGGCTGCGCCGGCTGGCCAAGTCCGGGGCCGAGATCCTGCTGGTCGGCGAGACCGGCGTCGGAAAGGAAGTTTACGCGGGGGCCATTCACGACCTGTCCGGGCGGGCGGGCCCGCTGGTGGCCGTGAACTGCGCGGCCATCCCGCGTGAGCTGGTCGAGAGCGAGCTCTTCGGGTACGAGAAGGGCGCCCACTCGACGGCGCAGGCCCGCAAGGTGGGACTGGTCGAGGCGGCCGCCGGCGGCACGCTGTTCCTGGACGAGATCGGGGACATGCCGATCGAGCTGCAGGCCAAGCTGCTGCGGTTCCTGCAAGACAAGCGGTTCTCGCCGCTGGGCTCCACGCGCGTGGTCGAGGCCGACGTGCGCATCGTCGCCGCCACCAGCCGCGTCGCGCTGGACAAGGGGGGGCACGTGCAAGAGGCGCTGCTCGGGCGGCTGGGCGCCCAGCCGATCCGGCTGCTGCCGCTGCGCGAGCGCATCGAGGACCTGGGCCGCCTCTGCGCGCACTTCCTGCGCGACGTCACCGACGGGCGCAGCTTCGACGCCGACGCCTTCAAGGCGATGATGTTGTACGACTGGCCGCTGAACGTGCGCGAGCTGGTGAAGGTGATCACCGAGGCCGAGGTGCTGTCGCGCAGCTCGCCGACGATCGGCTTCGACCATCTGCCGCCGGCCATCGCCGGGCAGGTCCAGCCGGAGGGGCAGCGCTTCGACGACACGATCGTCGATCACGAACCGCCGGCCGAGCTGAACGGCGCGACCGGGCGGGTGCGCGTGCCCATGTCCGCCGGCGGGACCGCCCGCACGCGGCGGCCGGCGCCGACCCGGGAAGAGCTGGAGACGGAGCTGGCCGAGTGCGGCGGCAGCGTCGCGGAGGTCGCGCGGCGGCTGAAGCGGCAGTACGCGGTGGTGTGGCGCTGCATTCAGCGCTATGGCATCGACGCCAACGTCTACCGGCGAAACGGAAACGATTGATGCCTACAGCGAGAGTGGTTCTTCGGCAGGGCCGTGCGCGGCCCTTGTGGTTCGGACACCCGTGGGTGTACGCGAACGGCGTCGATCGCGTGGAGGGCAAGCCCGAGCCGGGCGACGTCGTGGCGCTGGTCGACCACGACGGCCGGTTCATCGGACGCGGGTTCTACAACCCGCGGTCGCAGATCCCGGTCCGGCTGTGCACGCGCGCCGACGAGGCCGTCGACGCGGCGTTCTTCCGGGCGCGCGTGGCGCGGGCGCGAGCGGTGCGCGCCCGGCTGGGGCTGCCGTCGGAGCGCACGAACGTGTACCGGCTGATCAACAGCGAGGGAGACGACTTGCCGGGCTTGGTCGTCGACGTCTTCGCCGACACGGCGGTCGCCCAGATCACCACCCTGGGGATCTCGGCGAACCGAAACGTCATCTACGACGCGCTGGAGGCCGAGCTGGGCGTGACGACGATCTTCGAGATCGCGCCCGCCTCCTACGCCGAGCTCGAGGGATTCGCGGCCGGCTCGCGCGTGGCGCGCGGGCAGTCGCGCGGCACCGTCGAGGTGCGCGAGGACGGCATCGCGCTGGACGTGGAGCCGCTGTCCGGACAGAAGACCGGCATGTTCATCGACCAGCGCGAGACCCGGGCGCGGGTCGGGTCGCTGGCGCGCGGCGCGCGCGTGCTGGATCTGTACGCCTACGCGGGCGGCTTCTCGCTGGCGGCCGCGCGCGGCGGGGCGGCCTCCGTTACGGCCGTCGACAGCTCGGCGCGCGCGGTGGCGCGGACGCTGGCGCACGCCGAGAAGAACGGTGTCGCCATCGAGGCCGTCGAGGCGGACGCCTTCCGCTTCCTGGAGACCGCGACCCCGCGTTCGTACGACCTGCTGGTCGTCGACCCGCCGAAGTTCGCGCGGGCTCGCAAGGATCTGGACGCCGCCCGCAAAGGCTACGAGCGCCTCAACGCGCTGGCGATGCAGGCCGCAGCGCCGGGCGCCATCCTGGTGACCTGCTCCTGCTCGCAGAACGTCGACGCCGAGACCTTCGAACGCATCGTCGCCGCCGGCGCCAAGCAGTCGGGCCGCGAGGTCCGGGTCTTCGAACGCCGCGGCCCGGCCTCTGACCATCTGTTGCCCCCCGGCTTCGGCGAAGGTCAGTACCTCAAGGTTCTGCTCTGCTACGTCGTCTGAGTGCCCCCGCCACGACCACGTCCCTACCAACGCCCAAACGTGTACGTGGTCGTGTACGTGGTCGTAGACGCGATCGCGAACGTCGTCGTGTTCGTGTTCGCTGACGTTGTCGTTGTCGCGGACGTTCACGTCCGACTCTGACTCCGACTCCGCCGGTCAGGGCGCCGGGCGCACGCCCGTCGGGCTCCCGTGCAGGACCGCCAGGTAGTACACCAGCATCGCGATGATGGTGGCCAGCGAGATCCATTCGAACGGGATGCGCCCGAACAGCTTCCAGCGCGGCGCGAAGAAGCGCCCGCGCGAGCGGCGGTAGATCTGCTGTTTGACGTCGCTCAGCAACGTCGGCGGGGCGCTCAGCTTCAGGCGGCCCAGCGACCCCAGCGTCTGCTTGAACTTGGCCAGCTCGGTCCGGCACTGGATGCACACGGCCAGATGCTGGTCGAGCTCGACGCGCGCCGCCTCGGGCAGCGTCCCGTCGACGTAACCGGAAAAATCGTCCTGCGCCTGTCCGTGGTCCATGAGGTTTCGATCGGGGGTGCTGCCGTCCTCAGCGGGTGTGCCGGTCCAGCACGTCCTTGATGGCCATCCGCGCCCGGTGGAGCCGCGACTTGATCGTGCCTTCGGGCAACCCGGTGATCTCGCCTATCTCTTGATACGACAGCTCCTCGACGTCACGCAAAATCACCAGCAGCCGGTGCTCCTCGTCCAGGCTGGCAATGGCTTTCTGCATCAGCGACTCGAGCTCGGCCGCTTCCATCAGGATGTCGGGGCCGTCGATCTGGCCGTGCGCGATGGGGCCCGGCGTTCCGGCCACGCCCGGCGGCGGTCCGCCCGCCTCGTCGATCTCCGCGCTGTCGATGGGCCGCCGCGACAGGTACTTGATCCGGTTCTTGCTCTGATTGGCGGCGATCCGCAGCAACCAGGTCGTGAACTTCGCCTCGCCCCGGAAGGTGTCCACCGTCTTGAAGACGGTGATGAACACCTCCTGCGTGATGTCCTCGGCCTCGTGCCGGTTGCCCAGCATCCGGTAGACCAGGTTGAACACCTTGTCGCCGTAGCGGCGAACGATCTCCTCGAACGCCGACGGATCGCGCTCTTTCAGGCGACCGATGAGGAGGCGTTCGGCCAGGCTCATCTCGTACGGGACCCGCGAACGCGCCCGCGCGCGACCCAGGCGGAGAGCCGCTTCCACGGGATTACGGACACCGGCCGAGCTGAAAGGTTCCCAATCAGACAGGAACCCTGGGAGGGTTCCTTGGACCTCCCGCGACGACTCCGCTGGGCAAAGCCCAGCTCCGTCAACGCGGTCACTGCTGTTGCTCGTTGGCGAAAGAGGAAGGGTCCTGGTTGGTCTGGGAGGCCGGAATGAAGAGGCGCAGGCTGAGGCCCACGACCGTCTCACGCGGGCGGGCGACCCCCGCGTCGTCCTGGCTGCGGAACAGGTCCTGCCGCACGCCGCCGTCCAGCGCGCCGATGTCGGAGATTGCCGACAGCCCCAGGGTCGCATACCCGTTCCCGGTGGCCGCGTCGTACCCGCCGCCGGCGCGGATCGCCATCTTGCCGAAGAGCGTGTAGGACGCCCCCACCATCGCGGAGGTCCCCTTGCGACCGGTCTGGTTGTCGGCCGTGAAGCGGGTCAGACCGTCGGCGGCCAGCACCAGCGCCGGCGTGGGCAGGACGGCGACGCCGTAGCCGACCGTCTGGGGCACCTGGCCGTTGTCGAGGCTGCGGATGTTGTTGCCCACCACCGCCACCGAGAGGACCGGCATGGGCCGCACGGTGATCCCCAGATCGAACGTGACACCGCCGTCGTTCCCGCCGGGGGCGTCACCACCGGCCAGGTTGAAATACTTCAGCGTCGCGCCGATGGCGACGTAGTTGCCGAAGGGGAAAGCCAGCGACAACCCGGCCTCGTGGCCGTGCCCCGAGACGCCGCCCGACGGGTCCATCGAATGGTACGTGTAGTAGAGGCCCCCGGCCAGATTGTACGACGACGTGTTGTCGACGACGGAGGCGTGCAGGAACTGGTCGTCCTGGCGGGTCCCGTACCCGTACGTCCCCTCCAGCGTGTACGCCTTGATCAGCGTCATCCCCGACGGGTTCAGCAAGGGACCGGCGTCCCCCGTCGCCCACGCTCGGGACGCGCCTCCCATTCCCAGCGGCTGGGTGGGCGTGAACTCCTCGAACGCGCGCGCGGCCGGCGCGACGGCGGCCGTGAGCGTGGCGGCCAGCACCAGCGATAACCAGGTCAAACGCACGGGCGCAGTCTAAGGCCGGCAGGCGCTACCTCCAATTGCGCTCGGCGAGGCTGGTGTATCCCTCCCACCCGACGACCACGTGATCCAGCACCGGGATGCCGCACAGCTCGCCCACCTCGCGCAGCCGGGCCGTCAGCTCGACGTCGGCGCGCGAAGGCGCCGGATCGCCCGACGGGTGGTTGTGACAGAAGATCACCGCGGCCGTCGCCTGTCGGATGAGCGGACGGAAGACGTCGCGCGGGTGAATCTCGACGCCCGTCAGCGACCCGCGCGCCAGGCAATGTTCGCTCTGCACGCGGTGGCGGACGTCCAGACCCAACGCCCAGAACTCCTCGACCGGCAGCGGCGCCAGTCGGCTGCGCAGGTATGTCCAGACCTCGGACGCCCCGGCCAGCCGCTGGCCACGTGCCGGCGCGCCGGCCGTCGCCCGGCGCCCCAGCTCCAGCGCCGCGAGGATCAGCGAGGCGCGCGCGGGTCCGATGCCCGCGAAGGACGCCAGCTCGGTGGGCGTGGCGCGCAGCAAAGCCGGCAAACCGCCCATCCCCCGCAGCACCGCGGCCGCCACCTCCAGCGCGCTGGAGCCGCGCGTTCCCGCGCCCAGAACGAGAGCCAGGAGCTCCCCATCCGTGAGGTGTTCCGCGCCGCGCGAGGTCAACCGCTCGCGCGGGCGGGCGTCCGGTTCCAGGGCCGCCATCCGCGTCATTCCCCCTGGCATCGCAACGGTCGTGCCACGCGCACCATACAAAGGTGTGAACCGAAACTATTACTTTGGACTTGGCAGGGAGGCGTGCTAGCTTGACTTCAACGCTAGCGTTTGCGGCAAAAAGGCCGCACCGGCGTCGAGTGGGCCGAGAGTTGGTTGGTTGCGGCCCCCGGAAGGGTTTGTACACAGGGTGCATGAGGGTCTGGTGGGTCTGACTGGTGAGGCGGATGCCACCCGTAATTTCCACAGGAGTTGAGACTGAGTTCCGAAGACGAAGCGCCGGCCGGCGCGAGC
>CAZJMY010000699.1:0-4906 GCA_964546845.1 uncultured Myxococcales bacterium | reverse complement strand
CGGCGCCGCGCTGGTCCTGGCGCTGCTGGGCGCGCGCCTGCCCGATCTGCGCGCGGCGCGGCGCTCGGCTGCCGCGCTGGCGACGGGGACGCTGGCCGGCGTGGCGGCGGTCGTCGCGATCCGGCGGGCGCAGTCGGGCGGCGCCCCGCCCGGCGATCCGACCTACGCCTTCTACACGTTCTTCGACGGGCTGCCGGTGCTGATGTACCCGCACCTGCCGGGGACCGAGTACGGCCGCTACCGCGCGTCGGCCGCGTACTTCGGCGGCTTCGACGCGAATCACGGCAGCCTGGTCCACGCGCTGCTGCATCACCCCGGGTTCGCGCTGCTGCGGATCGTGACCAAGCCGGTGGATCTGCTGCTGGTGCTGCTGTGGCTGTACGCGCTGACACCCGTGGGCCTGGCGCTGGCCGCCTTCGGCGCTGCGCGCATCGGCCGCCCGGCGGCCTGGAGACGCGGCTGGCTGCTGGCGGCGTACCTGTTGCCGCTGGGCATGCTGTTCGTGCCGCAACAGAACCCCGCCTACTACGTCAGCATCGCGATCCCGCTGGTGCTGGCCATCGCGCGCGGCGCCGATCGCCTGGCCGATCGGCTGCGCGGCAGGACGGCCCGCACGCTCGGGTGGGCGACCGTCGCCGCCGCCGTCGCGCTGATCGTCGGCGGCGGCAAGCTGAGCGTCACGAATAGCCGCGCCCTGAACGCCGCCGCCCCGTACCTGGAGGCGCGCTGCCAGGCCGGCTGCCTGACGAACGTGCTGCCGCAGTCGCTGCGAAATCAGGCCTGGGTGGTCACTGACGCGGGCGCCCCGCTGCCCCCGCGCCAGCACCGCACCGAGCAGGTCATCGCCGGCGGGCTGTCCGGCGCCCGGCCCGAGCTCTACGACTTTTGTGGCCGGGTCGCGCGCGCGCGGGCCACCGGGTTCGCGGGCCCTGTCCTGTGGGTCGACGCGGACATCCAGAGCTTCAAGGCGTTCGACGCCGACTTCGACCCCGAGGTCCGCTACCAGGGGACCGTGGACCGCAGCCTCCTGGTCGCGGAGCAGCGGTTCGCTTCGGGGGCGGATGCGGTGACGGTGTCGTCCCTGCCTGGCGACCGACCCTGCCGCCATTGAAGAATTTGGGGGCGGCCCACGGTCGAGGTTATCCTGAGTCATGCGGTCGTCGATGGGTGTGCTGGTCGTTTCGGTGGCGTGGGCGCTGGGGTGCGGCGGGTCGTCGTCGGGCGGGGGTAAGACCCTGGACTGCGCCTACCTCGGTGGGGACAACTGCTGGAAGACCACGGCGGCGTCCGCGGCCAGCTGTCTGCCGCCCGAATCCGAGACGGGAACGCTGAGCGCGGACGGGAAGACCTGCACGTACGCGAGCGGCACCGTCGTGACGTTCACGCCGGCGCTGGTTCTCCCGCTGCCGGCAAACGGGAATCAGACCTGGAACTTCACGGTCACGGCGGCGGGCGGCGCGATGTGTCTCTCGTACAAAGACGACGGCAACGGCGGGATCACCCTGAACGTACAGGGGCAGACCGTGAAAGAGGGGGCGACCGGCAGCCTGGGCGTTTCGCTGACCTGCCCCGACGGGACCACCTACTCGAACGCGAACGCGTTCGCGCTCTTCAGCTGCCCGGACGCGGGCCTGCTGGGCGGGCTGCCGGGCGCGGCCTGGTCGGACACGAGCACGTCGGTCAGCCTGTCGCTGCTGGCCACCTCGTCGTCCGGATCCTTCGACGGCCAGCCCGTCTTCAACTGCCAGAAGGCTCCCTGAGCGGCGCCCGCGCCGGCGCGCCCGCGGGGGCGCCTCAGTGGCGCATGCGCAGGACGTCGGCCGTCGAGACGATCAGGAACAGCCCCATCAGGATCCAGACGATCCCGAACGTCAGGTGGCGCTTGCGCGCCTTGGCGGCGGCGGGCGTGTCCTCGGCGACCTCGTGCGATTCCTTGCGGCGCCCCAGCGTGACGGCGCGCAGCGCGCCGAAGATCACCAGCAGGGCGCCGACGACATAGAAGAACAGCGGGGGGATGACGACGTTCATGTTCAGCTCGCGACCTCGACCGCCCTCAGCTCGCGGATGACGGTGACCCGAATCTGCCCCGGAAACCGCATCTCGCGCGAGATTTTTCCGGCGATCTCGGTGGAAAGGTTGACGGCGGCCAGGTCGTCGACGCGGTCCTGCTCGACGTAAACCCGCACCTCGCGGCCGCCCTGGACGGCGAACGCCTCGGCGACGCCCGGGAAGCTACGGGTGATGCGCTCGAGATCCTCGACGCGCATGAGATAACTCTCGTCGGTCTGGCGGCGCGCGCCGGGCCGCCCGCCCGACATCGCGTCGGCGCCCGCCACCAGGTACGCGTAGGGGCTGTTGAACGGCTCGTCGGTGTGGTGCGCGCCGATGGCGTTGGCCACGACCTCCGCCTCGCCCAGGCGCCGCGCGAAGTCCGCGCCGATCACGGCGTGCGAGCCGTCCAGCTCGTGGGTCAGCGCCTTGCCGATGTCGTGCATCAGCGCCGCCCGCCGCGCGGTCTTCTCGTCCAGACCCAGCTCGTCGGCCATCATGCCGCACAGGTACGCGGCCTCGACGGCGTGCTTCCACTGGTTCTGCGTGTAGCTGGTGCGGTAGTTCAAGCGGCCGACCAGCCGGACGATCTCGGCATGGGCGGGCGGGATCTCCAGCATCTGGAAGGCGCGGCGCCCGAGATCGTCCAGCTCGCGGTCCAGGGCGGCCGCGATGTCGCGGCCCGCCTGCGCGACCTTGGCAGGATCGGCCGCCAGCGAGGGCTGGCGCTGCAGGCGTGCCAGAACGCGCCGGGCGACCTCACGTCCGACGCCGTCCAGACCCTCCAGCCGGATGGCGTCGCGCGGCTCGTTGATCGCCAGCGTCACGCCAGCCGCCGATTCGATGGCCCGCAGGTTGGCGTCGTCGGGGCCCGTGATCGCCGCGCCGGCGGCACCCGGCGGCAGCGGGATGATCGCGTGCAGGCGCTCGGTCAGGTAGTGGCCGTAGAACCGACCGACGGCGATCCCCATGATGCGCTTGGCGCGCTTGGTCGCCGCCTCCACCGCCGACTCCGTGACGGCGCGGGCAGCGCGCGCGGCGATGACCCGGGCCTCCTCGACTTCCGCCTCGCGCAGCGTCGTCAAGACCTCCTGCGCGGACTGGCGCGCGGCCCGCTCCAGCGCGGCGCGGGCCGCGGCATCGGCCTCCGTCCGCTGTTCCCGCGCGGCGCGCGTCTCGGCCTCCAGCGCGGCCAGCCGGGCCTTGGCCGCCGCCGTCCGGGCCGCGGCCTCCTCGGCTGCAGCGATGCGCTCGCGTTGCTCGGCCTGCCGCCGCGCCAGCGTCGCCGCGCGCGCCTCCAGCTGTGCGCGGCGCGCGATCAGCTCGGCCTCGACCGAGGCCGCCGCCGCGCGGGCCTCTTCCAGTCCGGTCACCTCGGCGGCGCGCAAGATCTCGGCGCGCTCTGTCTGCGCGGTGCGCGCGACGGCCGCGGTGATCTGGTCGATCGCCGCCGACATCAACCGCGCGCGCTGCCAAGCGGCTCGCCGCCCCAGCCAGGCGCCGGCCCCGGCGGCCACCGCCGCCAGAACCAGCACCGCCCAGGTCGACATCGTCATCGGACAGCTCGCGCGGGAAGCGTCTTCGCGCCGCCCGCCTGCCTTTCTACCCTTGCCCGATCCCGAGACCCAGGTGCTCGCGAACCGCGAAGTACTCGTCCGAGATCGACCACAGGATCAGATCCCGCACCTTGTCCTTCGGATCCGCGACCCCGATCGAGACCGGCTCGGTTTGCACCAGCCGCGTCGCGACGTCCAGGTCGTTGCAGATCAGGAACCCGGCCCGCGTCGCGGTCAGGTCGACGGCGTTGGCCCACCGGTGAATGTCGGCCTCGCCCTTGCCGGCCACGAACCGCTGGACGACGGCGACCAGCTGCTCGCGCGCCTGCGGCGGGACCGTCTTCGACAGCAGGTCCAGGTAGCTGTTCACTGCCTGCGCCACGTCCGCCTTCACCTCCAGCTTCGGGTGAACCAGCTTCAGCGCGGCGAGGAAAAGCACCTTCAGCTCGGCAACCGTCGGTACGACCGTCGGCCAGCGGACGAAGTGATCCGGCCGCATGAAGGTCAGCTTCTTGCCGATCACGTAGGCCAGGTCCTTCTCGGGGCGCCCCTGCAGCAGGCTGGACCCGACGACGAACGACGGGATCAGGTGCGTCTTCTCGCGCGCGTTCGCCAGATCCAGCTCGCCCGGCGACTCCGGCCGCAGATACAGCTCCGGCTGCGGAACGCCCAGCACCTGATTGACGTAGTTGAAGACCTTGCTGAACAGCAGCTGGTCGGTCGCGACGTCACGCCGATCCTTGCGCTTCAGCCCCCAGTCCTTGTGCTCCTTGGCGCGCCCGCTGGCCACCGCCTGGCTGACCGTCGCGAAGATGTGCGAGATGTAGCGGTCCTCGTCGGGGTGGTAGATGTTCTTCCACAGCTCCTCGGTGAGGCGCGCCTTGGCGCGGACGAAGCCCTTCGGGCGGTACTGCTCGAAGAACTGCTGCTCCTCGGGGTCCGCCTTGCGCAGAAACGCCATCGCCGCGGCCACGCACCAGGCGCGGTCGTACTGCTGCATCGCCATGTACAGGCCGCGCAGCGTCTTCATGTAAATGGCCATCTGCCCCAGGTCCTGATTCACGCGAATCAGGTGGCGGTACTCGTTCACCGCCTTGTCGTAGGACTCGGGCCCCGACAGCTGGTACAGCTCGGCCAGGATCTGGTGGCGCGGCGTCGCGTCCGGATCCAGCTGCACGCAGACCTCGAAGGCCGCCGTGGCCGCCTTGAAGTCCTTGAGGCGCGAGCGATAAATCTCGCCCAGCCCGTGCCACAGCGCGATCTGCGTCGGCTTGCGCTCGGCCGGCGGCTCCTGACCGATG
>CAZJMY010000698.1:0-5272 GCA_964546845.1 uncultured Myxococcales bacterium | reverse complement strand
CCTGGTCGACATCGACGACGAGATCCTTCTGTGTCTCGAAGAGGCCTTGCGCCTCGCCGTCGGGTAGACAAAAGGAGCTTGCGTGAAAATCCTGGTGACGTGCAAGCGGGTGCCGAACCCTGAGCACAAGCTCAAGATCGGCGGGGGTCAGCTCGACCTGGGTGCGGCGAGCTGGCAGCTCAACACGTTCGACGAGTACGCGGTCGAGACCGCGCTGCGCCTGACCGAGAAGGGCAAAGGCGGCGAGCGCTCCGGCGAGGTCGTGGCCGTGAGCATCGGTCCCAAGGACGTCGCCCAGCAGCTTCGCGGCGTGCTGGCGATGGGCGCCGATCGCGCGCTGCTGGTCGGCGCCGAGGACGCGGCGCTGGACGCGCTGGCCGTCGCGCGCGTGCTGGCGGCGGTCGTGGCGCGCGAGAAGCCGGATCTGGTCGTCCTGGGCAAGCAGACCGTCGACGGCGACTCGAACCAGGTCGGACAGATCCTGGCGGGGCTGCTCGGGTGGCCGCAAGCCACCTTCCTGGCCAGCATCCGCGTCGCCGCCGACGGCAAGAGCGCCGTCGTCACGCGCGAGGTGGACGCCGGCGTCGAAGAGAAGAAGATCCGGCTGCCCGCGGTCGTGACGGTCGACCTGCGCATCATCGGCAAGAAAGCCGTGCGCAACGAGGCGCTGGCCGCCGCCGACGCCGAGTGGGAAGAGACGCAGCGGTACGCGTCGCTGAAGGGGATCATGGCGGCCAAGAAGAAAGAGATCAAAGAGGTGACCCTCGCCGAGCTGGGCGTGGACGCCAAGCCGGCCATGACCGTGAAGTCCTACGAAGCGCCGGCCGGCCGCAAGGCGGGCGTGAAGGTCGCGTCCGTCGACGAGCTGGTCGCCAAGCTCCATAACGAAGCGAAGGTGATCTGATGGGCGCCGTCGTGGTGTTCTGCGAGACCGACGACAAGGGGATGCGTTCGGCGTCGCTGCCCGCGCTGGCGGCCGGCGCGGAGCTGGCCAAGGCGCAATCGGGCGAGCTGGTCGCCGTGCTGATCGGCGCCAATCTCTCGGCCGCCGCCGCCGAGGCCGCCAAGTTCGCGGCCAAGGTGCTGGCCTACGATCACGCCACGCTGGCGGCGCCGCTGGCCGAGACCTGGGCGCCGCAGCTGGTCGACGCCGTCAAGCGGACCGGCGCGTCGGCGCTGCTGGCGACGGCGACCTCGACGGGCAAGGACGTGCTGCCGCGCGCCGGCGCGTTGCTGGGGGCCGGGATGGCGTCGGACGTGACGGCCGTGCTGGGCCCCAACCGGTTCCGCCGCCCCGCCTACGCGGGCAACGCGATCGAGGAGGTCGAGGTGGCCGGCCCCGTCGTCGTGGCCAGCGTGCGCCAGACCGCCTTCGCGGCGCCCGCCCCGGCCGGGAGCAGCGGCGCCGTCGAGACCGCGCCGCCGGCCGCCGCCGATCCGCTCGGGTCGGAGGTGACGGGACTGCACGCGACCACCAGCGCGCGCCCGGATCTGGGCGAGGCCAAGGTCGTCGTCTCGGGCGGGCGCGGGATGAAGTCCGGCGAGAACTTCAAGGTGCTCGAGGAGCTGACGGACCTGCTGGGCGGCGCGCTCGGCGCCAGTCGCGCGGCCGCCGACGCCGGGATGGTCCCGAACGACCTGCAGGTCGGGCAGACCGGCAAGGTCGTCGCGCCGCAGCTCTACATCGCCGTCGCCATCTCGGGCGCGATCCAGCACCTGGCGGGCATGAAGGGGTCCAAGGTGATCGTCGCGATCAACAAGGACCCCGAGGCGCCCATCTTCCAGGTCGCCGACTACGGGCTGGTCGAAAGCTGGGAGAAGGCCATCCCGGCGCTGACCGCCGCGGTCAAGAAGCTGAAAGCCGCCGGCTGAGCGAACGGCGTCCGGCCGTGCCCTACGTCCCTCTCCCGCACGGCCGCGTCCACTTCGCCGAGCGCGGCGAACGGCGTGAGGGGCGCGCGTCGGTCGTCCTGATTCACGGCGCCGGCGCGGGCTCGGCGATCTGGTCGATGACGCTGGCGCGCGTGGCGCGCGCGGCGCACGCCGTGGCGATCGACCTGCCCGGCCACGGCCCCAGCGACCAGGGCGACCTGCCGCTTGACCTCGGCCGCTATCGCGACGCCGTCGGTTTGCTGGCCGCCGCGCTGTGCCTGGGCCCGTCGCTGCTGGTCGGCCATTCGATGGGAGCGCTGGTGGCGATCGAAGCGGCGCTGGCCTGGCCCGACAAAGTGCGCGGGCTGGTGCTGGCGGCGGCGGCGCCGCGCATGCCGGTCGACCCGCAGCTGCTGTCGCTGCTGGCGACCGACCCGGAGGCGGCGCGCGTCTGGCTGGCGGATCACGGCCTCTCGCCCCGGGCCAAGCCGGCCGTGCGCCGCGGGCTGCTGGCCGCCGGCCCCGGCACCCCGCCCCACGTCACGCGCGCCGACTTCGAGCTGGTGCGCGCCACCGACCTGACGGCGCGCCTGCCGGCCTTGAAGTGTCCGACCGTCTGGATCGACGGCGCCGACGACCGCATCGTCCCGGCCGAGGCCCGCCGCGGGCGCAGCGGCGAGGTCATCGAAGTTCCGGACGCCGGGCACCTGCTGCCGATCGAGGCGCCGGCGGCGATCGCGGCCGCGGCGCTGGCCTGACGGCGCGCAGGGACGCCGCTCAAGATCGGCGGCGTGGCTGCCGATCCTCGTTCGGATGACCGGCGCGCGGCCGCGACGTCTCGCGCTGTCGCTGACGGTCGCCGCGCTGCTGAGCATCGCCGCCGCCGGCGTCGTCGTCGGGCCGAACCTGGCCCCGTCGCTGACGGCACGCAACGGCGCGCTGGCGAAGGTGAAGCGCAAATTCGAGGCGCTGCGGCGCTTCGCGCTGTTCCGCGCGCCCGGCGATCGGGCCGTCCTGCGGGGCGGCGACCCTGCGCCCGCGAAGCACGTCGCGCCAAAGCACTGACACCGCAGATGTGGGCGCAACGCGCCCGTCAAGCATTCCGCGCGGCGCCCGATGATCGATCCGATGCTGGCGAGTGCTTGCGGCCGCGTGCTCGGACGCCTCGCCGACGTGGCGATGCTCGTCGCGATCTGCGGATGGCTGGCGCCGAACGCCTGGATTGCGCGCGCGGCAGCCGGTCACACGTACCTGCGCGCCGCTGAAGTTCCTTCGCGCACGTTCGCGATCGTCCCCGGGTCGCGCGTGCACCAGGGCAGGCCGCTCCATCTGCTGCGCGATCGGCTGGAGGCCGCGCTGACGCTGTACCAGACCGGCCGCGTGCGCGCCGTCCTGGTATCCGGCACGGACACGGCCGCGGACCCCGAAGCGCGCGTGATGCAGGAGTGGCTGATCGCGCGCGGTGTCCCCGCCGCCGACGTCTGGGTCGACGGCCAGGGGACGCGGACGCGCGAGACGATGGTGCGGGCTGTCGCGCGGTACGGCGTCGCCGACGCCGTCGTGTGCACGCAGACGGTGAACGTGGCGCGCACGGTCTATCTGGCGCGGCAGGCGGGGATCGACGCCGTCGCGCTGGCGCTGCCGATCGCCACTCTGGAGCACTCGAGCCGCTACCTGGCCGTCGAATCGCTGAAGACGACGCTGGCGTTCGCCGAATCGCTCCGGCCACCGCCGGTGCGGGCGACGACGGTCCTCGCCGCTCGCTAGCCGATCGCCGCTACGGCGAGGCCGGCGGGATCATGGTCGTGATGTGCGTGCGCCGCTCGGAGACGAAGAAGCCCATGTCGCTCTGCCCGTGCGCCACCTCGGCGTCGGTGTAGTGGCGCCGGGTGTCCATCGCGATGTAAGGCGCGATCTGAGCCGCCACCCGGTCGTGCTCGGCCACCCAGTTCAACGTCTCGACCTTCCCCAGCAGCTCCCAGACCTGGTTGACGTACTTCTGGAAGCACGACGGCGACGCCATGCAGGACTTGGCGATCGGCGCCCACATCTTGCCCACGATGTCGAGGCTGCCGGACAGGAACGTCTCGTCCATCCCCCACGGCATGAACCAGAGCCGTCCCGTCGCCGGATCGTCATAGGTGAAGTAGTCGTCACCTGGATTGCTGTAGGGGAACGAATCGAACTGCCCGACGATCGCGCAGAAGGCGAAGAAGCGCGTCATCTGGTCGAGGTTCACGTACTGCGCGGCGGCGGTGATCTGCTCGTCGGGGGTGGCCAGAGTCATCGCGGCGGCCACCCCGCTCAACGCGCTGCGATCGTCGGGGCCGGTCACCAGCTCGAACATCGGGATGTACGGAGCCGCGAAATCCACGTCGGTCGCGCTGAAAAGCGGCCCTGACGTGTCCGTGAACCAGCGCGACAGGATGCGCTTCTTCACCGTCTCGACGTTCGCGTACAGGCCGTACGGCGCGCCGTTGATCGTGAGCCAGGCGTGATTGGCGCGCGAGGCGGGGACGCCCCCCACCTGGCGCGCGACCCAGTAGGCGATCCGCTCGTGCATCATCGAGGGGTCGCTGTGCATGTTGTTGAGCGTGATGTCCTTGAGGCCGAAGAACGCAGCGCCGTCGACGAACTTGTCGATGTTGATGTGCAGCGACGGCTTCTGGTCGATGGGCTCGAACGACTGCATCCCCTTCAGGTGGACGCCGACCGGCCCGTAGGCGCGGCCGTCGAAGGTCAGGGTGACCGGGACGTACGTGTCGGGCGCCGACATCAGCGACGCCATCTGGTCGGCGCCGATGGTCAACGAGAATGACGGGATGATGTCGTAGCCCATGATCCGTTCCGACAGATCGCCGGCGGCCGGGATCTGCTCGGGCGGCTGGGTCGCGTCCTCGAGAGCGACGGGCTGACCCGTGCCGGCGGGATTGGCGGCGGAGGGAGACGCGTGCCATTCGATGACCCAGTGATCGGACGCGTCAGGCTCGCGGGCCGCCGAAAAGTCCACCTCTTGCGCCGCGAACGCCACCCGGTCGATGTAGCTGCCGTCGGGGCGCGAGAGCCCGATCGACCCGCCGTCCTTGCTCAGCGTCAGGCTGACGTGAGTCGGACCGGCCGTGGCCCGCCCGTCGAACCAGATCAGCAGGTGCTCGCCCGCGTGCAGCGTGACACCCGGCGGCAGCTTGGCCGTGCCCGGCGCGCTCAGGTTGTTCGTGAGGCCGTAACCGCCCAGCGGGATGTCGGTGGTCGTCGGGTTGAAGAGCTCGACCCAGTCTCCGGCCATGCCGGTCTCGTCGTTCACGGTCAGGACGTTGGAGGCCATGACCTCGTTGATCACCACCCGCCCGTCGACCTCGGGGGGGACGCCCGCGACCGGCGCGCCACCGGCGCCCATGCC
>CAZJMY010000697.1:0-6878 GCA_964546845.1 uncultured Myxococcales bacterium | reverse complement strand
GCTGTTCAAGAGCCGCACCTTCGCCGCCGCCAACGTCATGATGCTGACCCTGGGCATGGCGCTGTTCGGGTCGACCGTGCTGCTGCCCCAGTACCTGCAGGTGCTGATGGGCTACACCGCCCAGCAGTCGGGGATGGCGCTCTCGCCGGGCGGCTTCGTCGTCATCATGCTGCTGCCGTTCGTCGGGATGCTGGTGTCGCGCGTCGACGCCCGCTACCTGATCGGGTTCGGCTTCGTGATGCTCTCGGGGTCGCTGTTCTACATGACCGACCACCTGTATCTGGGCATCGACTTCCGCACCGCCATCCAGCTGCGCATCATCCAGTCCATCGGGCTGCCGTTTCTCTTCATCCCCATCAACACGCTGGTCTACGCGGGCGTTCCGCCCGAGAAGAACAACGCCGTGTCGGGGATCGTGAACCTGTCGCGCAACATGGGGGGCGACATCGGCATCGCCTTCGTGACGACGCTGATCGCGCGGCGGCAACAGTTCCACCAGAGCATCCTGGTCGCGCGCAGCAGCAACTACGATACGACCTTCGCCTCCCGCGTGGCGGGCATGGCCGCCACGTTCGAGCGCGCGGGCGCCTCGACGGTCGAGGCCACCAAGAAGGCGATGGCGCTGCTCTACTTCCAGGTGCAGCGCCAGGCGTCGACGCTGGCTTTTCTCGACGCGCTGAAGGCGCTGGCCATCGCCACCGGGCTGATGGTCCCGCTGCTGTTCCTGACCCAGCGCGCTCGCCCCGGCGGCGCGCCGGCCGCCCATTGAGCGGCCGGCAGGCGTTCAGCCCGGCAGCGTGAAGTAGAACGTCGCGCCCTGCCCCAACGTCGACTCCGCCCAGATGCGCCCGTTGTGGCGGCGCATGATCCGGTGAACGATCGCCAGGCCGATGCCGGTGCCCGGAAAGTCCGAGCCGTGCAGCCGCTGGAACGGCTGGAACATCTTGCGCGCGTACGTGGGATCGAAGCCGACGCCGTTGTCGCTGATGAAGTAGGCCGGCTCGCCGTCCCGGTCGGTCTGCCCGAACTGGATGCGGGGGTGCGCCTGCCGGCGCGTGAACTTCCAGGCGTTGCGCAGCAGGTTCTCCAGCACGATGCGCAGCAGTCGGGCGTCGCCGACAGCCGACACGCCCGGCGCGCACACCAGCTCGACGGGGCGGTCCTCTTCGTCGCGCAGCTCGCGCCCGACCGCCTCTGCCAGCGCGGAGAGGTCCACCACCTGCCGCGACAAATCTGAACGGCCGATGCGCGACAGCTCGAGCAAGTCGTCGATCAGCTGGCCCATGCGTTGCGCGGCCCCCCGGATCCGGCGCAGGTAATCCTGGGCGCGCTCGTCCAGACGGTCGGCGTACTCCTCGAGCAGCACCTCGCAGAACCCGTCCATGGGGCGCAGCGGACCGCGCAGGTCGTGCGAGACCGAGTAATTGAACGCCTCGACCTCGGCCAGCGTCTGCCGGTGGGCCTCGACCTCTGCCTGCAGCTGCCGTCGGCTGGAATACAGATCCAGGAAGAACTGAAGCTTGCGCCGGACGATCAGGGGGTCCAGCGGCTTGTACAAGAAGTCGAAGCCGCCCGCCTCGTAGGCGCGGTGCAGGGCCTCCTTGTCGTCCATCGCGGTGACGAACAGGATCGGCATCTCCTTGAGGCCCATCTCGTCGCGCAGCTGCCGGGCCAGCTCGAACCCGTCCATCTCCGGCATCTGCACGTCCAGCAGGGCCGCCACGAAGTCGTGCTCGCGGACATGCTCCAGCGCGTCGCGGCCGGACGGGGCGGAGACCAGCTGGCAGTCGAGCGGCGCCAGCACGCCCTCCAGCGCCAGCAGGTTCGCCGGCGAGTCGTCGACCACCAGTACCTTGGCGCGGGCCATGCTCATCGCGCTGCCTGGCCCGCGAATGATGTCCGCGCGGCCATCCTCAACGAAGCGACCGCCAATGAACGCAACAATGAACTTGCGCTGGCTTGCGACAAACTGCAACGATGCACAGGCTTGGCTCGTGCGCCATGCGGAGTTGGCGCATTATTGCCACGCACGTATTTGTGGGTCAACAGGCGAAGATTTAACGGATTGATGGCCACCCGGGAATCACGGTTTCGAAACTCGGGAGGGCGGTTTGGGGGGCAGTTTCGAAACTCACATGAAAACCAACTGCATCCTGCTGGTGGAAGACAACCCCGACGACGCCGAGCTGGCCATCCAGGCGTTTGCCCGCACCCCGATCAAGAGCGAGATCGCGGTGGCCCGTGACGGCGTCGAAGCGCTGGATTACCTGCACGCGAAGGGCGGGTACGCCGCGGGCCCGCCGCCCCTACCGCCCGACGTCATGTTGCTGGATTTGAACCTCCCCCGGATGGACGGCCTCGAGGTCCTTCGCAACGTCCGGGCAGATCAACGCACGCGCCGGCTGCCCGTCGTCATCATGAGCTCGTCCATGGAAGAGGCCGACATCGCGCGCAGCTACGAGCTGGGCGCCAACAGCTACGTCCGCAAGCCCGTGAGCTTTGCCGAGTTCGTCGACGCCGCCAACAAGGTGGGGACGTACTGGCTGACGCTCAATCAACCCGCGCCCCGCCCATGAATGGTTCCGCCACCGACTGGGCCCCCGCGCGGGGGCCGGCTCCCGTTTCCGGCACCGCCCCGAAGCCGCTGCGCGTCCTGCTGGTCGAAGACGACCCCAACGACAGCGAGCTGATCCGGTTGGCGCTGCAGCGGGGCGGATACAAGCCCGTCCTGCTGCGCGTCGAGACCGCCGCGGACCTGCGTCGGGCCCTGGCCGAGCAGCCGTGGGACGTCGTGCTGTCCGACTACTCGCTGCCCGCGTTCAGCGGTCCAGACGCGTTCGGGGTGGTCCGGGAGACGGGGTTCGACATCCCGTTCCTGATTGTTTCAGGCACCGTCGGAGAAGAGGTGGCCGTCGACGCCATGCGCGCCGGCGTCCACGACTTCCTACTGAAGGGGCACCTGGGCCGACTGGTGGCCGCCATCGAACGCGAGCTGCGCGAGGCGGAGATCCGCACCGAGCGCCGGAAGATGGAAAAGCAGCTCCTGATCTCCGAGCGGATGGCGTCGGTGGGGACGCTGGCGGCCGGCATCGTCCACGAGATCAACAACCCGCTGTCGGTCATGTCCGGCAACCTCGAGGTGTTGCAGCGCCAGTTCGAGGTGGTCGCCGACGCGCTGGCCAAAGCCACGGGGGGACTTCCCGCGGGTGAGCTGCCGCCCGGCGCGCGCGAGGCCGCGGGGCTGTTCCGCGAGGCGGCGGCCGACGCCGCCGAGGCGGCCCAGCGTGTCCTGCTGATCACGCGCGACCTGCGGCTGTTCTCGCACCCCGACGAGGCCAAGCGCGAGGCGGTGGACATCCACAAGGTGCTGGAGTCCTCGGCGCGCATGGCCCAGAGCACGTTCCGGGGGCGGGCGCGCCTGGTCCGCCGTTTCGGCGGGGACGTCCCGCTGGTCGAGGGGCACGCCCCACGTCTGGGTCAGGTGTTCGTGAACCTGCTGGTGAACGCGGCCCAGGCGATCCCCGACGGAACCGGTCGCGACCACTCCATCACGCTGGCGACCTCGTGGATCGACGGCCAGGTCGTCGTGGAGGTCAGTGACACCGGGGTCGGAATTCCGGCGGACGCGCTGCCCCACATTTTCGACGTCTTCTTCACCACCAAGCCCGCCGGGATCGGAACCGGGCTGGGGCTGGCGATCTGCCACCGCATCCTGACCGATCTGGGCGGCACCATCGACGTCCACAGCCGCCCGGGCGAAGGGACGACGGTTCGCGTGCGCCTCCGTCGGGCGCGCACCGGGACCACCAGCGAGGTTCCCGCCCAGCCCCCGGCCGCCGTCCCCGACCGGCGAACGGCGTCGATCCTGATCGTCGAAGACGAGCCCGCGCTGCGCCGGGTCCTGCCCCGGCTGCTGGCCCCGCACCGGGTGACCGTCGTCGACCGCGGCCGTGACGGGCTCGAGCGGCTGCTGAGCGGGTCCAGGTTCGACGTGATCCTGTGCGACGTCATGATGCCCGAGATGAACGGGATGCAGTTCTATCAAGAGCTCGCGCGCGTCCGCCCCGACCTCGCCAAGCGCGTCGTCTTCATGAGCGGGGGCGTCTTCAGCCCGACCGTCCGGAGCTTCTTCGACGAGATTCCGAACCGCCGCGTCGAAAAGCCGCTCGACATTCCCGCTCTGCGACGTTTGGTGGATGACATCGCCGGGGACGGGTGATGCTTGACGGGGGCTGATCTGCGGTGTAGGGGTCCTGCAGGCCCTTCGTCGGAGCCCCCCAAACATGGCGCGCATCGTTCACTGCCGAAAGCTCGATAAAGATCTTCCTGGCCTCCCCTTCAAGCCGGTCGCCGGAGAGCTGGGCGAACGCATCTACAACGAGGTGTCGATGGACGCCTGGAAGATGTGGCTGCAGGACTCCGTCAAATTCGTGAACACCTACCGTTTGGACCTGACCAGCAAGGACGCGCAAGCGTTCATGCGGAAACAGATGGAGGTTTATTTCGGATTTGCGGAGGGGGACATGGCCGAGACGGCCTGGACCCCGCCCAAACCCTGACTTCCCGCATCCGGGACGTCAGGAATTCTCTGAAAGTGAAGCTCAACCGCCGTACGGCGGGTCATTGCGGGCGGAACACTCTTTACATCACGGTGCGGTGTATAAGATTGGGCGGCGATGACGCGCCTACTGATCGTCGATGACCATCCGATTGTCCGTGATGCATTGGCGAGCTTGCTTGCCGAAAAGCCCGACCTCCAGATCGTGGGAGTCGCGTCCAGCGTTCGCGAGACCATGTCGCTGCTCGAGCATTGCTCGGCGGACGTGCTGCTGGCCGACCTCTCCCTCGAGGACGGAAACGCCATCGAGCTGGTCCGCGCGGTTCGCCGACTGCGTCTGAAGACGCGGGTGTTGATCATGACCGCGTTCCGCGACGAGTTCTCCGCCTCGGAGGCGCTGTCCGCGGGCGTCGCCGGCTACTTGCTCAAGGAGCAACCGACCGCCGACCTGCTGACGGCCATCACCACGGTGGCGCAAGGCGGGACCTACGTTTCGCCGGTCATCTCGGCGCGGCTGCGCCCGGACGCGCCGGTCGAGAACGCCGGCGGCTTGAACCGCCTCTCGCGACGCGAGCGCGAGATCTTCCGGCTGGTCGTGGCGGGGCGCGGCAGCAAGGAGATCGCCAGCAAGCTGTTCATCAGCATCAAGACGGTCGACACGCACCGCACCAACATCAACCGCAAGCTGGGTGTCCGCACGACCGCCAGCTTGATCCGGTTCGCGGCGGCGCACGGCATCGAGATCGCCCCCCGCTCGGCGACCCTGGACGAGGACGCGGAGATGACCCCGATGATGCCGGCCGCCGCCCCGGCGTCCGTCCGGACAACTTAGACTGGCGCAGCTTTTCGAGTTTGTGGCATGGTGCGGCCGTTCGCCTGCCACCCGGCACCCCGGCGGTGGGAGGCGGCACCCGGGCCCATAGCTCAGCTGGTAGAGCTGCGGACTTTTAATCCGTTGGCCGCAGGTTCG
Organism: uncultured Myxococcales bacterium; assembly: GCA_964546845.1. GTDB lineage: Bacteria > Myxococcota_A > Polyangia > Fen-1088 > Fen-1088 > JADGRB01. Next base: position 1,350 of record CAZJMY010000697.1, on the reverse strand, counting down.
AACCCTGCTGGGCCCACCCAGGCAGTTCGACGTCGGGCATCGACGTAGCCGTCTCTGATGGGACGGGCGACAGGCATACTACGCCTGCCGCATGACACCTCAGCAGGACAAGCCGGCCCGGCGCTGGCGCCGGTGGCTCGCCCGCCTGGGGCTGGCCTTCGCCGCCGTGCTGGTCCTGGTCGTCGTGGCGGCGGCCCTGGTTCTAGGAAGCCTGGACGCGCCCTGGATGAAGGCGCGCGTGCAGCGGATCGCGCGCGAGAGCGGCGGCATCGACCTCGACTACCGCGCGCTGAAGGTGCGGCTGTTCTCGGGGGTGTGGCTCGACGGGCTGGTCGTCGCGACCCCCGCCCCGCTGGCGGCGCTGACCCCGGAGCTGGCGCGGATCGACCACCTCGAGGCGACCTGGTCGCTGTCGTCGCTGCTGGGCGGCGGCCCGAAGATCCGCGCCGCCGCCATCGACGGCGTATCGGTGGCGATCGCCCAGGACGCCGCGGGGCGCACCTCGCTGGACCTGCTGGGGACCGGCCCCCGGGCGCCTGAAAAGCCGTCCGAGCCGACCCCGCTGTCGCGCCTGGCCGCGAAGATCTTCTCGGGCGCGGCGCCGATCGGCCGCGTGGACGTGACCCGCGTACAGGCCGTCTCCGTCCGCGCGGCGGCCGACGGGACCGTCCAGCGCGACAGCGTCCGCGGGCTGCAGGTGAGCCTGGCGACGCGCCCCGCGCCGGGTGGCTGGGCGGCCACCGTCGCCCTCGGGTCGGCCAGCGCGCCGCTTGCCGTCGAGATCGCGCGACAGGGGCCGGTGACCGCCGCCGCGCACCTGGCCCTGGCCATCACCGTCGACGGCGCGCCGGACGGCTTCAGCCTGGCCACCGACGTCCGGCTCGTCTCGCAGGATCTGGTCCCCGTGCGCGTCGGCGAGCTGGTGCACGTCGACGCGGCGGTGAAGCCGGACCCGGCGCACGGACGCACGGCGATCCAGCTGTCGCGGCTGGCGGCGGCCGACGGCGCGCTGGTTCTGTCGCTGGCCGCCGACGTCTCGGACGCCGCGGCGGGCGCGCCCGGGGCGCCCGGGACGCAGGTCCTCTCGCTGCTGGCCGCCGACGCGCACGTCGACGTGGTCCACCTGCTGGGCGCGCTGCCGAGGGGGACCGTCCCCGCCACCCTGGAGGGTGGCGCGGTGCGACTTCACGTCGCCCACCTCGAGCTGGCGGGCGGCCCGCCGCGCCTGGCCGCCGGCGGGGAGGCCCGCCTGGACGTCGACCTGCCGCGCGCCCGCCTCGCCGCGGGCGCCGGGATGGCGTCGGTGGACGGCCTGCAGGTCGGCGTGGCGGCGACGCCGGCGGCGGAGGG
>CAZJMY010000696.1:0-4774 GCA_964546845.1 uncultured Myxococcales bacterium | reverse complement strand
CGGCGTCGCGCGACTCACGAGAGCGGTGCTTCCTGGCATGCGACAGCGGGGCTTCGGTCGAATCATCAACATCGGCAGCATTCACTCCCTGGTCGGGAGCCCATTCAAGAGCGCCTATGTCGCGGCCAAGCACGGGCTGCTGGGCTTTTCCAAAGCTGTGGCACTGGAGACGGCCGCCGCGGACATCACCGTCAACACGATCTGTCCAAGCTACGTTCGAACGCCGCTGGTCGAAGCTCAGATCGCGGATCAGGCGCGCGCCCGCGGCATCCCGGAGGCCGAGGTCATCAGCCGCGTGATGCTCGACCCCATGCCGAAGGGTGTATTCATCGGCGCCGACGAGCTGGCTGGAATCGCGGCGTTCTTGATGTCGCCGCCTGCCCGCAACATCACGGGGCAGGCGATCGTCGTGGACGGCGGCTGGACCTCTCGGTGACGGTCGGCGGTCATCGAGAAACTGCCGTCTTGGTGCTCGCTCAGCGCTCGTCGGTCAGCTCTCGGGAAACAGGCGCGTGCCCATCCACCGCAAGGCTCGATCGGCGGCTGCGCCTGCATACGTGGCGACGAGCAGGGCGACCAGGCACGTCAGGATGGCGCGACCAGGGCCGCCGATGCCAAGCACCATCGCCACGGCGGTGAAGGGCAGGTGGTACCCGCCGGCGATACCGCCGGCTGCCCCCGCCGCGCCAGCGAGATCGCGTCCCGGTCCCAGCGGGGGTGCGAACAACCGGCCGGCCAGATCGCCAACCACGAGTAACGGCACGAACACACCCCCGCAGCCGCCGGCCGCGACCGCGGCGATGGTGATGCCCGCCCGCAGGAGGCACGTCCCGAGCAGCGGCCAGACCCGCGGATCGGCGGACTCGGCCCACACGATGGCGCCTCCACCCGGACCGATCGCCGCGGAGGGGGCTGCGATACTCGCAAGCGCCAGCGCGGCCGCGAGAACTCCCATCCCCCCGATCGCCAACCTGACGCCAGGCGGGGCTCGCCAGGTCTTTGCGTTGTAGATGGCCAATCCGGCCGCGGCGCTGATGCCGCCAGAGGCGACCCCGACCAGCAGCGCCAGAATGAGCCCGCGGACGGCGCCGGATGGAGCCATGTCCGGGACGACGAACCGAATCAGCTTGAAGCCGAAGACAGTGTCGATTCCCCAGCCGATGATCCCGCCCAGCAGCGCCGCCAGCACGCGTCGCAGATCGAGCGGCACTCGGCCACGGCGGCCGAGCTCCAGCATGAACACCGTCCCGACCAGCGCAATTCCGGTGAGCGCGCTGACCCCGGCGGCGCCACCCGCCAGCGCGGCGGGCCGGAGAAGCCTCCGCCAGCGCTGGCCGCGGTCCCCCAGAAATGCGCCGACCGCGACGCCCAGGTAGGCGGCGGGTGCCTCCGTCCCCATCGCCGCACCCGAGCCCACCGTGGCGAGAATGGCGGCGGCGCGGATGGGCGCCCGCCGCCAGGGAAACGTCTCCTCTTTGCCCGCGGTGCTCACCACGTCGGCGTTGATGTCCGCGCGGATGGCCTCGTGGGGGAACGCTCGCAGAGACCGCAACTCGTCCTCTTCGGCATCGGCCCCGACGCCCGTGCCGTGCCCGTGCAGCACGAGCACCGCGGCGGCCAAGCCGGCCAGCGGCAGGATGAGAATGTAGACGAGGCTCCGGGCGGAGACGAAGTCGATCCCGGCCTTCAGCAAGAGCGTGGTGGCCACGACGAGGAAGCCCCCGGTCAATCCGCCCAGCGCGGCCCCCGCCCCGACAATGCCCAAGGCCCCGAGGCGCGCCTTCGCAGCGCTCGGGGCCGGCGCTGGCGCGGCGGCCCCGCGACCACGGGCAGAACCCCAGCGCACGATCGCTATCTCCCCATCCCGGGATCGGCGTCGACAGCCGACGGGTGTAACGCCGCCTGGGCGATGCGTGCGCCCGCGATCGCATACGGAGAGGCTGCGCGCGTGGCGCCGGCACGGAGAAGCTTCGATACGGCGTCGTCTTGCTCCGCACGTGCCACGATCGTCAGGTTCGGGCACAAGATCCGGGCCGTCAGCGCAATCACGACGTTCTCGGAATCTGCGCCCGCAGCGGCGACCAGCGCGCGGGCCCGCTCGATACCTGCTCGCCTCAGAACGGCGTCGGCCGTTGCCTCACCGAGCACGAAATGGATACCGGCCAAGCAGCTGGCAGCCAGTGCTTCCGCGCGATCGATCGCGACGACTGGGACGCCGCCCGCGAGCAGCTCGGCGCAGACGTACCGGCCGAGGGCGCCGTAGCCGCACACGATGACGTGCTGTGCGAGCCCATCAATTCGCTTTCTCATACGTCTCCTCGCCCACGAGTCCCTCAACTCACCCGTGATGACGACCCTCAAGAGCTCGGTCGCGGCGACGGCGACTGACGAGATCCCGACGAGCGCCAGCGCAATCGTGAGGATGTGGCCACCAACCGAATAGGCATGTAAGTCCCCGTAGCCGATTGACGTGAGTGTGATGACGGCAACGTAAAACGAATCAAACCAAGGCCAGCGTTCAATGGCTCGGTAGCCGATCGTTCCAGCGGCAATCAGCAGCGCGGGCACGCTCCAGAACAGCGCGAGTCGGCCACCCGTTGCGAGCGTGCCGCGAGAGGTCGAGTCCACGTGTACGATCTGGGTACGCCCGAACCGATGTGAACCCTTCATCCTCGCCGGCCCCGTGGCTCGCCTGCGAGTCAGGATCGGGCTCAGTTCTCGGCCCGCCTCGCGAACCCAGATTGACCGGTGGCGTGAATGAATGGCGGCAGATCGCGCGTCGCATGCGGGATCCCACCCGGCGCCACCACGCATCGATCTTCGCCGGCGGCGTCGCGTTCTATGCGTTTCTCTCCACCTTCCCTGCGCTGGCGGCGCTGGTGTCGATCTACGGCCTTCTGGCCGACCCCGAGCATGTTCGCCACCAGGTCGACACCGTGGCTGGAACGCTGAGCCCGGACATACGGGCCCTGCTCCACGACCAGATCGGGCGGCTCACGGAGCGCTCCACGGGCACTCTGAGCATCGAGGCCGCGGCCGGCATCGTCGTCGCGACCTGGGCGGCCACGAAGGGAATGCGAGCGCTGTTGACGGGGCTGAGCCTCTCGTTCGGACAGGACGAGACTCGCGGCTTCGTGAGGCTCAACATCACGGCATTCTCGTTCACCCTGGGGGCGATCCTGTGCGGCGCCATCGCCGTTGGTGGTCTCGTGGTGTTGCCGATGGCGCTCTCGTTCCTCGGGTTACCGCCGGTGACGGAGCACCTCATTCGCTGGGCGCGCTGGCCAGCGCTGACACTCGTGACGCTGCTTGGACTTTCCGTGGTCTATCATTTCGGGCCCGCCCGGCCACCAGGGCGGTGGCGCTGGATCACCATCGGATCCGCGGCAGCGACCGCTCTGTGGCTAGGGGGCTCGGGCCTGTTTTCCTGGCTGGGCGCGCGGCTCGGCAAGGGCGACCTCATCGAAGGGTCGCTCGCCGTCGTGATCACGATGCTGACGTGGTTTCTCCTGTCGGCCTACGTGGTCGTCCTTGGCGCTGAGCTGAACGCCGAGGTGCAACGTACCCGGCGTGCCGGCACCAGGCCGGACGTTCAATGAGGCCGCCGACGGGCTCACCCGGCGCGCGTCAAACCGTCCGGCGTCACGGCGACACGCTCGCCGGGCCGGAACGGCGAGTACCCCGCGTAGACGAACTCGCCATAGCCGCCGTCATCGAACCGGACGACGATCTCGTACGTGCGCTGCTCCGTCGTGCCCTGACTGGCCGCCGCACCGACCGCCGCCCCTCCCGCTGCGCCGGCAACGGCAGCCGGCCCGCGTCCGCCTCCGAATATGATGCCGCCGACCAGCGCACCTGCCACGGCGCCGGCGCCCGGGTTGCCTTCGGTACGCTGGACGATCTCCTGGACGGACGCGACTGAACCGGCCCGTCCGTATCCCGCTGCAGCCGGATCTGTCCAGGTGGTGCGCGTCGTCGTCGTCGTCGTCGCACATGCCGGCGCCAGCGTGACCAGCAAGATGAGAGCGAGATAAAGCTGTTTCATGACTCGTGAGCTCCATCAAAAGATGCGCTTCGTTCCGACGCGACCTGTGAGGATCTTGAGCGCCGGGTTCTGTCCCCGTAAGGACGGCAGAAGCTGATTCGGCGCGACGGCGACGCCACGAGAGAATCGATCGACGAGCTCCAGGTTCAATGCTCCGCCCGTCGTCGACAAAAGCAGCGGTCCTCGTCGTGACCCGGACGCCGATCGTTCCGCGAGCGCCACGGCAATTTGACTGCGTCCGCCCGCGAGAGAAAATGAGTCGCGATGAGACGAGCGGTCGCGATGTTCGGGTTGGCAGCCGTGCTCGGGCTCGTCAGCGGCTGCTACGTCAGGACGGTGCCCGGCCATTGCCCCGGCGGCATCTGGATCGAGGGCCACTACGGCCCGCGCGGGCGCTGGCACCGCGGCCACTGGCGCTGCCCGGGCGTGATCGAAGTCGAGTGACCGCCGCATGACGTGCGGCAACGGCCGCCGCTCAGCACACCGCCGACAGCGCCGCCGCTAGCCCGCCACGACCACCCAGAGCTACGTGAATGATTGGACCGCCAATCGTTTCACGCTGACTTCTCAGAAGAAAAACCGCAGTACTTTCGTGGAGCTGAACGGGATCGAACCGTCGGCCTCCTGAGTGCGATTCAGGCGCTCTCCCAGCTGAGCTACAGCCCCAAGGCGGTCGACCTGGGGGTCGAACGCGGGCGCCATTCTACGCAGCGACGGCCGGTTTGCAAC
>CAZJMY010000695.1:0-1152 GCA_964546845.1 uncultured Myxococcales bacterium | reverse complement strand
ACATCCAGACCTGGTTCGAAGGCGGCGCGCCGAAAGGCGCCGACCGCGCGACGGAAAAGGTCGGCACGGCCCGGTTCCAGGTTTATTTCTGAGATTCGCAAGGGAGACAGTCATGCACGCAAAGACGAAGAAACTCGGGTTCGCGACCGCGGCGCTGCTCGCGGCCGGTGGGGCATTCCTGGCGGCCGGCGCGCCGGCGCGACAGGCGCGGGCGGAGACCACGGTCAAGCTGCTCAACGTCTCGTACGATCCGACGCGTGAGCTGTATCAGGACGTCAATCAGGTATTCGGCCAGCAGTGGAAGCAGAAGACCGGACAGACGCTGAACATCAGCCAGTCGCACGGCGGGTCGGGCAAGCAGGCGCGGTCGGTGATCGACGGCCTCGAGGCCGACGTGGTCACGCTGGGGCTGGCGTACGACATCGACGAGATCGCCGAGAAGTCGGGGCGCATCGCCAAGGACTGGCAGAAGCGCCTCCCCGACAACAGCTCGCCCTACACGTCGACCATCGTGTTCGTCGTGCGCAAGGGGAACCCCAAGGGGATCAAGGACTGGGACGACCTGATCAAGCCGGGCGTCGCCGTCATCGCGCCGAACCCGAAGACGTCGGGCGGCGCGCGCTGGGCGTACCTGGCGGCGTGGGGCTACGCGCTGCAGAAGCCGGGCGGAAACGACGCGCAGGCCAAGGACTTCGTCCGGCGGCTGTACAAGAACATCCCGGTGCTGGACTCGGGCGCGCGCGGGTCCACCACCACGTTCGGGCAGCGCAACATCGGCGACGTCCTGGTCTCGTGGGAGAACGAGGCCTACCTGCTGGTCAACGAGCTGGGCAAGGACAAGTTCCAGATCGTCAATCCCAGCGTCAGCATCCTGGCCGAGCCGCCGGTCTCGGTCGTCGACAAGAACGTCGACAAGCACGGCACGCGCGCCGCCGCCGAGGCGTACCTGAAGTTCCTGTACACGGACGCGGGGCAAGAGCTGGCGGTCAAGCACCACTACCGGCCGCGCTCGGCCGCCATCGCGGCCAAGCACGCCGGCGAGCTGGCGAAGATCAAGCTGTTCACCGTCGACAAGGTGTTCGGCGGCTGGCAGAAGGCGCAGGCGACGCACTTCGCCGACGGCGGGACGTTCGACCAGATCTACCAGCCGGG
>CAZJMY010000694.1:0-7847 GCA_964546845.1 uncultured Myxococcales bacterium | reverse complement strand
CTCGGCGAAGCGGCGCGCGAACCCGAGCGTCAGGACGTCGGGATCGAGGACCCGCGCTGCGAGCTCGACCCCGTCCGGGCTGGCCCCGCGGTGGGCCAGGTGCCGCTGCAGGCGGGCGCGGGCTCGATGCACCAGCTCCTCGCGGGCGCGACAGCGCACGGACCAGAGGCGGCGATCGTCGACGGCGGCGATTGCCGCTTCCAGGCCCTCGGCTGACCCGCGCCAGCGTGCGGCACCGCAGGCGGCCGTCCACAGCTCGTCGGTCGCCGCGGAATCCCAGGAGGGGACGTGGACGCCGTTCGTGACGTGGCGGATGGGGATCTCCTCCTTGGGCCACCGCGGGAAGAACGACCGGAAGACCTCGCGGCTGGTCTCGGCGTGCAGGGCGCTCACGCCGTTGACGCGGGTTGCGCCCCTCAGCGCCAGGTAGGATGGCCGAAACGGCTCGTCGGGCGGCGCGCCGGGCGCGCGGCCCAGGGCCAGCAGCTCGTCGAACGAGATCCCCAGCGACGCCAGGTAGCCGCGCTGTTCGGGGAAGTACTTGGCGAGCACCTTGGGCGAGAACGCATCGAAGCCGGCCGCCACCGGCGTGTGGGTCGTGAATACGTTCCCCGCTCGCGTGGCCGCCAGCGCCTCGCGAAACGAGAGCTGATGCTGCGCCATCGCGCTGCGCGCCCGTTCCAGGATCGCGAAGGCGGCGTGCCCCTCGTTCAGGTGAACGGCGCCGGGCTGAACGCCGGCCGCTTCCAGCAGCCGCCAGCCTCCGATGCCGAGGACCATCTCCTGCCGGAGCCGCATCTCCGGCCCGTCGCCGTACAGCTTGCCCGTGATGCCGCGATCGACGGGGTCGTTGATCGGGACGTTGCTGTCGAGCAGGTGCAGGGTGACGCGGCCCACCGTCGCGCGCCAGCTGCGGAGCTGCAGCGTGCGGCCCGGGAGCTCCACCGGGACGGTCAACCAGCTGCCGTCTGCCGCCAGCGTCGGCTGGATCGGCATGGCCACGGGATCGTTGTAGGGGTACAGCTCTTCCTGACGGCCGCTGGCGTCGAACGTCTGGCGAAAGTAGCCCTCTTGATAGAGCAGGCCCACCGCGACCAGCGGCACGCCCAGGTCGCTGGCCGCCTTGAGGTGGTCGCCGGCCAGCACGCCCAGGCCGCCGGCATAGAGCGGGATCGCCTCCCCGATGCCGAACTCGAGGCTGAAGTAGGCGACGGGTCGCGACAGGTCTCCGGTTCCGCCGTCCAGCGCGGGCGCCGCATCGAGGTAAGCGCGCCGGACCGACAGGATGCGCTCGAGGTCGCGGCGGAAGGCCGGGTCGGCAGCCATCGCCGCGAGGCGGGCGCGCGACACGTTCTGCAAGAGCAGCCACGGGTTGGCGGTCGCCTCCCAGGTCTCCGGGTCGAGCGCGCGCCACAGATGATCCGCGTCGTGGCTCCAGGTCCAGCGCAGGTCCAGCGCCAGCTCCGCCAGCGGCTCGATGCCGGGTGGGAGCTCGGGCGGCAGGAATGGGCTTCGGGTCATCCCGGCCAGGCCGGCTGGGCCGGTCCGTCCGCCTGCGTGTCGCCGTCGCGGCGCACCGCCTCGACGCTGGCCACGATCTCCACCTCGTCTCCGACGACGATGCCGCCGACGTCCAGATCCTGGTTCCAGTGCAACCCGAACGACTGCCGGTCCAGGACCGCACGCGCCGTGTAGGTCGTTCGCTGGCGCCCGTCCGGTCCGGTCGAGGACTGCCCGGCCTGGGCGCGAATCTCGACGTCGTGGACGATGCCGTGGAGGTTCAGGACCCCTTCGATGACGATCTGGCCGTTGGGGATCTCCACGTTCGTGCTCTCGAACTCGGCGCGCGGAAAGTGCGTCACGTCCAGGAACTCGCTGGACCGGACGTGCGTGTCGCGCTCGAGATCGTCCGTGGTGATGCTCGCCAGGTCGACCCAGACCCGAACCATCGAGAGCCACGGCTGCTGGCGGTCGACGAGCAGCGTCCCGCCCCAGCGTTCGAACCGACCCCGGATCTGCTGCACGACGATGTGGCGGAGCTGAAAGCCGAGGCTGGAGCGAGTTGCGTCGATCTCCCACCTCTCGGTCGTCTCCCGATCGTTATCGGTCGTCATGTTCATCGGTGGTGCAGGACGGGTGCCAGCGGCGATCGCTGTCACGTCTTTGTCCGTTGCGGCAAGAACTGCGCGCAAGCGTGGGCCGGCGCAGAAAATTTGCGCTCCGTCTCTTCGAGAGACGAACCGTAGGGCGATGGCCCGGCGCGCAGGCGCGCGTGGCACGCGCGATGCTGGTGTCCCCCTCCGAGAGGAGGCACTGCCATGAGCGAGCTCGGTTGGTCTGCGCCCGAGAAGCCTGTGGATGCGGGCGCCGCACGGCGCGGGATTCTCTGGCAGCACGCCCGCCTCCGGCAGCTCCTGCAGCGCGCGCGGTCCGTCGCCGACGCGCGCCTGGACGGCGACCTCTCGGTCCCCGACGCGGTCGCCTCGACCATCGGAGACGTCCGCTCCGCGATGGAGGTGCACCTGAAGTTCGAGGAGTCGGTCCTCGTGCCGCTGTTCCGGGAGGATCTGCCGCTTGGACCCCAGCGGGCCGACCGGCTGGTCGACGAGCACAGCCGACAACGCGACATGCTTGCCACGCTTCATGGGGAGGCGTGCCGGCATCCCGAGCTTCCGACCCTGGCCGCCAAGCTCGCCGCGCTGGCCTCGTGGTTGCTCGCCGACATGGAAGAGGAGGAGCGTGCGCTGTTGGATCCCGACACCTTGCGCGATGACGTCGTCGTGATCGACCAGACGACCGGTTGAACCTTTCGTGATCTGACTGGTTGTTCTTTCGCTGGCGAACAGCGAAGAGCCCCCGGCGCTCGACGACGCCCGGACGCGGACTCACGGAACGGCGAGCTACCGGTCCGTCACGCGAGGCGCCAGCCACGGCTGTCACAGGCTGTACAGCGCGCTCGCGATCCGGTGCGGGTGGTGGTCCACGAGCCGCCTGCGGCCAACCCCTGACGGGCGCGCCCGGCCTCCCGCGCAAACGTTGCGTGCCGGCGGCGAGCTCGCGCAAAGATGTTCAAGCCGGGAGCCCGGACCCGGCCTGCGGTCGAGCACGGCCCTTGCACCGGACGGCGTGACATGATCGCCTGCTTCCCGGTTGCGGCGCCCGTCCAGAGAGCCCGCACCAGCCATGACCGCCCGGACGAGCACGCGCTGCGCGTGCGCCAGCTCTGGGTGATCCGCGAGATGCTGCGAATGCTCGACACGGCGACGACCGCGGGCCAGCACCATCTGATGAACAAGATGATCGCCTTCGTCGAAGGGCAGGTCGAGCAGGTCGCGGCGAAGGCGGGCGGCGCCACCCGCGCGGCGCTCGGCGGCTTGATGGACCAGCTCAAGAACGACGCGCACGGCCTGATTCCGGATTCGGCGCGGTTCGCGCGTCACACGGAGAGCCTGATCGCGCTGCTGGTCGGCGGCGGCGCGTCGCCGGGGGACCGCTGAGGCGACTCTGGCACCGCGCCTGCAAAGACACGCGGCACGATGACCATTCTCTGCGCAACGGATCTGTCGTCCCACTCGCGCGCGGCGACGCGCCTGGCGGCTGGCGTGGCTCGCCGAAAGCGCGAGGACGTCGTGCTCGTGCACGCCGTCGAGCCGATGCCGCTGGCCCCGTCCGTGGCGATGGTCGCGGACGCCGCGTGGGAAGCCGACATGCTGACGACCGCCCAGCGCGATCTCGAGCTGGCGGCCCAGGAGCTTCGGGCGACCGGCCTGACCGTCGAGACGCGCGTCGCGGAGGGTTACGCCGCGGGGGCAATCCTTGAGGCGGCGCGCGCGACGGACGCGTCGTTGATCGTGGTCGGCTCTCACGGCCGCAGGGGCGCGGCGCGGCTGCTACTCGGCAGCTGCGCCGAGAAGGTGGCCCGAACGGCGGACCGCCCCGTGCTGGTCGCCCGGGACCACGCCGCCGACGTCGCGCGGTGGGATTCGTCGGTGCCGTTGCGGTTGGCGCTGGCCATCGACGGGTCGCTGGCGACCAGGGCGGTCTTCTACTGGGCGCGCACGGCGGCCCCGGCGTCGTCGGACGACGTCACGCTCGTTCGCGTCTATTGGCCGCCGCAGGAGGGCGCCCGGTACGGCATCGACGATCCCTGGCAGGGAAACGACGGCACGCCTCGGCTGCAGGAGCTCATCGAGCGAGACGTGCGGCGCGAATCGGCGGCGCTGGCCGGATCTCGCCTTCCGCCCTTGCGCCTGCAGGTCATGGCGCGTGACGGTGGCGAGGAGGTGGCCGCGGGCGCCGCCACCCTGGGTGTCGACGCGCTGGTCATCGGGATGCCGCGAGATCGGCGCGGGCACTGGACTCCCGTGTCGCCGAAGGCCGTTCTCCGCACGTCGCGGTTGCCGGTGTTCTGCATCCCGGAAGGCGTGGAGCCGGTCGAGCGGCGCATTCCGCGGTTCCGCTCGGTCCTGATCGCCTCCGATCTGTCCGACCTGGCGCGACAGGCCATCCTTCCGGCGTACGGCCTTCTCGCGGGGGGCGGCCAGGCCCACCTCTGCCACGTCTACGCTCGAGAGCGGCCCTCGGTGCGGCCGATGCCGGCCAGCCCCGGCCTGACCGAACGCGAGCGGGCCGACCTGGAAGAGAAACTGCGCGCGCAGGTTCCCGCCGAGGCGGCCGAGCGCGGGATCGGAACGCACGTCTCGGTGCTGGAAGGGGAGTCGGTGGCAGAGGAGATCTTGCAGGCCGCCGAGCGCGTGAACGCCGACGCCGTCGCGATCGCCTCGCATGGGCGGTCGGGGCTCGGGCGGCTCGTGCTGGGGTCCGTCGCCGAGGAGGTGGCGCGGCGCGCGACGCGCCCGGTTCTCCTCATTCACGCCAACGAGGGGTAGCGATCGACGAGGGACAGGTGGTAGGCGACCAGCCGGAACTGGTATCGCAGCGTCGCCGCCAGGAACCGGAAGATCGCGGCCGGCATGCGCTCGCGGAAGACGACCACCACCGCTCCCACGATCCAGAGCAGGCCGGCCACGGCCGACAGAAGGGCCAGAACCAGCAGCGCCGGAAGGCTGGTGATCAGCCGCAGCAGGGCGGTGCCGACCGTCGGCTGACCGGAGACGTCGATGCGCAGGTCGACCGGATGTCCCTGCGAAGTGGGCAGCACGTCGGTGAGCATCCACATGAATCCGTAGGCGGCCGCGAACCAGCGCAGGACCGGAACGGCCTTCGGCGCGCATTCGGTGCGGTACGAACCGCTGCCCTTCTGGGCGACGACCAGCGCCACCAGCGCCGGAAGCGCGAAGTACGCCGTCCCGTAAAGCCCGGAGACGCCGAGCGTCCCGACGGCGACCAGCAGGGCCAGGCGGGTCAGGACATGGATTCGCGCCGTCCGTGACGGGAGCTGGACCTCGAGTTGAACCGGATGCGGGTGCATGGTGGCCCCCTTCTGTCAGGGAAACCTTTGCGAGAGCCGTGCCAGAGCGGTGGGGCGATGGCTGGCGTTCGCGGATCAGGTATTTGCTGCAGGGGCGGGGGGACCTCGGTAACCTGCTCTGCATGAACCAGCTGGATCTGCCGGCGCGCGCGCCCGAGCGGAGCGTCGGGGCGCTGTCCGTCGATGCGCAGTGGGTCGCCGACAAGCTGTCCGAGTACGGCTTCAAGATGGCCGACCTGGACGCGCTCTATCCGGCCGCGGAAGCGATCGCGACCGAATGGGCGGCGCGCGGCGACGAGCTGATCTCGATCGATCTCGTGACGGGCGAGATGCGCCGGCGGTTCGGGCTCAAGTTCAGCAACACGGTGCGCCCCTTCCTGGCGCGGATGCTGCGCGATCGGCGGCCGGCGCTGCGCGCGAAGATCGAGGTGACCACCACCTCGCGCGGCAAGAACCGGAACGTGAAGGTCGCGATCGACCACCTCAACGTCGTGGCCGTCATCCACCGCGCCGCCGACGGCACCGAGCAGCGCATCGAGCTGGCGGACATTCCGGCCGCCGTCGAACGCGTGAAGGCGGCGCAGAAGTCTGCCCGCGCCTCCCGGGAGAAATAGCCCTACGGACCGGCGATCGGCTGGTAGTGGGACATGTTGGGGGGGCTTTCGAGGAAGGCCTGGAAGTGGCTGCGCCACTGCGGGAACAACGGGCCCTGGCGGAAGCCGACGGTGTGCGCCTCCAGCGTGTCCCACTCGATGTGCAGCAGGAAGGACTCCGGGCTCTCGACGCCCTGATAGAACACGCTGCCGCGGTAGCCGGCGGCGCTGGCGATGACGGCGCGCCCGGCGCGCAGCCCTTCGCGCAGGTGCTCGGCCTGGCCGCTCTTCGCTTTCAGCAACACGATCTCGACGTACATCACCGGACGATCGCATCGCCCGCGGCGAGCCGTCAACGGACCGGGCCGCCCCCCAGCGACAGGATCGGACCGCCGATGCGCTGCTCCCAGAAGGCGCGTTCGTCGGCGCGGTGCGTGACCATCAAGACGGTGCTCTTCTTCTGGGTGCAGAGGGATTCGACCAGACCCAGCACGCGGAGGCGGTTGTCGTGGTCGAGGCCCGAGGTCGGCTCGTCCATCACCAGCAGCGGTGGAATCTTGATCGCCGCGCGCGCGATGAGCACCAGCCGCTGCTGCCCGAACGACAGCTCGCGGAACGCGGCGGTCGGCGAGAGGCCCAGCTCCAGCCAGTCGAGCCAGGCCCGGGCGCGGGCGCGGTGGCTCGGCTCGGGGCGCTGATAGAGGCCGATGCTGTCGAAGAGGCCGCTCAGCAGGACCTCCTCGACGCTGCCGCCGACGCGGTAGTCGCGGTGCAGGCGCGCCGAGACGACGCCGACGTTCTTCTTGATGTCCCAGACGGTCTCGCCCGTTCCCCGGCGGCGCCCGAAGAGGTGCAGGTCGTTGCTGTAGGCCTGCGGGTGGTCGCCCGTGATCATCTCCAGCAGCGTCGACTTGCCCGACCCGTTCGGCCCTTCCACCAGCGTGTGCTGGCCGGCCACGATCGTGAAATCGAGCCCGTCGAAGACGACCTGATCGCCGTAGGCGACGCGCCCACCGACGAGACGCACCAGCGGCGCCTCGGGGTCCACCGCCGGGTACCAGGTGCCCACGTCCACCGGCGGCGGCGTGTGCGGGCGGCGCTGCTCGGCCGCCCGCGCCAGGAATTCGCCCGCCGTTCCGCGGAACGCCAGCTTCCGGTCGGCGACGACCAGCACCTCGCGGAGGGACTCGACGGGGAAGGGGAGGGCGCCGGCCTCGAAGGCGCCGACCACCACCACCGGCATGCGTTCGGAGGTCTCGACGATGGCGCGCGCCAGCTCGGGGTGCGCGGCGCGGTCCAGGCCGTCGAACGGGTCGTCCAGGATGAGCAACGACGGCGCGCGCAGCACGGCCTGCAGCAGCAGCACCTTGCGCGCCTCGCCCGTCGACAGGCGCCGGTAGCCGCGCGCGCGCAGCGGCTCCAGTCGAAACGCCGCGAACAGCGGGTGCTGCCGGCCGGCGTCGCCCAGCAGCTGGTCGACGGTGCTGCTGGTGTCGACGCCCTGCTTGAAGTTGCTCTCGTCGGCCGCCAGCTGCGCTTCGTAGAACGCCTGCTGCGACTCGGCCGCGAGCAGCTGCGCGCCCGCCACGCGCGCCGCCCGGGCGCGCACAGCGGTCGATTTTCCCGAGCCGTTGGGCCCGGTGACCAGCGTCCGGCCGGGCCCGGCCGGGGTGAGGTCGGGTTGGTCCTGCTCAGCCACCGACCGCGATCTGCTTCATCGCCGTCATGTGGCCGCGCAGCGTGGCGCCGACCTTCTCGACGGGGTGGCTCTCGATGGCCTGGTTGACGGCCAGCAGGCGGCGGTTGTCGATCTGCTGGACGCC
>CAZJMY010000693.1:0-18560 GCA_964546845.1 uncultured Myxococcales bacterium | reverse complement strand
GCCGACGAGCTGGCGCCGCGGCTGCCGGGCCGCCACGCGGCCGTGCTGCGGGCGCGCCTGCTGGCGGACGAGCCGTTGCCGCGCCAGCGCGTCGCCCGCCGCATGTGCCTGTCGGGCGAGCGCGTCAGGCAGATCGAGGTCGAGCTGCAGTCGATGATCCGCTCGCGCCTGGTCGCGGCAGCCGCATAGTTCAGCGAGAGAGGCGATGGGGGAGGCGGGCCGCATGTCTTCGCGTGAAAGGGAGGAGGGGGATCTGGTGCGCGACCTGATGCGCCCCGAGGCGTACGGCGCGGGCGTCCAGCGGGTCACCTTGCGGACGACCCACGCGTCCTGGGTGTTCCTGACCGAGACGGACGTCTTCAAGGTCAAGCGCCCCGTCGATCTCGGGTTCCTCGATTATCGAACGCTCGAGGATCGGCACCGGGCCTGCCTCGAAGAGGTGCGGCTGAACGCGCGTCTGGCCCCGGACGTCTATCTGGGCGTCGTGCCAGTCTACCGGCGGCCAGGCGGCCATGCGCTGGCGGGCGGCGGCGCCGTCGCCGACTGGGCGGTTCACATGCGCCGCCTGCCGGACGCGGCCAGCGCGGCGGCGATGGTGGCGGGTGGCGCGCTGGACGCCGGCGCGCTGGAGAGCGTCGCGAACTTGCTGGCCGAGTTCCTGGGCGCTGCGCGCCAGACTCCCGCCTTCGGCACGCCCGCGGCGCTGGCGAAGAACGTCCGCGAAAATCTGGACCAGACGCGCCGGTTCGCCGGCAATTTGATCGCGCGCGCGACGTTCGATGCGGTCGCCGCGTTTCAGCAGGAGACCCTCACGCGGCACGAGGGGCGCTTCCTGCAGCGGATCGCCGACGAGCGCATCCGCGAAGGGCACGGAGACGTCCGCCTGGAGCACATCTACTTTCTCGGACAGCCGTCCTCCGCGAAGCCGGTCATCATCGACGCCATCGAGTTCAACGAGCGCTTCCGGTGCGGGGACGTGGCCGCCGAGATCGCCTTCCCCGCCATGGAGCTGCAGGCCGCCGGGCGCCCCGAGCTGGCGAACGGCCTCGTGGCGCGGTTCGCCGAGGCGGCCGACGACTACGGGCTGTACGCGGTGCTGGACTTCTACGTCTCGTACCGGGCCTGGGTGCGCGGCAAGGTGGCCGCCTTCGTGGCCACTGACGACGCGACCGATCCGGAGGCGCGCCCCGCGAAGGAGACCGAGGCGCGCCGATGCTTCGAGCTGGCCCGGGCGCCGGCTTCCGTGGCGGCCGAACGCCCCTGCCTGATCGCCGTGGGTGGCGTGATCGGCAGCGGCAAGAGCACGCTGGCCCGGGCGCTGGGACGCGCGCTGGCGGTGCCGGTCGTCAGCTCCGATCGAACGCGCAAGGCCCTGGCCGGCCTGGCGCCCACGGCCGCCGGCGACGCGCGCCTCTACACGCCGGATGCGCGTGACGCCGTCTACGACGAGATCTTGCGCCGCGCGGGCACCGTTCTGAATGCCGGCCGCGGCGTCGTGGTGGACGCCACCTTCGCGACCCGCGCGTGGCGGGCTCGGGCGGCTGCGGCGGCCACGGCGGCCGGCGCCCGCTTCGCGCTGATCGAGGCGCGGGTGCCGGCGGACGTCGCGCGCGCGCGCCTCGCCGCGCGGCGAACCGACCCGGCGGCGTCCGACGCGACGGAGGCGCTGCTCGACGACTTCTTGCGCAGCTACGAATCGTTCGGCGGAGACGAGCCCGGCCCCCGGCTGGCCGTCGACATGGCCGGCCCCCTCGCGGCGGCGGTGAGCGCGGCCATGCGGGGCCTCGCGGAGGCCGGCATCCCCGTCCCGGCGCGGCAATCGAGCGTCGCCTGAGGCGCGCATCGCATCCCGGCCGGCCGACTCGCGCAAATTCTGCCGGCCGTGCGCGCGGTGGCGCACGACTTGCGGCGGCCGGCGAAATCTTCCAGCCTTTTCGCTAGTTCGCCTGGCGCGACCGTTGCAATGCTGGCCGTCGAACGACCAACCAGCCGCCGCCGCGGGCGCATCGTCGTACGATTGCGTGTTGCACCCCCGGCAACCCGAACACCCGAGGAGCTGTGCGCACCGTGGAAAGCAAAGGACGAATTCTCATTGTCGACGACGAGGTCAATGCCCGCACGGCGCTGATCGAGCTGTTGCGGGACGAGGGCTACGCGGTCGACGCGGCGGCCGACGCATTCAAGGCGCTGGGTAAGCTGGCGGACTTCGCGCCGGATCTGGTCGTGACCGACCTGAAGATGCCCGGCATGGACGGGCTGCAGCTGCTGGCCAAGCTGCACGAGGGCGATCCCGAGCTGCCGGTGATCGTGATGACCGCGTTCGGCGAGGTCGTGACGGCGGTGAAGGCGATGCGCTCGGGCGCCCGCGACTATCTCTCCAAGCCGGTCAACGTCGGCGAGCTGTCGGTGGTCGTCGCGCGCGAGATGGAACAGCGGCGCCTGCGCGCCGAGACCGGCCTCCTGCGGCAGCGGCTGTCGGAGAAGTACAGCTTCTCGAACATCATCGGCAGCGCGGCCCCCATGCAGGAGGTGTTCAAGACGGTGGCGCAGATTGCGCCGTCGCGGGCCAGCGTGCTCATCACGGGGGAGTCGGGCACGGGCAAGGAGCTGATCGCGGCGGCGATCCACGAGCGCAGCACGCGGGCCAAAGGGCCGTTCGTGAAGCTGCACTGCGCGGCGCTGGCGGAGTCGATCCTCGAGAGTGAGCTGTTCGGGCACGAGCGCGGGTCGTTCACCGGCGCGCAGACCCGCCGCGACGGGCGCTTCTTCCAGGCTCACAACGGAACTCTGTTCCTGGACGAGATCGGCGAGATCTCGCCGGCCGTGCAGGTCAAGCTGTTGCGGTTCCTGCAGGAACGCGAGTTCGAGCGGGTTGGTGGAAACGAGACGATCACCGTCGACGTGCGCGTCCTGGCCGCCACGAACCGCAACCTGCAGCAGATGGTCGCCGACGGAAAGTTCCGCGAGGATCTCTTTTATCGCCTGAACGTCATCACGCTGGAGATGCCGGCGCTGCGCGCGCGGCTCAGCGACGTGCCGCTGCTGGCGTCGTTCTTCCTGCGCAAGTACGCGGGGGAGAACGGCAAGGACGTGCGCGGCTTTTCGGCCGACGCGCTCGAGTTGCTGAGTAGCTACGCCTGGCCGGGAAACGTGCGCGAGCTGGAGAACGTCATCGAGCGCGCCGTGGTGCTGGCACAGTCCGCCGAGGTGACGCCGGCGGAGCTGCCGGCCCACCTGGCCGCCGGCAAGACCCGCGCCGGCCTGCAGATCCCCGGCGCGACGATGGACGAGATCGAGCGCTACGCGATCACGAAGACCCTGGAGGCCACGGGCGGGTCGACCAGCCGCGCCGCCGAGATGCTGAACATCAGCGTGCGCAAGATCCAGTACAAGCTGCACGAGTACGAGAGCGCCCCCAAATCCGCCCGCTCCGCGCTCACCGAGTAACCCGTCCTCGTCCTCGTCCTCGTCCTCGTCCTGACTACCCCGCCACGGGCAGCGTGAACGTGAAGCAGGTGCGTCCCGGGCGCGACGCCACCCGGATCGTCCCGCCGTGGTCGGCCACGATCCGGTGCGCAAGCGACAGCCCCAGCCCGGTCCCCTGGTCCTTGGTCGTGAAAAACGCGTCGAACACCGGCAGGTCGTTGGGGAAGCCGGGCCCGTCGTCCTCGACGTCGACCTCCAGCGTCTCGCCGTCGCGCCTCCCGCGCAGCGTGAGGTGTCCGCCGCCGTCCTGCATGGCCTCCAGCGCGTTGCGCGTGAGGTTCAGCAGCACCTGGCGCAGGCGCTCGGCGTCGCCCGCTACGCTGGGGAGATCGGCCGGCGCGTCGATGGACAGCGCGACGCCCGCCGCTTCGGCCTCCGGCGCGATCAGTCCCGCCGTCGACGCCAGCAGCGTGCCGACGTCGACGGGCCGCGGCTCGAGCGGGGCCGGCTTCGCGAACGCCAGGAAGTCCCGCACCAGGTGGTCCAGGCGGTCGATCTCGCTCTTGATGATGTGGACGATGGGCGCCGCGCGCTCCGGGGGCTCGCCGCGCTCGAGCCGCCGCTCCAGCACCGCCAGCTGCAGGGCCGCCGAGTTCAGCGGGTTCCGCACCTCGTGCGCCAGGCCCGCGGCCAGCGTCCCGACGGCGGCCAGTCGCTCGGCCCGCAGCGTGCGCCGCAGCATCTCCTCTTCGCCCGTGACGTCGACGCCGGCGGCGTAGACCAGCGGCTCGCCGCCGCTGGCCGACACCTCGGTGCGGCTCCAGCGGACCTTGCGCGTTCCACCCCCCTTGACCGGCAGGTCGTGCGGCCGCCCGTCCGCCGCCACGAGCGCCGTCCCGTCCGTCCCGAGCATCTCGGCCCGGCTGAAGCCGGTCACTCTTTCGAGCAGTCGGTTCCAGGTCGTGATGCGCCCCTGTCCGTCCAGCGCCACCACGAAGGCCGGCATCGATTCGACGAGATCTCGGTGGCGGCGCTCGGACCGCTCGAGATCGAGGCGCAGCCGTTCGCGCTCGCGATAGAGGCCGGCCTGGGTCAGCGCGCGCCGGATGGTGTCCAGCAGGTCGGGCGGCGACACCGGCTTCAGCACGTAGGCGAACGCGTCGCCCCGGACGGCCGCGATCGCGCCTTCCAGCGTGGCGTTGCCGGTCACCAGCACCAGCTGCATGTACGGCGAGCGCGCGCGCAAAGGCTCCAGCAGCGAGATGCCGTCGCCGTCGGGCAGCCGGACGTCGATCAGCGCCACGTCGAAGTCGCCGTTCCCCGCGACGGCCAGCGCCGACTGCCGGTCGCGCGCGATGGCCGTCTCGACGCCCAGCGTGGCGACGATCTCTGCGACGTTCTCGGCCAGAGCCTCCTCGTCGTCGACGATCAGAACGGCGGTCATGCGTTCGCGGCGGAGCCCGGCGTCCCGTGCGGGAGGGTCATCAGGAAGGTGGCGCCGCGGTCGGTGGACTCCAGCTCGATGCTGCCGCCGTGCGCCTCCAGGATGCGGCGGCACAACGCCAGCCCGAGGCCGGTCCCTTTGGCCTTCGTCGTGAACAGCGCCTCGAACAGGCGATGGCGGGCCTCGGCGGCGACGCCGGGACCGTCGTCCTGGACGCGGATGCGCGTCACCGCCGGTGAAGGGGTCTCGGCCATGACGGCGATGGTACCGCGCCCCGACATCGCGTGGGTCGAGTTGACGAACAGGTTCACCAGCACCTGCCGGAACTGGTCGGCGTCGACGTCGACGGTCAGGTGCGGGGGGATCCCGCTGGCCGTCACCCGCACGCCCGGCGGCAGCAGGCTGGCGGCCTCGGCGCTTTCGATCAGGGCCCGGACCGGCGTGGGGCGGCGCTGCGGGGGTCGGTTCCGCGCCAGGTCCAGCAGGTCGTGGATGGTCTTGTTGGCCCGGGCAATCTCGCCGCCGATGCGGTCCAGATGCTTGGCCAGGTCCGGGCGGGCGGCCTGCTCGGCGCCCAGGTGCTGGCGCAGCAAGTAGAGCGACGACTCCATGACCGCCAGCGGGTTGCGCAGCTCGTGCCCGATGCTGGCGGCGAAGTGCCCGATGGTGGCCAGCCGCTCGGCGCCGCGGTTCTTCGCGATCAGATCCTCGCGGTAGGTCTCGAGCATGATCGCGAGCTCGAGGTCCAGCGCCTGATTCAACGCCGCGCGCATCGCGTCCGCCTCGTCCGGCTCGGCCACGTGGTCGCGGACGACCTCCATCAGGCGCGACCGGATGCGGTTCATGGCGGTGAACATGAACGACTGCGGCAGGTCGATGCGCACGTGCATCCGCCCGATGCGGGCGCGCCGCTCGAAGTAGCTCTGGTCATGGGGGCCGAGGAGCAGCGTGTCGAGCCACTGCATCAGCGTCTGCTGGAGACGGGCGATCTGGGCGGCGCCGCCGGTGATCGCCGCGCGCGCGTCCGGATGCGCTTCGATCGCCGCGTAGAAGTCGGCGACGATGGCGGCGAAGTGCGGCCGCGCGATCGGGTGCAAGTGCACCAGCGCGGCGGACGTGGCGTCCGTGAACCCGATGTATCGCTTGAGGCTGTCGAAGAAGGTCAGGGCCACGGGTGGCAGCGAGGCAAGTTGCGTGCCCTCGCGCCGGACAGCGGGCGGCCCGGGCTGCCGGCCGTGGTCCGGGGCCCGGACCTGCGCAAAGCTCGCGTTCTCGACGGTGAGGAGGCGCCGGCGCGCATGAATTGCGCGGTTCGCGACGATCGGGAAGGCGGCGCCGGGTGGAACGGCGGTTGCACATCCCTCGGGCATGAAGATTCTGGCGGCGATCGATTTCACGCCCCGCGGCCAAGGTGCCGCGACGGTGGCCGCGCAGCTGGCCCAGCTCACCCGCGGCTCCGTCGAGCTGGTCCACGTGCTGCCCCCCGCCGCGACGGACGTCCTGGCTCTCGCGGCCGACGCCGGTCTGCTCGAGCGGCAGGCGACGGCCAGCGCCGAGGCGCGCGTCGCGGCCGAGGCCCAGGCGCTGAAGCAGGCCGGCGTCCTGGCGTCTGCGTGGCTGGGGCAGGGGGACGTCGCGGCGATGTTGCTGGCCCGCGCCGCCGAGATCGGCGCGGACGTGATCGTCATGGGCGGGGCGGCGCGCGGCGCGCTGTCCCGGCTGGTGCTGGGGAACGGGGCGGACCGCCTCATCCGGCGCGCCGAGCGCCCCGTGCTGGTCGTGCCGGAGGGCGTGACCACGCTGGCGTCGTCCGGCGGCGCGCTGCGGGTGCTGACCGCGCTCGACGGAAGACCAGGCGCGCAGCCGGTGGTCGACTTCGTGAGGGCGCTGCGGGCGCAGGCGGCCTGCGACGTCACGTTCCTGCGCCTCTACTGGCCGCCCGAGGAGTATCGCCGGCTGGGCCTGCGCGGCCCGCGCGACTTCCTGAGCGTCGACCCGGAGGTGGTCGTCGACCTCCAGCGGCATCTCGCGGCGCAGGTGGGCGCGCTGCCCGGGCAGGGGCGGTTCACGCTGGACGTGGAGGCGGCCTGGGGCGAGCCGGGGTGCCGCATCCTGGAGATCGCCCACGAGCGCGAGGTCGGGCTGCTGGTCCTGGGCGCCGAGAGCCGGCGCGGCCTGGGACTGGTGACGCACGTACCGGTCTCCGAGCACGTGGCGCGGCAGGCGTCGGGGCTGTGCGTGCTGTTCGTGCCCGCGGGGCAGGGCACACCCGGGAAGGTGGGCGTACCGGTCCTGATGACCGTCCTGGCGGCAACCGACCTGTCGCCGGCGGGCGATCGCGCGATCCCCTTCGCTTACACGCTGCTGGCGGGTCACGGTGGCGTCGTCGAGCTGTGCCACGTGCACGAGCGGCCGCTGGCCAACCCGCCCTATGCCTACGACGTGCCGCAGGGCCAGCTCAGCGCCGCCGAGCGCGCCCAGCTGGAGTCCCGGCTGCGGGCGCTGATTCCGCCAGAGGCGGACCGCCTGGGGATCACGACGCACGTCACGGTCGTCGACGGCGGCAAGGCGGGCGTGGCCCTGGTGCAAGCGGCCGAGCGTCTCTGGGCAGACGCCGTCGTCGTCGGCAGTCACGGACGCGGCAAGGCCGCGCGCGCCCTGCTGGGCTCCGTCTCCGACGAGGTCGTGCGCCACGCGGGCCGTCCGGTATTCGTGGTCCCGACCTCTTCGCCCGCCGCCCCGCGCGGCTAGCCATCCCTCTACAATACGCCCATGCGCGTGGCCGTCTTCAGCACCAAACGATACGACCGGGACTCGCTGGCGGCGGCCAATCTCGACGCCGGCCACCAGCTGGACTTCCTCGAGGCTCGCCTGACCGGCGAGACGGCGTCGCTCGCGGCCGGCTACCCGGCGATCTGCGTCTTCGTCAACGATCGGGTCGACGCGGGCGTGCTGGAGGTGCTGGCGGCGGGGGCGACGCGCCTGTGCGCTCTGCGCTGCGCGGGATTCAACAACGTCGACCTGGAAGCGGCGCGCCGGCTGGGCGTCGCCGTCACGCGCGTGCCTGCGTACTCGCCTTACGCCGTCGCGGAGCACACGGTGGGCTTGATCCTGACGCTGGAACGCCGCATTCACCGGGCGATCAACCGCGTGCGCGAGGGAAACTTCGCGCTGGACGGCCTGCTGGGGACCGAGCTGCACGGCAGCACGGTCGGGATCGTCGGGACGGGCCGCATCGGGGAGACGGTGGCGCGCGTGCTGTCGGGTTTCGGGGTCACCCTGCTGGCCAGCGACGTGCGGCGCAACCCGGCCGTCGAGGCGCTAGGGGCGCGATACGTCGGCGTCGACGAGCTGCTGCGCGCGTCGGACGTCGTCACGTTGCACTGTCCGCTGACGCCCGAGACGCGGCACCTTCTGGACGCGCGCCGCCTGGCGACCATGCGGCCCAACGCGCTGGTCGTGAACACCAGCCGCGGCGCGCTGATCGACACCCCCGCCATGATCGACGCGCTGAAGGCGGGACGGCTGCGGGGGCTGGCGATCGACGTCTACGAGGAAGAAGAGCGGCTGTTCTTCGAGGACCACTCGGCCGACGTGGTCCAGGACGACACCTTCGCGCGGCTGCTGACGTTCCCGAACGTCATCGTCACCGGCCATCAGGCCTTCTTCACGGACAAGGCCCTGGCCGAGATCGCGCGAACGACGCTGGAGAGCGTGACCGCCTTCGAGAAGGGCGGCCCGCTGCCCTACCGGATCGCCTGAGGTCAGTGGTAGCCGTCGGTCGTGTCGGCGGCGGAGAGCTTCCCGCGGAAGGTTCGGTAGAGGTGCGTGAAGCTGGCGGCGACCAGCAGGAAGGCGATTGGCCACCAGATCGTCGCGATGCGCATGGCGTGAGCGCCGGTGGCCGCCATCGTCATCGTCAACGAGCGCGCCGGGTCTCCGCTGGACGGCAGCAGCACCGGGTAGAGGGCGAACGCCGCGCCGACCAGCATGGCGGCCAGATAGGCGATCGACGCGGAGAACGCGGTCCGCTCGTTCCCGCGGCGGACGGCGACGACCATGACGGCCAGGCTGGCGGCGACCGCCAGCGGGATCGAGAGGCCGATCGGGTGCTGGCGGAAGTTGTCGAGCACGCCGGGGCGGACCGCGCGCGTTGCCAGCAGGCTGACCGCAGTGAGCGCAGGCAGCGCCAGGGTCCCGAGCCGGGCGATCCGGCGCGCCCGCTGGTTCAGAGCGCCGGAGACGCGCATGGCCAGATAGTGGGCGCCGTGGGTCCCCAGCGCGACCAGCACGACGACGCCGCAGAGGACGGTGTACCAGTCCAGCACGCCGGGCTCGGGTCCCGGGCGGAAGTTCGTCCACAACGGCAGGAAGAACGTGCCGTCGGCGTCCAGGGGGACGCCCCGGATGACGTTTCCCAGCGCCGCGCCGAAGAAGACCGGAAGCAGCAGGCTCGACACCATGAAGATGGCGTCGCATGCCTCGGCGAAGAGGTCGTCGCCCGCGTGGGCGCGCAGCTCCAGCCCCAGGGCCCGGCCGATGAGCAGCCACAGCACCATCATCAGCGGCAGGTAAAACCCGCTGAAGCTGGACGCGTAGAGCTGCGGGAACGCGAAATACAGGACCCCGCCCGCCGCCAGCAGCCAGACCTCGTTCGCGTCCCACACGGGGCCGATGCTCCGGCGGACCAGGGCCCGATCCTCGGGCGTGCGGGCCACCCACTTCGAGATCGCGCCGACGCCCAGGTCGAATCCGTCGAGCACGACGTACGCGACCAGCATGATCGCGACCAGCAGGAACCAGAAAGTCACCATGACCGTCTCCTCTTCCTCATTCGGCCGCCGCTTCCGCGACCGGGGCGAGCGCCGGCACGTGGCCCGGGTGCGCCTGCGCCGCGGCCGGCGCCGCGAAGCCGCGGGCGATCACCCGGCTCACGATGACGATGAACGCGATCGACAGCAGCGCGTACAGCCCCATGAACCCCAGCAACGAGAACAGCCCGTTGCCGGCCGACACGCGCGGCGACGTTCCGACCGCCGTGCGCATGAGGCCGTAGACCAGCCAGGGCTGGCGCCCGATCTCGGCGGTCATCCAGCCGGCGGTGTTCGCGATGTAGGGCAGCGGCACGGCCAGCACCAGCGCCCACAGCAGAGGCCGCGCCGTGGTCAGCTTTCCGCGCGCCAGCCACAGCAGCGCGAGGCCCATCAGCGCCAGGAAGATGGTCCCCAGGCCGACCATGAGGTGATAGCTGTAATACAGCAGGCCGACGTTGTCGGGCCGGGCGTCGGCGGGAAAGCGATCCATCCCGGTGACCGACGCCGTCCAGCGCCGGTGCGTGAGGAAGCTGAGGGCGGCCGGAACCTCCAGCGTGTTGTCGATCCGCCGCTCGTCGACGTTCGGCTGGCCGACCAGGACCAGCGGCGCGCCGTTCTGCGTGGCGAAGAGCCCCTCCATCGCGGCCAGCGTCGCCGGCTGGTTCTCGGCGACCAGCGCCCCCTGCCGGTCGCCGCTGGGGAAGAGCTGCCACACGCTGGCCAGGGCGGCCACGACGACGCCCGTCTTCAGCAGCGCGGCCGAGGCGGCCCGGTCGTCGCCGGGGCGCCGGCGCAACGTGTAGTAGGCGCCCAGGCCGGCCGCCGCGAAAGAGCCGGTGACCAGCGCGCCCCCCATCGTGTGCAGGTACTGCCAGAAGGCCCACCGGTTCAGCAGCAGCGCCCACAAGCTGTCCAGCTGAACGGAGCCGTCGGGCGCGACGATGTAGCCGACCGGATGCTGCATCCACGCGTCGGTGGCGACGATGAAATAGCCGGACAGCCAGGACCCGGCGAACACCGCGAAGGCGGCGGCCAGGTGCGCGCGCGCGGACAGGCGTTTTTCGCCGAAAAGAAAGAGACCCAGGAACGAAGACTCCAAAAAGAAGGCGAACATCCCCTCCATCGCCAGGGTCTGGCCGATGACCCCGCCCGCGAACCGCGAGAAGCGAGACCAGTTGGTGCCGAACTGGAACTCCATCGGGACGCCGGTGACGACGCCGAACACGAAGTTGATGGCGAAGATGCGCCCCAGCAGGCGAGCCGCATCCGCGTACCGCCCTTCGGGGTGCCTGAGCGCCAGCACCTTCAGCACGACGATCAACGGGGCCAGGCCCATCGTCAGCTGCGGGAAGAGGTAGTGAAACGTGGCGGTGAAGGCGAAATGCAGGCGGTGAACGACGAGCGCGCTGTCCATGGCGATCCTTTGTATGCCGCAGTTGCAAGAACCGCACGCAGCGCGCCCCGCGTCCGCCGCGCCCTTTCGGCGGCGAAACGCGAAAATCTTGCGCGGTCTGCGCGGCTACGCGGCGGGTCTGCGCGCGGCGGTCGCGCGCAGGACCCAGGCCAGCAGCAGCCCGTTGGCCAGGGCCAGCGCCGTCATCCCACCGATCACCCCGGCGCTGGCGTGCGCGCCGCGCAGCCGCATCACCAGCATCATGCCGGCGATCGAGGCCGCCATCAGGAGCCCGAACGCCAGCAGGATCGTGGCGACGGCCTCGCCCAGCCGCCGCCGCTGCAGCAGCAGCGCCGCCGCCGCGACGTGCGCCGGCAGAATGGCTGCCAGATCCATCACGTGAACCGGGTTGACGGGCAGGGCGGCCGCCGCGATGGAGGCGGGAACGCCGCCGTGGGCCATCGCCGGCAGGATCTCCGCCAGCCAGAGGAACCCGAACAGCGCGCCGGTGCCGAACAGCAGGCCGGCCAGCGACTTCACGGGGACGCCGCGCGCCGGCCACGGTTCGGGCGGACGGCGCAACAGCGACGCCCCGGTCAACGCCAGCGCGAGCAGCGCGACGCCCAGCGCGCCGCAATAGAGAAGGAAGAGGGCGTTGAAGTGCAGGCCGAACGCGTAGATGACCAGCTCGTAGGCGGCGTAGAGCGCGCTCCCCGCGAACACCAGGCGCGCCGGCGCGTCCCCGCGCTCCGCCCGGCGGGCGCTGACGGCCAGCCACGGGACGGCGACCAGCAGGTCGAACCAGTCCTGACCAACGGCTTGCGCGGCCCAGGCAGTCGTTTCGCGCGCGTAGGTGTTCGGCAGGAGAATGCCGAACAGCGACACCGCCGCCAGCGCCGTCGCCAGGACCAGCCCCAGCTCGGCGCCCAGTCGGCCGGTAGCGTCAGGGCGGGTCATGGCAGGCACCGCGACATCGTAATCCGCCGACAGCGCCCCGCAAAGCCGGGGCCCACCGGGTTCAGCGGCGGGTGGGCGACGGGCCCGCGTCGCCGGCGCGCACCATCTCGACGGTCGCGCGGATGTCGATCTCGTCGCCCACGACGACGCCGCCCACGTCCAGATCCTGGTTCCAGTGCAGCCCGAACGACTGCCGGTTGATGGTCGCCCGCGCCGTCGCCGGGGCTCGCACCCGGCCGTCGCTGCCCGCCGCGGGCGCCCCGATCTCGACGTTGACCTGGACGTCGTGAACCACGCCGCGCAGCTCCAGCCGGCCGTTGACGATCACGTCGCTGCCGCGCACCTCGACGAGACCGCTGTGGAAGAACGCGCGCGGGAACCGTCTCACGTCCAGAAATTCCGCGGACCGGACGTGCGCGTCGCGTTCGTCGTCGCCCGTGGTGATGCTGGCCAGGTCGACCCAGAGCTCGAGGGAGGACTGCGACGGCTGAGCGCGGTCGAAGAACAGCGAGCCGCCCCAGCGATCGAACCGTCCGTGGATTCGCTGGACCACGATGTGCCGCAGCGAGAAGCCGAGTGTCGATCGCTGGACATCGATGAACCACTCTTGCTGGGTGGCGCCGTCGCCTGGGCCAGCAGGTACGGGAAAAAGGGCCGCGCTGGAGTTGTCGGTGTTCATGCGGCGTGGTGCGTGCACGTCCGGTGCCAGCGCGCGCCCGGCCCCGTCGCGCGATGGGGCCCAAGAGCCGCGTCGCGTGTTAGCGTCGGGGGGTGCTGAACACCTTTCGCGACAAGGTGACGGCCTACGTTGGCTTCGACGAGAGCTCGACGGCCGCGCTGCGCGAGGCCCGCGGCTTCGTCGCGCCGCACTTCGGCGCCATCATCGACGACTTCTACGCGACGATCGAGGCGCACCCCGACGCCCGCGCGGCGATCACGGGCGGAAGCGCGCAGATCGCCCGCCTCAAGCAATCGTTGCTGCGCTGGATCGACGAGCTGTTCAGCGGACCGCACGACGAGGCCTACTTCGAACGGCGGCTGCGCATCGGGCGGGTGCACGTCCAGATCGCCCTGCCGCAGATGTACATGCTGACGGCGATGGACCGCATCCGCGTCCGGACCGTCGACGCGCTACGGGGCGTGCCGGAGCTGAGCGAGGAGCGCCTGCGGCGCATGCTGACCGCCGTTCATCAGATCCTCGACATCGAGCTGGCGATCATGCTCGAGAGCTACCGCGACGACCTGCTGACGAAGAACCGCACCGCCGAGCGGCTGGCCACGATCGGTCAGTTCGCGGCCGGCATCGGCCACGAGCTGCGGAACCCGCTGGGCGTCGTCGAGAGCTCGGCCTACCTGGTGAGCCGCCGGCTGCAGCAGTTGAACGTCGCCGACCCCGGCATCGCCCGGCACATGGAGAAGATCGTGACGGAGGTGCAGCGTTCCGGCCGCACGATCAACGACCTGCTCGAGCTGGCGCGCAACCGGCCGCCCAGGCGCCGCCTGGTCGACGCGCGCGAATTCGTCCTGCAGGCGGTGCCCGCCGCCCACCTGGCGCCCGCCGTGACGGTGTCCGTGGACGTGCCGGAAGGCGTGCGGCTGGACGCCGACCCGGACCAGCTGACCGGCGTGGTGACCAACCTGCTCATCAACGCCTCGCAGGCGATGAACGGCAGCGGTCGCGTCTGGATCGACGCGCGCCGGAACGGGACGGCGACCGAGATCCGGGTCCGCGACGAGGGGCCCGGGGTTCCCTCCGAGCTGCGCGAGCAGATCTTCCAGGCGCTGTTCACGACCAAGGCCAAGGGGAGCGGCCTGGGCCTCGCGCTGTGCCGGCGGATCGCCGAATCGCACGGCGGGACCGTGGTCCTGGCGCCGTCGGACGCCGGCGCCGCGTTCGTGCTGACGATCCCCGATCGCGCGCCCGCCTGAGGTGGTCAGCCGCCCGCTCTGGCCCGACCCGTCCGCGCGGCGGGGACGACCAGGACGGGGTGGCCGGCGTTCCGGATCACGTGGTCGGTGATCGTCCCGCCCGCCATGACCACCAGGTCGGCGCCGACCCGCCGGACCGCCTTGACGATCGCCTCCCCCGGCGAGGGGTCGGCGACCACCAGCGTGCGGAGGTGGACGTGAGGCAACGCCAGCTCCTCGGGGATGAGGCCCAGCAGGCAGCTCTCGATCTCTTCCTGGCGGCTGGGCTCGAGCCCCAGCTCGTCCGGCGGCGCGATGTGGGCCAGCACGACGTCGCCGCCGGTCGGCGCCAGCAGCCGGTACGCCGTCGTGATGGCGGCGGTCGCGGCGGCGGAAAAGTTCGTCGGCACCAGGATGGTCTTGATGGGCTGCAACGGCTCGGTCCGGGCCGGCGGCGCCTCGTCCCGCGGCACGCAGACCACCGGTACGCGCGCGCCCCGCACGGTGCGCAGCGCGGTCGAGCGGCGCGTCTGGCTGCTGCCGATCACCAGCAGGTCGGCGCCGTCGGTGTCGGCCTCCCACGCCAGCGGGTCGTCTTCCCCGCCCCAGAGCGGCCGGATGCGCAGCGCGAAGTCCGTTCCCGTCCGGGCGTGGATGCGCGGCCGAAGCTCTCGCGCCAGCGCCTCGACGACCTCCGCGTTGGCCTCGAATGGCAGCGGCGGGTCGAGCCCGAAGCGGTCGTGCTCGACCGCGGGGACGAACAGGTGAATGAGGCGGATCTCGCAGTCGACCCTGGCACGCAGCGCGCCCAGCCACGCCAGCGCGGCGTCGCTGGCGGGCGAGAAGTCGATGCCGGCCACCACCTTCAGGCGGGCGGGCTTCGTCTGGGCGACCAGCGCCCCGGTCGCCGACGGCGGCACGACCAGCGTGGGGCAAGGGGCGGCGCGCAGCGTCCGCTCGGCGACGCTGCCCAGCAGCAGGCGGGCTGCGCCGTGGCGGGCGTGCGTGCCCAGCACCAGCAGCGCCGCCTCGATCTCGCGCGCGCGGTCGGCGATGGCGTCGGGCCCGCCCAGCTGGACGCGCGTCCGCACGCGCGCGCCGCCGGCGCGGGCGGAGGCGGCCTGCGCGCAGACGGCGGCCTCGGCCGCGTCCCGCAGCTCGGCCACCATCTGCTCGTCCGTGACGTCGGGCGGATAGGTGGGCGGGATCGCCACCGCGTGAAACAGCTCCAGGTCGGCGTCGGTGAGGCGGCTCATCGCGACGGCCGCCGTCACGACGCTCGCCGAAGAAGACGATGCGTCCGTCGCGCACAGGATGGTGGTCATTCCGACAAATCCAGCATCAACCGTGCCGGTGTCACGTCATCTACCTGTGCGCCGGCCCAGGCGGCCGGAAGTCGGCGTGGCAGCGCACGCACGTCTCGGACAGCCGGCCGTAGGCGTCGGCAACCTTGTAGGGATTCAGCGTGCGGGAAGCTTCGGCCAGGTTGTGGGCCGCCGCCTTCAGGTCGTCCTGGCGCACGAAGAACTTCTCCGGTATTTGCGCGTTCAGCTCGGTCGCGTCGTTCGTCGTCGGGCGGCTGAGGGTGTCGTCGCTGGCGATGTCGTCGGCGCGCAGACCGATCTGGCTGTACTCGAGCAGCATGATGGCGCCCATCAGGTCGCTCATCGCGCGGGCGTGAGCGGCCATGCGATCGCGCAAGAGCGCCCGCGCGGCCGGGGCCAGCGGCTCGGGGGGGCCCGGACGGTCCGGCGCGGCCAGCGCTGAATGCAGCTGAGCCTGTTGGGGAGGCTCGCGCGTGGGTTGGGTCGCGCACGCCCCGCCGGCCAGCAGGGCCACGAGGCCCGCCGCTCG
Organism: uncultured Myxococcales bacterium; assembly: GCA_964546845.1. Taxonomy (GTDB): domain Bacteria; phylum Myxococcota_A; class Polyangia; order Fen-1088; family Fen-1088; genus JADGRB01. The sequence goes on along the minus strand of CAZJMY010000693.1, from coordinate 2,764 downwards.
GGCGCCCGCCGAAACGATTCCAATCTTGCGGGTCTTCGACATGCGGCGGAGGCTCAGCAAGGGTGGGGCCAGCGTCCGTTTGTCGGGGCAGGGCCGGGCGGGTGCGAAAAAGTTGCGTGGGGCGAAAAGGCTGCCGCAATCCCTGCGTCGCGGGCGCCGTGCCCGCGCGGTCGATCGCCTCCGGGCCAGGTTTCCGCGCGGCACCGGTCGTGCAAGGGTTCACGCTCGCTCATGGCGCGAACGCGATACCAGGCGGGTGGCGGCCGGATCCAGCTGAGTCACCTGCCCGCGGCGGCGCTCCGGGCCGTCTGGCGCGAAGGGTACCGGGCGGCCGACCTCCGGGCGGACGTACTGGCCGGGCTGGTGGTCGGGATCGTCGCCCTGCCGCTGGCGATGGCGCTGGGCATCGCGGTCGGCGTCGCGCCTCAAAACGGCCTCTACACGGCGATCGTCGCGGGCGCGCTCGTGGCGGCGCTGGGCGGCTCGCGCCTTCAGGTGACCGGCCCGACGGCGGCGTTCATCGTGATCCTGGCGCCGATCTACGCGAAGTTCGGGTTGGCCGGGCTGCTGGTCTCCGGCCTGCTGGGCGGGCTCATGCTGATTGTGATGGGCGTCGCGCGCCTCGGGCAGCTGATCGAGTTCATCCCGTACCCCGTCACCAGCGGCTTCACGGCCGGCATCGCGGTGGTGATCGCGACCCTGCAGATGAAAGACGTCCTGGGCCTGACCCTGCCCGGCGCGCCGGCCTCGTTCTTCGATCGCATCGGGGCGATGTGGCAGGCCCGCGCGACGATGCACCCCAGCGAGCTGATCATCGCGGCCGCGACGCTGGCGCTCCTGCTGGTCGTCCCGCGCTTCACGCGCCGCGTGCCCGCGCCGCTGATCGCCATTCCGGTGGCGGCGCTGCTGGCCGCGCTCTGGAACCAGCTGTGGCCCGCCCACGCGGTGGCGACGATCGCCAGCCGGTTCCAGGCCGTGGTGGGAGGGCAGGTCGTGCACGGGGTGCCCTCGCGGCCGCCGTGGCCGATGGTGCCCTGGCACGCGGCCGGCCCGGGCGGCCGCGCGCTGGTGCTGTCGTGGCAGACGCTGCGCGATCTGTCGTCGGGCGCGTTCGCCGTCGCGATGCTGGGCGGGATCGAGTCGCTGCTGTCGGCGGTGATCGCGGACGGCATGGCGGGCACGCGCCACGATCCCGACGCCGAGCTGATCGCGCTGGGCGTCGGCAACGTCGTGACCCCGTTCTTCGGCGGCATCCCCGCGACGGGGGCGATCGCGCACACCGCCACCAACTTCCGCGCGGGCGCGCGGTCTCCCGTGGCGGCCATCGTTCACGCGCTGACGGTGCTGGCGGCCGTCATCGTGCTCGCGCCGCTGATCGGCCACTTGCCGATGGCGGCCCTGGCGGCGCTGTTGCTGCTGGTGGCCTGGAACATGTCGGACGCCAAGCACGTCGGACACGTGCTGCGCGTGGCGCCGGGCAGCGACGTGCTGGTGCTGGTGACCTGCTTCGCGCTGACGGTCCTCTTCGACATGGTCGTCGCGGTGTCGGTGGGCGTCGTGCTGGCGGCGCTGCTGTTCATGCGGCGCATGGCGGAGATCACCCAGGCCCGGCTCACGCCCGTCGACGAGCAGGCGGCCGCGCGCGAGCAGATCCCGGAGACCCTGCGCGGGCAGATCGGCGTCTACGACATCGCGGGCCCGCTGTTCTTCGGGGCGGCTCAGAAGGCGATGGCCAGCCTCGGCGTCACGGGCGGCGGCGTGCGCGCGCTGATCATTCGCCTCGATCGCGTCCCCGTGATGGACGCGACCGGGCTGGTCGCGCTGGAAAGCGCCATCGCCGCGCTGGACAAGCGCGGGTGCGCCGTGACGCTGGCCGGTCTGCAGCCGCAGCCGGCGCGCCTGGTGCAGCGGGCCGATCTGCCGGCTCGATTCCCCAGGCTGCGCGTGAGCCCGGACCTGCCGGCCGCGCTGGCCGAGGCGCGCCTGCAGATCGCCGCGTGACTTCGCCGGGCGGTCTCCTCAGACGTCCAGCTTGAACGCGGGCGGGGCGTCGGCCGACGAGACGCCGTTGCGCGGGCTCCAGTTCTCGATGGGCGGCTCCAGCAGCACGACGAACTGGTCCGCCGGCGGCACGCCGGCCGCTTCGAAACGACGGGCCATGGCCTGGAACAGGGCGCGCTTCGCGTCGCGCGACCGGCCCGGGAAGGCCGTGATCTCCACCAGCGTGAAGGCCTCGCTGCGGCCCGCGGGGATCTCGAACTGCTCGGGGGGCAGCTCCAGCAGCTGCTGGTGGCGGTCCCCGTCCGGGATCTTGAACGCCTCGACCAGCGCATCGTGAACCGCGTCCAGCAGCGCGCGGTTTTCGGCCGCTGGTCGGCCGCGTCTTCGACTCAATCGCACGAGAGGCATCCCGGTGATTTAACACGAGCCTCGACCGGCCGGCCTCGCCGGCTGCGTGCCATCGGCCGGCCCTACTTCGGCATCTTCATCCCGGCGTCGTCCTTGCCGTCGTCCTTGCCCGGTCCCTTGTCGTCCTTGGGCATGCCGGCGTCCATGGGCGACGGTCCGGTCATGCCGCGGCCCGCTTCGCCGCCCGTCATCGTCGCGCCGCCCGATCCGGCGGGCCCGCTGGGGCCCATCGTGCCGCCGGTGGCCGGCACGCCGCCGGTGCCGGTCACGCCGCCGGTCGCCGCGGTCCCGCTGGTCCCGCCGACGCCTCCCGTCGCCGTGACGCCGCCGGTTCCGTTGCCGCCGCCGGTCGCCC
>CAZJMY010000692.1:0-2134 GCA_964546845.1 uncultured Myxococcales bacterium | reverse complement strand
GAGCTCGCGTTGCGGGTCGCCATCGCCAACGTCTGGGAGAAGGAGCTGGATTCGCCGGAGAGCGCCGCCGAGGCGCTGGAGCGGGTCCTGGAGGTCGCGCCGGACAACGCCGGGGCGCTGCTGTCGCTGGCGCGCCTTCACGAGCGCGCCGAGCGCTGGGACGAGGCGGCCGAGACGCTGGAGCGCGCGTCTGCTCACGCGGCGGCGCCGTCGGACCTCGCGGAGATCCACTTCCGCACGGCCGGGATCCTGCGCAACAAGGGAGCCGACCCGGACGAGATCGAGGGGGCGCTGCTGCGCGCCCTGGACGCCGACGCGGCCCACCGGCCGACGCTGGAAGCGTTGGAGGCCATCGCGCGCGCCGCCAAGGACGACGAGCGGCTGGTCGGAATCCTGGACCTGCAGCTGCAGACCGCGACCACCGACGCCGAGCGCGCCAAGCTGCTGCGCGAGATCGCGGCGCTGCTGGGCGGGCCGCTGGGCCAGCCGGCCGCGGCGCTGCCGCACCTGGAGCGGCTGGTGGCGCTGGACCCGACGGAGATCGCCGGGCGCGAGCAGCTGGCCGAGGCGCTGATCGCCGCCGGCCGGGGCGACGAGGCGACGCGGCTGATCGGCGAGATCATCGCCGAGCTGGGCAAGGCGCGCCGGGGCAAGGAGGCGGCGCGGTGGCACACGCGGCTCGGCACGATCGCGGAGGCGCGCGGCGACACCGAGGCCGCGTCGGCGGCCTTCAACGCCGCGTACAAGCTGGATCCGAGCCATCCCGCCACCATCGCGGCGCTGGGGCGGCTGGCTTACCGGCGCAGCGACTTCGAGGCGGCCCGCAAGTTCTACCGGTCGCTGCTGCTGCAGAACTTCGAGGAGTCCACCGCCGGCGTCTCGAAGGCCGAGGTCTACCTGATGCTGGGGCGCATGCACGTCCTCGCGAACGAGCTGCCCAAGGCGCGCAACATGTTCGAGCGCGGCCTGGAGGTCGACCCCCGCAACGTCGACCTGAAAGCCGCCCTCGCCGGCCTGGGCTAACCCCAATGCCGTTCAGATAGCAGGAAACGCCAGGACTTCAGAACGCCAGGATCGGAGCTTTTTGGATCATTCAGATGGCGTTCCCGGCGTCCTGGCGCTCGAGTGATCGCGGGCGCTATCCGGCTACTTGGTCGCGCAGCGCTTCTCGGCGCGCTGGGCGGCTTCGGCGAGCGAGGGGTCCCGACCGGTAGAGATCCCGCGCAACGCGACGTTGCCGGCGGGGTCGCAGAGGGTGCCCAGCGCCTCGACAGCGGTCGCCTGGTAGGGGTGGCGGGCGTCGCCGGCCAGCGCGACGGCGGTGTTCACGGCGTCGGGGCCGCCCAGGCGCGCCAGGGCCCGCAGCACGGCGGCCGCGACCCCCTGCAGAGCCAGGTCGCCTTCTGCCTCCGCGACCAGGTTGCGCAGCGCCGCGGCCACCTGCGGCGCTGCCGCCCGGTCCCCGGATTCGGCAATCAGCCCGGCGGCCAGCGCGCGCAACGAGGCGCTCTCCTCGCGACGGTTCAGGGCCGCCAGCAGCACCTGACGCGCCCGCGGATCGTGGCAGCGCTGGAGGCCAATCAACGCGACCCGGCGGACCTCGTCGACGTCGCGCTCGGTGGCGCGCACCAGCAGGTCGCCGGTGCCGGGCACGCAGAGGTGTCCCAGGGCATCGACCTCGGCGCGCCTCACGAACGGCCAGGGCTCCTGCTTGGCGGCGTCGATGAGCGCCGGACCGGCGACGGTGTCACCGGCCTTCGCCAGCCCCTGGGCCGCGCTCTCGCGGACGCGCGGGTCGGGATCCTTCAGCGCCGCGCGCAGGGCGGGTCGCGCCTCCGGCGTGGCGACCCGCTGCTCGGCCAGCTCGCGCGTCGCCAGGAACCGGAGCACCGGCTCGTCGCCCGCCGCGCGCGCGGCGCCGACCAGGTCGGAGGTGCCGTCGCCCAGCGCGCCCAGCGCCAGGATCGCGCGCCCGCGCAGCTCGAACGGGCGGTCGGCGGCCAGATCGGCGCGCAGGGCGGCCACGGCCTGCGCGCGGTGGTCGGGCGCGGCCTTGACCGCGGCGGGCACCAGGCGCGCCAGGTCGCCTTCGGCCTCGGCGACCAGGTTGCGCAGCGCCGCGGCCACCTGAGGA
>CAZJMY010000691.1:0-4096 GCA_964546845.1 uncultured Myxococcales bacterium | reverse complement strand
GAAGTGGGGGACGTACGCCCATTCGACGGCCAGCAGATCGTCGACCCGGCAGACGCTCTTGCCCTTGCCGGAGTCGCCGTAGTAGTCGCGGGCGATCTGGAGGTACAGCTTCGAGAGGTTCTCGCCGGTCAGCGGCTCGCCTCGCTCGGCCTGCTCGTGAAACGCGAGCTCGAACTCGGCGAACTGGGCCTGGCGGAACAGGGTCGTCCGCAGCCCATCGAGCAGCGTGCCGAGCAGGAAGAGCCTGGTGGCGTCGTCCTTGGCGCGGTCGAGAAGGTAGTGAATCAGCAGGTTCTCGTTGAACGTCGAAGCGACCTCCGCGACGAAGATCGGGTAGTCGGCCGTGGGGTAGGGCTGCGCCGAGTACGACAGGAAGGTGTGCATCGAGTGGCCAGACTCGTGAGCGAGCGTCGTCAGGTCCTCGTACCGCCCGTTGAAGTTCAGCAACTGGTAGGGGTGCACGCCGTACACGCCGGTGGAGTAGGCGCCCGCCCGCTTGCCCGGCGACGGCAGATAGTCGGTCCAGCGGCTCTCGAACCCCTTGCGCAGCGTTTCGGTGTACGCCTTGCCGAGCGGCGCCAGTGCCTCGAGGACGATGGTCCGCGCCTCGTCGGGGGCAAAGCGCATGTCGACGCTTGCCACCAGCGGGACGTAGAGATCCTGGTAGCGGAGCTGGTCCACGCCCAGCATCCGCTTGCGGAGGGCCAGATACCGGTGCAGGGTGGGCAGGCTCCGGTGCACGTCGGCGAGGAGCTGCTTGTAGACCGCCGGCGGGATGTTGTCCTGGAAGAGAGCCGCGTCCAGCGTGGAGTCGAAGTGGCGAACGCGCTTCTCGAACTGGTGGGCCTTCACCGTCGCAGCCAGAGTGGCGCCCATCGTCCGCTCGTAGGTCTTCAGCGCGCCGAAGAACGCGGCGAACACTTTGTCGCGATCGGCGCGCGCCCGCGCCTGCCGGTGGAGGGTGAAGGCGGCGGCGTCGAGGCGCACCTTCTCCCCGGTCGACAGCTTGATGGTCGGGTAGGGGAGGTCGGCGTTGGACAGCACCCCGTGCACGTCGCCGCCCGCTCCCTTCATCTCGTCCGCCTCGGCGGCCACCCGCTCCTCGCCGGGGCCCAGCGTGTGGGGCCGCCAGCGCAGCGTGTCCTCCAGGAACATGCGGTAGGGCGCGAGCTGCGGCTCCTCTCCGATCCACTTCCGCACCTTGGCCGGGTCGAGCGCCAGGATCTCCGGACGCACCCAGGACGCAGCCGCCGACAGCTTCGTGGCCAGCTCCTCCGTCGCCTGTTTCATCTCGCGCGGGCGCGCCGCCCGGACGTCCTCGTCGGACAGGCTGTTCGCGTACACCGAGAGGCGTGACAGCTCGAGCTGGAGGCCGAACATGGTCCGGAGCGCGGAGGCCATCTCCTTGGGCGACTGGCCCAGTCGGCCCTGAACCTTCGCCATCTCCGGCACCCGCGCGGCGAGAGTCTCCCTGGCCTTGGTCCACGCCGCCTCGGACGGATAGAGATCGGCGAGGTTCCACTTATACCTCTCCGGAACGTTCTTGCGGTCCGTGGCTGCGAACGCTCTCCCCGAAGCGACGAGGAGCCCGAACGAGATGAACAGCGGCCGTGCGTAGCGCATGAGGCTAGCCAACTTAAGGGCGGTGGATCGCGCGGTCAAACGGCCGCGAGGTCCACCTCAGGCTCCGGCGGCGACCGAGGAGACGCCGCCGGAGCCTCCCGCCCTCAATCCCCCCCATCGCAACAGTCGCCGTCCGACCCGACGGGGCCGCTCCCGCAACAGGCGTCGTGTAGCGTCCGCCGACGGACGACGGCCAACAAGATCAGCTGGGCGGCCGCGGTACCGAGCAGGCCCGCCTGCATCGCGCGTTCGCGGTCGGTCGCGAGCCCCCAGGCGGCGCACGAAAGCGCCAGCCCGACGGCTAGCCATCCGGGTGCGCGCGCGCGGACCCGCCGCAACAACCAGACCGCCGAGGCCCCCGAGACGCCGAGGAGCGGCCACTCGAGCCAGCTGGCCCCCAGCAGCGCGGCGGCCGCGGGGATCCAGGGGGCGACGAGCGCGGTGCCCGCGCAGTGGATGAAGCACAGGAACGAAAGGCAGGGCGCCAGCAGCGTGGCGCGCGCTGGACGCGCGTCCGGAGAAAGTCTCCGGACGCCGGCTGACTGTCCCGACGCGAGCCCGAAAGTCACGACGCGGATATTGACGTCATTAGATCGTACATGCAAGTGGATTGCATATAATATTCGACGATGCTAGCGTGCCGCGCCGAATGTCGAGGTGGCCGTCAAGTTCGCTTTCCAGGGGCTCGCTCCTTCCCGCGTGCGTGCTGGGGGCGTGCGCCTTCGCGGTCTCCTTTGTGGCGCTCGGCCAGCCGGCTCTCGCTCCGCCCCAGGTCATCGAGCGCGCGGACGCCGTCCCCCCGCCGGAGTCTGCCGGGCTCAAGGCGCCCGCGAATGTGCTCTTGACGGTGCTCGTCGCGGCGGACGGGACGGTCGCGAGCTGCGACGTCTCGGCCAGCGCCGGCGCCGCTTTCGACAAAGCTGCGTGCGATGCGGCAAAGAAGTGGCGCTTTCGACCCGCGCTGCGCGACGGCGCGCCGGCGCCGAGCCGGATCCAGGTCTCGTTCACGTTCGCCCCACCTCCGGCGGCGCCGGCCCCGGCCCCCGAACCCGTCTCCGTCCCAGCACCGGAGCGACTCGAGCCGCCGCCGGCCGCTCAGCTCCCGGAACCGCCAGCCGCGCCCCCTGCGCAGCCAGCGCCCATTCCGGCCGCGCTGGACGTGACGGTCTGGGGCCAGATCGCACCCCAGGAGCACGGCGCCTCGGACTTTCACATCGACGTCGGCGCGCTCCGGATCGTGCCGCGCGCGAACGCCTCGGACTATCTCAAGCTCGCGCCCGGCATCCTGCTCACGAACGAAGGCGGAGAGGGGCACGCCGAGCAGGTGTTCTTGCGCGGCTTCGACGCGCGGGAAGGCCAGGACGTGGAGTTCAGCGTCGACGGCGTGCCGATCAACGACAGCGGAAACGTCCATGGGAACGGCTACGCCGACACCCACTTCATCATCCCGGAGCTCATTGCGGCGCTGAGGGTGACGGAAGGGCCTTTCCTGCCGTCGCAGGGGAACTACGCGGTGGCCGGCAGCGCCGACTACCACCTGGGCCTCGAGACGCGCGGCACGACCGCCAAGGTGACGTACGGGAGCTGGAACACGCAGCGCGCGCTCTTGCTGTGGGGGCCGCCGGGCGCCTCGCCGGGGACCTTCGGCGCCGTCGACGCTTACCGGACCGACGGCTTCGGCGTGAACCGCGCCGCGACACGTTCGTCGGCGATGGCCCAGTACGAGATCGCCCTCGCCTCGGGCGCGAGGCTGCGGGTCGGCGCGCAAGGGTACGCGACGCACTTTCAGGCCGCGGGCGTGGTGCGCCAGGACGACTGGCGGTCGGGTCGGGTCGGCTTCTTCGGCACCGAGGACCCGCTGCAGGGCGGAGATGCCTCCCGCTTCTCCGCCTACACGACCTACGAGCGGCCGGGCGACGCCTACGCCCTGCAGCAGAGCCTGTTCCTGATCCGCCGCGACATGCGCCTTCGCGAGGACTTCACCGGCTTTCTCACCGACACGCAGCAGGAGCTCGACACGCTGCACGGCCAGCGCGGCGACCTCATCGACATGAACTACGGCGCCTGGACCCTGGGCGGGCGCGGGCTCGCGCGCTGGTCGGCGCTGCTGCGCGGCCTGCGCCAGTCGATCGACGTCGGTTACCTCGCGCGCGTCGATCTGACGGACGGAACGCAGTACCGGAACACGGTCCCCGGAAACATCCCCTACAAGCTCGAGACCGACCTGCAATCGACGGTCACGGACATCGGCCTTTACGCGGACGCGTCACTGAGGCCGTGGCGCTGGCTGACCTTCCGGGGCGGCGCGCGCGTCGACACGTTCTCGTACGACGTGCTGAATCTCTGCGCCGCGCAGGGCGACTTCGACGACCCGTCGCGCAGCCGCCCGCCGATCAACCAGTCGTGTCACGACCAGATCCAGTTCGGCGCTCACCGCGAGCCCGTCCAGCGCTCGTCGACCGGCGCCGTCAAG
>CAZJMY010000690.1:0-3095 GCA_964546845.1 uncultured Myxococcales bacterium | reverse complement strand
CCGCCTGCAGGACGGCCAGCAGCACCGCCTGGACCAGGTCGCGGGCCCGGTCCTCGTCGCGCAGGTGGCGCAACCCGTAGAGGCGAATGCGCGGCGCGAACCGCCGGCACAGCTCGGTCTCCGCGCCGCGCGCGTGCTGGTTGCGGGCCGCAATCGCGCGCAGCAGCTCTGCGTCCGACGGCTGCATCGGCGCGAGAGCGTAGCACGGGCGGCCCGCGCTCGATTCACACGCCGAGGGCGTCACCGAAGGCCCGCAGCAGGGCGCCGCCGTCGCCGCGGTAGGAGCTTCCGTGCATCAGCGCCAGCGTGCGCGGCTCGGTGGCGGCCAGCTTGTTCAGGATGGCGCGCGCGTGAACGTCGACGGCGACGCTGGCCGGCGACGCGCGGCGCATGGCCTCGGCCGGCCCCAGCACCTCCGACTCCGTGAGCGCCGGCAAATCGGCGCCGCCGTGCGTGAAGAGGTCGCCGCACAGCAGCGTCCGCGTCGACGCCTCGAACATGTAGCCGCACTCCCAGTTGTGCGGCAGGTGGGGCGCGTCCAGCCAGCGCAGGCGCTTGCCGGGGCCAAGCACGATCTCTTCGCCGTCGGCCAGCGCGCGTGGCGGGCGGTCAGCCATGTCCCCCGACGTCATGGCGGCGACCTGGCTGCAGACGGGACGGGCCTGCGGGGCCACGGCCAGCCAGTCGTTGAGCGCGCCGCACTCGTCCGCCTCGACGTGCGAAAAGCCGATCCAGCGCAGCCGCGCCGGATCGATGACCCGCGCCACCGCGCCGCGCACCAGAGGGAACAGGCTTCGCATGCCGGTGTGGAACAGCAGCGGCTCGTCGTCGACGACCAGGAACTGGTTGAAGGTGAAGCCGCCCGGGAAGGCGGCGGGCGGGATGGGGGTGCTGATGCGGTAGATGCCGGCGGCGATCTCGTCGACGGTCGTGCTGGATTCGGTCGAGTTGGTCATGTCGATCCTCCACCCCGACGTGCGGGGAGCCGCGCCGGCGTTACAGCGATCGCGAAAAAATCAGCCCCGGGCGCGCGCGAGCAGGTCGGCCGCCGTCACCGCCGGCATCGGCCGCCAGGGTGCCCCGCGGTCCAGCAGCCGGCCCGTCCGCACCTCGATGGGCAGGCGGGCCTCGATCGGGTAGTAGCGGTTGTGGCGGTCGATGAGGTCGTTCAACGTCGCCAGGTCCGCCGTGAAGCGGCGCGACGCCAGCATCTGCGCCGGTTCGTCAGCGGTTGCCAGCAGGTCGACCAGCTGCGCCTCGAGATCTTCGATCCGCCGCCGGCGCCGGATGTAGCCCGGCACGCCCTGCGTGTACGCGCGGACGCGATCGTCGGCGGTCAGCGTGAAGTTGCGCGCCGGGACGACCGTGTCGACCGGCTGGGGACGCGGCTGCGTCTTGGCCATGACGCGATCTTAGCAACTCTCCACCCCGCCGAAGCGGCGCGCGCCGCCGTCTGGTAGGCTCAGCGGCGTTCGGGGCTCTTCGCCCCGCCTGGTCCATCGGTGAACGACGAATTCGCGGCGCGGCGGGTCGCGTCCGAGGTGCTGGGGCACCTCGAACGGCGCCGGGCCGACATCGCCGCCGACGACGTGGCCGTGCGCGCCGAGCTGGAGCGGGCGCTCGCGCCGCTGCGCGAGGCGTACCGCGAGTCGGCGCTGCCGGCGGCCTACTTCGAGGCGCTGGAGCAGGAGCTGCGCGACGTCATCCCCGGGCGCTGGCGCGCGCCGGCCGCCGCGTTCACGGCGCTGGAGGCGCGCGGGTTCGGCAGCTGGCGCGGTGGCGACGTCTACGCGCGCGTCGCCTACGTGTTCCTGGGGCTGGTCGTGGGCGGCCTGTGCGTGGCGGCGCCGTTCATCCCGATCTGGGAGAAGTGGTTCCCGTTCGCGCTGGCCGTGGCGGCCTGGTGGTTGCCAGATGCCCAGGCGGCGTGGCACCGTCGTCGCTATGCGGGGCGTCTGGGCGCGATCGTGAGGGACGTCGGGCTGCGCCAGCCGGCGCTGGAGGCGCGCGTCAGCCTGGCCGAGCTGCTCCCGCCCGCCAGCCCGCCGCCCGGAGCCGGCCCCCGATGAAGGACGTCATCACCCCGCGCGAGCCGTTCGACTGGCACCGCGTGCGCGGCGTCGCGCTGGGGCTGTTGCGGCGCCTGCTGCGCGTCCGGCTGCTGTGGGTGATCGGCGGCGTCGTCCTGGCGCTCTACATCCTGTCGGCGTCCTGCTCGACGTACGTTCCGCCCAACATGGTCGGCGTGCGGCAGGTCTACTACGGCAAGGACGCCGGCATCCGGCCCGACGTCTACGGCCCCGGGCTGCACTTCATCGTGGCGGGCGCGGAGCGCCTGCACATGTTCCCCCACGACACGCAGGTCGTGAACTTCAGCGACTCGCCCAGCGAGGGGGCAGAGCGGTTTCGGGCCGCGCCGTCGATCAAGATCCAGACCAGCGACGGCTACAACGTGCAGCTGGACGTCACCGTCCTGTACCGGATCGAGGACCCGTACAAGGTGTTCGTCGAAGCCGGACCGGGCCGCACGTTCGAGGATCGCCTGGTCGTGCCGCGCGCCGACCGCATCCTGCGCAAGACGCTGGGCGAGCTGAACAGCGAGCAGTTCTATCAGGGGCCGCTGCGCATCCAGAAGGCGCAGGCCGCGCACGATCAGCTGCGCGACGAGGTGCTCCCCAGCGGGATCCGGATCGACGCCGTGCTGGTGCGGGGCTACGTCTACGACGAGAAGTACCAGCAGCTGATCGAGGGGCGGAAGATCAAGGACCAGACGGTGTTCTTGCGGCAGGCGGAGGCCAAGGCCGCCATCGAGCAGCGCAAGCGCGACACGATCGTCGCCGAGGGCAAGGCCGCCGTCGAGACCGAGCTGCAGCGGGGGCGCGCCGAGGTCGAGAAGCTGCGCGCGCAGGCCGACCTGTACCAGCGCAAGCGGGCCGCCGAGGGCAAGCTGCTGGTGGAGCTGGCCGACGCCAAGGGAACGGGGCTGGAGAACGCCGCCCTGCAGGGGGCCGGCAGCGAGAACCTGGTGGGGTTGAAGATGGCGGACGCGCTGCGCGGCGTGCGCGTCATCGTGCTGCCCAGCGACGGCAAGGACG
>CAZJMY010000689.1:0-4273 GCA_964546845.1 uncultured Myxococcales bacterium | reverse complement strand
CATACCCCGATCCCGGGGGAAGATCCTTGTCGCCTCTTCACCCACCTTTTGTCACAACGTGAGAGGGTTGTCTCAGCACGTGGGCCATTCATCGACGGCCGGGCGCCCCGGCTTGACGCCGCTTCCGATCGATCAGGTTCTACCCGAGATCACGCGGGCCGCCGCCGAGACCGGCGCCGTCGTCGTCGAGGCGCCGCCGGGGGCGGGCAAGACGACGCGGGTGCCGTCGGCTCTGCTCGACGTGGGGGTGGCCGCCACCGGCGAGATCTGGGTGCTGGAGCCGCGACGCCTGCCCGCCCGCATGGCGGCCACGCGCGTCGCCGGGGAGCGCGGCGAACGCGTCGGGGAGACCGTTGGGTACAGCGTGCGCTTCGACGAGGCCGCCGGGCCGAACACGCGGGTCCGGTTCGTCACCGAGGGTCTGTTCGTGCGAAAGCTACTGGCCGATCCGTCGCTGCGCGGCGTCGCGGCGGTGGTGCTGGACGAGATGCACGAACGCCACGTGGCCACCGACCTGGCCCTGGCCTGGCTGCGGCGGCTGCGGGCGGCGGAGCGGCCGGACCTGGTCGTGGTCGCCATGTCGGCCACGCTGGACGCGGAGCCCGCGCGCGCCTTTCTGTCCGGCAGCGGCCGCGGCGCCGCGCTGGTGCGCGCGGAAGGGCGCCGGTTCGACGTGGCCGTCGAGCACCTGTCGCCGGGCGAGGCCGCCGACGACCGGCCGCTCGAACGGCGCGTGGCGGCCGCCGTTCGCGCCGTCCTTCGCGAGGAGCCGGACGGCGACATCCTGGTGTTTCTGCCGGGCGCGGCGGAGATCCGGCGCGCGCAGGCCGCGCTGGCGGAGCTGCCGCAGGCGGGGGCGCTCGCGATCTTGCCGCTGCACGGGGACATGCCGCTCGACGAGCAGGCGCGCGCCATCGGCCCTGCGGACCGGCGCAAGGTCGTGCTGGCGACGAACGTGGCGGAGTCTTCGATCACCGTCGAAGGCGTCGTGGCCGTCGTCGATTCGGGCCTGGCGCGGGTGGCGGCGCATTCGCCATGGACGGGACTGCCGGCGCTGACGGTCGCCAGGGTGAGCCGCGCGTCCGCCGAGCAGCGTGCCGGGCGCGCGGGCCGGACGCGCCCGGGGCGGGCCCTGCGCCTCTACACCCGCCACGACTTCGACCAGCGGCCGGCCTACGACGTGCCCGAGATCGCGCGGGCCGATCTCGCGGAGCTGGCGATGACGCTGGCGGCGCTGGGGGTTCACGACGCGGCGGACCTGGACTGGCTGGAAGCGCCTCCGGCTGCCGCGTGGGGCGCGGCGCGCGCGCTGCTGGCGGAGCTGGGGGCCGTGGACGCGCAGGGGTTGACCGCCGTCGGGCGCCGCATGCAGCCGCTGCCCACGCATCCGCGGCTGGCGCGCATCGTCGTCGCCGGCCAGAGCGGCGGCTGTCTGGACGACGCGGCGCTGGCGGCGACCTTGATCGCCGAGCGGGACATCCGGCGCACGGCCCGCGCCTCCTTCGGCGGCGGCCAGGGTGAATTCGAGCGCGGCGCCGACGTGGGTGACCTGATCGAGGCGTTTCGCGACGCCGAGCGGGAGCGGTTCCGGCCGGACGCCCTGCGCCGCCTCGAGCTGGACCCGCGCGCCGTCGAGGAGACGCGGCGCGCGCGGCGCCAGCTGGTGAGCAGCCTGCCGCCGGATGACGGGCGCGGCCGGCGAACGTCCGTCGAGATGGCGCTGCTGGCTGGCTTTCCGGATCGCGTGGCGCACCGCCGGGATCCGGACGGCACCACCGTCGTCTTCGCGGGCGGCGGCAGCGCCGAGGTCGGGCGCGCCCAGCCCGGCGACTGGCTGGTCGCGCTGGACGTCGTCGACGCGCGCCGCGCGGGACGGGCCGGCGCCGCCCGCCCCCAGGTGCGGCTGAGCGCGCGCATCGAGCCCGAGTGGCTGCTGGATCTCTTCGCCGACCGGGTGACCGACGTCGACCGGCGGGTGTTCAACCCCGTGACCGAGCGGATCGAGCAGACCAGCGGGCTGGCTTACGGAGGGCTGCTGCTGGACGCGCGAACCGGACCGGCGCCCGCCGACGACGAGACGGCGCGCCTGCTGACCGACGCTGCGCTGGCGAGGGGCATCGAGCGGCTGCCGGGCGGCGAGGCGGTCCCGGCTCTGCTGGAGCGCATCGGCTTCGTGCGCCAGAACGTCCCCGGAGCACCTCTGCCCGAGCTGGGCGCGGACGCGCTGACCGAGCTCGTCCGCCTGGCCTGCGTGGGGCGGGTCGGGTTCGCCGACCTCGCCGCCCCCGGCGCCGATCTGGCCTCGACCATCCTGGCCTCGCTGTCGCCCGAGGCCCGCCGCGCGCTGGAGACGCTGGCGCCGGCCCGCGTCCCGCTGGGCGCCGGGCGCAGCGTCGCGGTCCACTACCAGGCGGCGGCCCCGCCCTGGATCGAGTCCCGCCTGCAGGACTTCTTCGGGACGACCGCCGCCCCCGCCATCGCCGGCGGGCGCGTCCCCCTGACGGTTCACCTGCTGGCGCCGAACGGCCGGGCGGTGCAGGTCACGCGTGACCTGGCCGGCTTCTGGCGCCAGCACTATCCGGCGCTGCGGCGCGAGCTGGGGCGCCGGTACCCGAAGCACGCCTGGCCCGAGGACGGCGCCACGGCCCGCCCCCCGCCGCCCAAGCCGCCGCGCCCCCGCCCCTGAACGCCTGGCGCGGCGACTATAATGGCGGGATGGCGTCGCAGGGACATCTGGAAGCGCGCCGGGCCAAGCTGGCGCGGCTGCTGGGCACCCGGCCCGCGCTGATCGCCGCCGGCGTTCCCCGCCCGCGCAACTACGCGGCGAACCTCTACCCGTACCGCGCCAGCAGTCACTTCCTGTACTTGTTCGGGGTGCCGCTGCCGGGCGCGATGGGCGTCTACGACGGCGCGGCCTTCACGCTCTACGTTCCGGACCCGCACCCCGATCAGGCGCTGTGGGAAGGCGCGCCCCCCACGCCGGAGCAGATCGGGGCTGCGACCGGCTGCGCCGTGCGACCGTTCGCGCGGCTGGCCGCCAGCCTGCGCGGTCGCGCGGTCGCCACGCTCCCCGCCCCCGACGCCGAGACCTGCCTGGAACAGAGCCGCATGCTGGGGCGCGAGATCCGCGCCGGCCAGGTCGACGTGCTGGACGTCCCCTTGGCCGAGGCGATGATCGCCCTGCGCCTCCAGCACGACGAGCCGGCCATCGCGGAGCTCCGCCTGGCCGCCGAGGCGACGGCCGCGGCCCACCGCGCGGGCATGGCGGTGACGCGCCCCGGACAGGCCGCCTGGGTCGTGCGGGCCGCGATGGAGGCGCAGCTGGCGGCCCGCGGGATGACCACCGCCTATCCGTCGATCGTGACGCCGCACGGAGAGATCCTGCACAGCGGGCGGTCGGACCAGAAGCTGGCCGCCGGCGACCTGCTGCTCGCCGACGTGGGCGCCGAGACGCAAGGTGGATGGGCCGGCGACGTGACCCGGACCTGGCCCGTGTCGGGGAAGTTCTCGCCCACGCAGCGCGACTTCTACCTGCTGGTGCTGGAAGCGCAGCGGCAGGCCATCGCCGCCGTGCGCCCCGGTACGCGGTACCTCAACGTCCACCGGATCGCGGCGCAGGCGCTGGCGGCGGGGCTGGTCGACCTCGGCGTCTTGCGCGGCGACCCGATCGCGCTGGCCGAAGAGGGCGTCGTGGCGCTGCTGTTCCCGCACGGGGTCGGACACCTGCTGGGGCTCGACGTGCACGACATGGAGGACCTGGGCGATCGCGCCGGTTACGCGCCGGGCTGCCAGCGCGCGTCCCAGTTCGGACTCGGCGCGCTGCGCCTGGACCGCGATCTGCTGCCGGGCATGGCGGTCACCGTCGAGCCGGGCCTGTATCTGGCGCCGGCGATCCTCGACAACCCGGCCCTGGCCGCCGTCGCGAAGGGGCGGCTGGATCGGACGCGCCTCGAGCGGTTCCGGGACGTGCGCGGCATCCGCATCGAAGACGACGTGCTGGTCACCGACGAAGGCCGCGAAGTCCTCACCGCGGCCATCCCGAAACGCCTCGAAGACGTCGAAGCCGCGGTCGCGACCCGCGCCGGTTGAGGCCAGGGGCGACCGCGGCGGCTACGGCGCTGGCGGCGCGCTCCCGTTCTCGAACGACGGCGGCAGCGGCGCGTCCTCCACGCGCCCCGGCGCCGGGGCAGCCTCCGTGTCGGCCGGACGGCTGCTCGGGGCGGTTCCGGGCTCCGCCCCCGCCGGCGCGGCGCTCGAATTGCCCATCGAGTCG
>CAZJMY010000688.1:0-1657 GCA_964546845.1 uncultured Myxococcales bacterium | reverse complement strand
CCTGCGCCGTCGTCGTGATCGTCGCCGTCCGCCGCCCGCCACAGGCGGCCGACCCGCTGGTCGCCGAAGGGGTCGCCGATCACCTGCGGGTCGTGGCGCGCGAGCGGCCCGTCGACGTCGAGAACGGGGGCCCCCACCAGGTTCGCCCGTGGTTCACGGGGCGCCTGGATTTCGCGCTGCCGTTCGTGTTCGGCGGCGACGGCGAGTACACGTTGGTGGGCGGTTCGGTCGGCTACTACCTGGACCGCAAGTCCGCCGTGCTCGTCTACAGGCGCGGCCTGCACGTCGCCTCCCTGTCGGTGTTTCCGGCGGCCGGGCTGGCGTTCCCGGCGCCCGCCCAGGACGCGGGCGGCGTCCCGGTGGCGCTGCGACAGGAGCGCGGGTTCCGCGTCGCGCTGTGGCGCCAGGGCGAGCTGGGGTACGCGCTGGTGTCCGATCTCTCCAGCGACGAGATTCTGGGGCTGGCGTCGCGCATCGCGCGCGGCCGCTGATCGGCCGGAACCTTCGCGCCGCGTTGGGCGTTCTCGTGTGCGGAGGTGGCACATGACATCCAGATCGAAACTGTTCCGATTCACGGACTGGGTCCTCAACCCGCCGGTCGACGGCCCGGCGGCCACCGCGCTCATGCGCGTGATGGCGGGCGGCGTGTTCCTGTCGGAGGGGATCCTGAAGTTCGTCTACACGAACCAGGGGGTGGGGCGGTTCACGAAGCTGGGCTTTCCGTTCCCGGACTTCACGGCCTCGTTCGTGGGCGGGCTGGAGATCGTTGGCGGCTGCCTGATGATCGCGGGGCTCCTCACCCGGGCGGCCGCCATCCCGTTCGTCATCGAGATGGTGGTGGCGATCCTGTCGACGAAGGTCGCGCTGTTCCTGGGCAAGTCACCCCTGCCGCTGCCACCCGCGCCGCCGCGCGTGGGGATCTGGGCGGTGCTGCACGAGAGCCGGTCGGACTGGGCGCAGCTGCTGACGTCGCTGTACCTGATCGCCGTCGGGCCCGGACGCTGGTCGCTGGACGCGCGACTGCATCGCCGCCCCGCGGTCCCGGTGTCGGCGCCGGTCGCGGTCCGGTGAGCGCTACAGCGACGACGACGTCGGGTCGCTGACCGAGTCGAAGAAGTACACGCGACCGTCCAGCGTGCTGGAGTTTGCCGTCGTCACCATGTAGCGGTCGAAGGTGGGGTCATAGCCGATGCCCGACACCGACTCGTTGGGACCGAAGTAGTACTGCTTGACGATCGAGACGCCGGTGCCCGTGTTCCGGTCCAGAAAGTAGAGCTTCCCCTTCGTCGACCCGACGACCAGGATCCCGTTGTAGTAGAGGGGCGCGGCGGTGATCGGGTCGCCGGAGCCGCCGCCGGGCGGCGTGTAGGGGTACGCCGTGTTCCGCAGCGTGTAGCTGCTGGTCCCGCTGGTCAGAACGACGATCGTTCCGCTGTTGGTGCCGAACTGGACCGTGTTGGTGTCGTGGTCGTAGTAAGGCGAGCCGTTGATGGCGTTGGCGCTGCCGCCCGGGTACTTCCAGGCACCGCCGTTGGTGTTGAACGAGGTTCCCGGGTCGATAGCCCAGAAGTTGCCGAGGTCGTCACCGGCGAAGACCCGCTGCAACCCGGTCTTGTCGTACCCGACGATGACCCGTCCCTTGATGGTCCCCATTCCC
>CAZJMY010000687.1:0-6894 GCA_964546845.1 uncultured Myxococcales bacterium | reverse complement strand
GTTCGTCCACGGCAACCTGTTCGGCCGCGGCAAGCAGCTGCTGATCGGCGGGCGGCTGGCGCAGATCGACTCGGGCGCGGTGCTCGCCTACCGGGATCCGTCGCTCTTCGGAACCTGGATGTACTGGCAGCTGCAGGGGGTGATCCAGCGGCAGATCCTCCCCGAGTACGACAGCACCGGGCCCGGCGCGTCGCTGGCCTCGCCCGTGGAGTTCCGTGAGACGCGTCTGTTTTCGTACGGGATCGAACCGGCCTTCGGCGTGTCGTGGCTGCGCCGCGTGAAGACCCAGGTCGCCTGGCACCTGGAGAAGTGGGACTACTTCGGGCCCGGCTCCGACGATCCGCAAACCCAGATGCCGATGATCAAGTCGACCAACGTCGGCACCTCCGGCTACGGGCGCGCGATGTTGAGCTTCGACTTTCGGGCCCGCGAGTTCGCCGTCATGACCGGGCAGGCGTTGACCGGGACCTTCGACCTGGGCGGGCCGGCGTTCGGGGGCGACTTCACCTTCTGGAAGGCGGGCGGCGCCTGGGAGCAGGGGATCCGCTTCTTCAAATCCCACAACCTGATCTACGCGGGCGGCGCCGTCATCGGCCACGACCTGCCGTTCTGGAACGAGAACACGGCCGGCGGGAACAACCTTCGCGGCTACCTGGGCCAGCAGTTCCGCGGCGACACGCAGCTGTGGGGGAAGCTGGAGTACCACTTCCCGCTGTTCTCCGTGGGGTCGCTGGACTTCAGGGCCCTCGGCTTCTACGACGTTCAGGCCATCTGGTACCGGGACCAGCCAAACGGGGTCCCGATCACCGATCCGTACGGGCCCCCGCAGTATTCGACCTACGTGCAGCGCGACACGACCGACGCGCGCACGTTCCTGAGCCCCTTCCGCTCCGGGTTCAGCCGAGACGTCATTCACAACGACGTCGGGGTGGGGCTCCGGTTCTTCCTGCGGTCGGTCGCCGTTCCGCTGGTCGGGGTCGACTTCGGCTACGGCATCGAGGCCAACCACTGGCAGTTCATCATCGTCGTCGGCGCGTAGGTGCGTTGAAAACCTACCGGCGACCGTGTCAGGAATTGAACACTTTGGTGTCAGGAGCGCCGCTAAGCCACGCGATTACGGGCACTTGTAGAAATGTGGCGGCTTGGTGTCAGGTTTGCTCTTATGCCGGCCAATGTCCGTCTCCGGCATCGCCGCTCCGCCCAGCCTCGAATCCCTGACCGGGGCGACCCCACGCGCTTCGGGCGACGTCGCGCGCGGCCCGGTCCTCGGATCTCTGCCGCTGCCGAAGGTGTTGCTCTGCGACCTGGACGGCACGCTGATCGACACGATGCCGACGCTGGCCGACATCGCCGCGGAGGTGATGGAGCGGTTCTACGGGACGCCTTCGATCCTGGCGCGCGAGCTGTACCTGGCGACCTGCGGCCTGCCGTTCGCCAGCCAGCTGGAAGAGATCTACCCGGGCGACCCGCGGAACCACGACGCCTCGAACACCTTCGAGGCCGCCAAGCCCGCCCGCTGCAACAACATCCAGATGCCCGCTGACACGCGGCGCGCGCTGGACACGCTGCGCGCCGCCGGCGTGCGCATCGTCGTGTCGTCGAACAACGGCGTCGAGAACGTGGACGCCTTCGCGCAGTCGTCCCGGTACGAGTTCGCGCTGACGCTGGGGTTCGGCGGCGGCCTGGCCAAGGGGCGCCCGCACTTCGACGCGGTGTCGCGGTTCTTCCAGATCGACCGCCAGCAGATGCTGTTCGTCGGCGATTCGCTGCACGACGGCGCCATCGCCGAGCGCGAGGGCGTCCCCTTCGTCGCGGTGGCGAGCACCTTCGCGCCCGAGCGGTTCATGCTCCGGTTCCCGCACGTGCCGGTCGTGCGCCGGTTCGCAGCTCTGCCCCAGCTGTTCCAGCCGTCAGGCGGCCAGAGCGGGCGCCGGGCCCCGGCAGCCGCCGCGCGCTAGCTCCCATGCAGGTGGTGTTGCTGGCGGCCGGTCTCGGGAGCCGCCTCGGTGCGCTGACCGAGCGGCTGCCGAAGGCTCTGATCGAAGTCGGCGATCAGCCGTTGCTGGTTCACGCCGTCCGCTTCGCGCGCGCGGCGGGCGCCACGGGCATCGTGGTCGTCGGCGGCTACGCGTTCGATCTGGTGGCCGCCGAGATCGCGCGGCGCGAGCTGCCGGTCACGTTGATCGAGAACCGCGCCTTCCGCGACGGGAACCTGGTCTCGCTGCTGTCGGCGCGCGCGCTGGTCCCCGACGAGTTCCTGCTGATGAACGTCGACCATGTGTACCGGGCCACCATCGCGCCGCTGGCGGCCGCGGAGGTCGGGGACGTGACCGGCTTCATCGACACCGACCGGACCCTGGGCGCCGACGACATGAAGGTCGAGCGCGATGCGCGCGGCCGCATCCAGCGGATCTCGAAGACACTGGCGACGTTCGACGCCGGCTACGTGGGGATGACCAAGGTTCCGGCGGAGGCGGCCGCGCGCTACTGGGCTGCCGCGGAGGCGGCTCTGGCCGAGGAGGGGCGGGCGATTCACGTCGAGCGCGTGCTGCAGCGGCTGGCCGACGCCGGCCGCCCGCCGCTCTGTCGCGACATCAGCGGTCACGGCTGGCTGGAGGTGGACATGCCCGAGGAGCGCGCGCACGCCGACGCGATCCTGCGCCGCGACAGCTACGGCTACGCGCCCGATTGATCGGAGCGCGCCGTGACGGAGAGGCCGGACCCGCAGCCCGCAGACGCGGACGCACGCCACGCGGCCCGTAGCGGCGCGGTCCAGACGCTGACGATCCTGCTGCAGGCGGTGACGTCGGCGACCCAGGTCGTGTTCGCGCGCCTGTTCGGGCCGGCCATCTACGGGGCTTACCAGGCCGCGCTGGCCGTGCTGGAGCTGGCGACGCGCGCGGCCCCGGCGGGCGCGGACAAGGCGATGCTGCGGTACGTGGCCGGCGCGCGGGCGGCGCGCGATCCGGACGGGGTGCGGCGCGCGCTGGGCAGCGGCCTCCGCCTGGGCATCGGGGTGTCGCTGGCGATCGGGCTGGTGCTGGCGGTGGCGGCCGGGGCGATCGGCCGCGCGCTGGACCTTCCGGCGCTGGGGCCGGCCTTGCGCATCCTGGCCCTGGCGCCGCCGTTCACCGGGCTGGTGGTCATTCTAATCCAGGCCACGCTGGCCGCGCGGGTGACGCGCATCAACTTCCTGGTGCGCGGCCTCATCGAGCCGAGCCTGCTTCTGGTGGCCGGCGTCGTCGCGTGGGCGCTGGGCGGCGGGCTGCGCGGGCTGGTCACCGCGCAGCTGATCAGCGCGGCGACGGTGGCGGTCATCGGCGTGCGGGCGGCGCGGCGCGTGTTCGGCCCCGAGGAGACGCGCGACCTGTGGCGCGCGCCGCGAATCCCCGGATTCAACCGCTTCGCGCTGACGGTCTCGGCGGCGGAGATCCTCAACGTCGCCTACCAGCGCGCCGACATGCTGATCGTGACGGCCTACCTGGGCCCGAAGGGCGCGGCGGTCTACGCGGCGGCCGAGTTCCTGACGCGCGTCATCGCCAACATCCGCTACGCCTTCGACGCCATCGTCGCGGGTGTGATGGCCGAGTCGCTGGAGCTGAACGATCGCGCGCGGCTTCGGTACAACCTGCACCTGGCGACGCGCTGGGTGGTCAGCGTGGCCGGGGCGCTGGCCGGCGCCGTGATTGTGCTGCGGCGCGAGCTGCTGGGCGGCCTCTACGGGCCGGCGTACGTGGCGGGGTCGTCGGCCGTCGTGCTGCTGGCGATCAGCCACTTCATGAACGCGGCACTGGGGCTGGTCGGCTGGGTGCTGGTGGCCAGCGGCCGCTCGCGCCCGACGCTGCTCAACAACACGCTGGGCGCCGCGTTCAACGTGGGCGCCAGCCTGCTGCTGATCCCGCGCTACGGGTTCGTGGGGGCGGCAGGCGCGGCGCTGGGGACCACGCTGGTGGTGCAGGGGGCGGCGCTGGTCCAGGTCGCGCTGTTCGAGCGCGTCTCGCCGTTCAGCCTGGGGCTCTGGAAGCCACTGTTAGCGGCGGCAGTCGCGTTCGCCGCCGAGTCCGCGGTCCACGCGCTACACGTTCCGCCGGCGGTTCGGGTGGCGCTGGTGCTGGTCGTCGGGCTGGTGACCTACCTGGGGGCGCTGTTGGCGGCGGGGCTGCCCCCCGAGGAGCGGCGCTGGGCGCAGACCTTGCGGCAACGGCTCGGGCGCCGGGCCGGCGCATGAGCGCAGGCGTTCAGCCGCGCGCCGCGATCTGATCCCGATACAGGCGCTCGAGGCGGGCCAGGTACGTGTCCAGGCCGTAGTCGGCGCGGGCCGCCTCCTGCGCGCGGCGGGGCATGTCGGGGTCGAACTCGCCGCGGTACACGCGCCCGATCGCCTGCGCCAGCCCCTCGACGTCGCCGACCTCGAAGATGATCCCGTTCTTGCCGTCCTCGACGACGTCAATCAGGCCGGAGGCGCGCGCGCAGACCGCCACCCGCCCGCAGACCAGCGCCTCGACCAGCACCAGGGACAGCCCTTCGAACAGGGACGGGACCGCCAGCACGTCCATCGCCGGGTAGACCTGGGCGACGTCGGCGCGGAAGCCGACGAACGACACCCGGTCGGAGATCCCCAGCGCGCCGGCCTGGCCCCGCAGGCGGCGTTCGAGCTGCCCCTCGCCGACGATCAGCAGCCTCAGGCGCGGAATCTGAGGCAGCAGGCGGGCCGTCGCCTCCAGCAGGAACTTGTGCCCCTTCTGGGGCGCCAGCCGGCCCACGATGCCGACGGTGAACTCGTCGGGCGCCACGCCCAACAGGGCGCGCGCCTCGTCGCGGCTGGGGAGCTCGGCGAAGCGCGCCAGGTCGATCCCGTTCCGGACCACCACCAGCTTGTCGAGCGGGATGCCCTCGTACCGGGCCACGAACTCACGCACGCTGTTCGAAACCGCGATCACCTGCTGGACGGGGCGCGAGATGGCGGTGTTCAGCGTCCGCCAGAACCAGCGCGTGCGGAAGTCGTCGGCGTTGTGGCGGGTCGACATCCAGATCAGCCGCGGGTTGAGGCGCTTCAGCCAGTAGCCGTAGAAATCGGCTTCCTGCAGGTGCGTGTGCAGCACGTCGATGCCGCGCGTCCGCACGAGCTCGTTCAGCCGGGCGAGCGCCACCGGGTTGAAGCGAATGCCGGCGCGCAGCGAGGAGTAGCAAGAATGGACGGCGAACGCGTCGTGCAGCTTCCCCGTCCGCAGCGCGACGACCGTCAAATCGTAGCCCGCGTCCTGATGAAACCGCATCTGGTCCAGGACCAGCCGTTCGGCGCCGCCGCCCACGGCTCTGGGAAACAGCGTCAGGACTTTCGGTCGCATCGTCGGGCCGTCGCGGCGCGGGCGCATCCTACTACGAGCGGTGCGCGGGCGCGGCGCTCCGGCGACGGGGGTTGCGGCCATCGGCCAGTTGTCTTATGACGGGCGCATGTCGATTCTCGTCGTCGGTGGAGCCGGCTATATCGGCAGCCACACGGTCAAACTCTTGGACGCCGCCGGGATGGAGCCGGTCGTGTTCGACAACCTGAGCTCCGGGCATGAATGGGCCCTGAAGTGGGGCAAGTTCGAGCGCGGGGACCTCGCGGACCCGGCGGCCATCCGGGCGGTGCTGGCGCGCCACGACGTGCGTGCCGTGATCCACTTCGCGGCGCTGATCCAGGTCGGCGAGTCGGTGACGGATCCGAGCAAGTATTTTCGCGCCAATTTTGTAAACACTCTAAACTTACTGGACGAGATGGTCGCCGCGGGCGTCCGCGAGATCGTCTTCTCGTCGTCGGCGGCCGTCTACGGCGACCCCGTCCGGGTGCCGCTGGACGAGGACCATCCGCTGGCTCCGCTGAGCCCGTACGGCGATTCGAAGTTGATGATCGAGAAGGTCCTGGCGCGCTACGAGCGGGCGTACGGCGTGCGGTCGGCGGCGCTGCGCTACTTCAACGCGGCGGGCGCCGACCCGGCGGGCGAGCTGGGCGAGGCGCACCCCACGGAGAGCCACCTCATCCCGCTGGCGATCCAGGCGGCGCTGGGGCGGGGGCGGCCGCTGTCCTTGTTCGGGACCGACTACCCGACGCCCGACGGCACCGCCGTGCGCGACTACGTCCACATCAACGACCTGGCCGCCGCGCACGTCGCGGCCCTGCGTCACCTGGCCGGCGGGGGCGCCAGCTTCGTCGCCAACGTCGGCATCGGCCGCGGCTATTCCGTCAAGGAGGTCATGGCCACCGTCGAGAAGGTCGCGGGCCTGCCGGTGCCGCACCAGCTGGCGCCGCGCCGCCCCGGCGACAGCCCGGTGCTTGTCGCGGATCCCAGCCGCATCCGGGAGCTGCTGGGCTGGAAGCCGCAGTACGCGGAGCTCGAGGAGATCGTCGCCCACGCGTGGAACTGGGAACAGCGCCGCCCGCGCGGCGGCGAATAATGGTAAACATAGTTCACTATTGGAGGCCCGCATGAACGGACGCGCGATGACGATTCGGTGGTCGATTCGGTGGTCGATCCTGGCAGCTCTCGGCTGTGTGCTGGCAGCGGGCAGCGCCCGCGCCGCGACCAGCTGCGTGAACGACGTCGACTGTCCGAACCCCGCCTGCGGTGGGGAGGTTTGCGACTACATCGCGGACCCCGTGCTCACCTGCAAGCCGGCGGGGACGCAACCGAAGGGCTCGGACGGCTGGTGCACCACCGACGCGGACTGCAAGTGCCGTTCGCTGGGCGCCACCTGCGTGAGCAGCTTCTGCACGTTCACCAAGCCCAGTGACGCCCCCAGCGGCGGCGGCGGCCACTCGGGCACCGCGGGTTCGACGGGCGCTGCCGGGTCGAGCGCGACGGGCACCGGCGGAGCGCCCGCGACGGGCACGGGCGGCTCGGCAGCGGCGGG
>CAZJMY010000686.1:0-4982 GCA_964546845.1 uncultured Myxococcales bacterium | reverse complement strand
CGCCCGCCCGCCTCGCCGTGCGGCGCCTGCCGGCAGGTGCTGGCCGAGTTCGCGTCGCCCGACGCGCCCGTCTTCATCGCAGGACCAGCCGGGGAGCCCGCCCAAACGACCGTCGGGGGGCTGCTGCCGCTGACGTTCACGTTCGAGGCGCCGCCTACTTCACGACGACGACGCTGACGTTCCCCTCGCGGCGCAGCACGGTCAGGCCGACGTCGTGCGGGTGGCTCTCGACCAGCAGGTCGACGCGTCCGCCGCCCACCGCCAGCCCGTTGATGCGCAGCTCGCCGATGCCCGGCGGCAGCACCGGGTGGTCGAACGCGATCTCGCCGCGCGCGCCGTCGATCGAGATCCCCAGCGCCGCGCCCAGCAGCAGGAACACGGTCGCCGACGCCCACGCCTGGGGCGCGCACGCCACCGGATAGAGGGTCGGCCCCTCGCCGGGCCGCCGCGCAAACCCACAGAAGAGCTCGGGCAAGCGGTGCAGGTCGACGGTCGCGCTGGCCGCCAGCATGGACTCGAACAGGCGCAGCCCCAGGTCGCCGAACCCGTAGCGCGCGAACCCGGCCGCGATCAGCGCGTTGTCGTGCGGCCAGATCGACCCGTTGTGGTACGACATCGGGTTGTAGCGGGCGCCCGAGCTGGCGATGGTGCGGATGCCCCAGCCCGAGAAGCTCTCGTCGCGCATCAACGTGTCGGCGACCTGGCGCGCGTGGGCCGGGTCGGCGATCCCCGTCCACAGCGCGTGGCCGGCGTTCGAGCTGCGCACGCGGCAGGGGCGCTTCTGCCCGTCCAGCGCCAGCACGTACGTGCCGAGCTCCGGGTCCCAGAACTTCTCGGCGAAGCGGGCCCGCAGCACCTGGGCCTTTCGCACGTACGTCTCGGCATGGGTGGGCCGCCCCAGCGCCGTCGCGATCTCGGCGGCCGCCCGGAAGGCGGCGTAGACGTAGCCCTGCACCTCGCACAGCGCGATGGGCCCCTCCGCCAGCGCGCCGTCGGCGTGGAAGATCGAGTCGTGCGAGTCCTTCCACCCCTGCTGCACCAGCCCGGTCGAGGTCTGGCGCGCGTACTCGACGAAGCCGTCGCCGTCGGAGTCACCGTCGCGCTCGATCCAGGCCAGCGCGCGCTCGACGTTGGGCGCCAGCTCGCGGATGAACTCCAGGTCGCCGGTCCGGCGCAAGTAGGCGGCGGCCAGCATCACGTACAGCGGCGTGGCGTCGACGCTGCCGTAGTAGCGACCGAACGGCACCTCGCCCAGCGCCGCCATCTCGCCGCCGCGCGCCTCGTGCAGGATCTTGCCCGGCTGGGCGTCGCGCTCTGGCGCCGCCTCGTCCGCCTGGGTCGCCGCCAGGTACCCCAGCACGCCGCGCGCCAGCGACGGCTCGAACCACAGCGCCTCCAGGGCGGTGATGATGCCGTCGCGGCCGAAGGGGGTGCTGAACCAGGGGACGCCCGCGTAGGGATACGCGCCGTGCGGCGTCTCCGTCACCATCATCTGCAGGTCGGAGATCGAACGCGCGATCCATTCGTCCAGCTCGTCGCTGGTGGCCTGGACGCGGCAGCCCGAGAACGGCGCGCCCGACAGGGCCCCCGCCAGCGCCGAGAACGCCTGGTCGACGGGCAGCGCCCGGGGCGCGCTCTCGCCGCGCTCGCAGGCGACGGTCACGACCAGCGTCGTCGACTGGCGCGGGCCCAGCTCCAGCCGGTACCGCGCGCGCCGCGCCGTCAGCTCGGCGGGGGGAGGATCGAAGGTGAGCCGCGCGCGGCGCGTGACGCCGTCCAGCCCCTCGTAACCGAAGGTCACCCCGTCCGCACGGGGCGGCTCGTCGGCGCGCCGACCGCGCCGCGGCCGCTTGGACCCGCGGACCTCGAAGATGTCGGCGAAGTCGGCGTCGAAGTCGAACGTCACCTCGACCGCCGTCGGATCGCGCCCGAAGCTGGAGATGCGCAACCGCTCGTAGCAGACGTTCTTCCAGATGAACTTGCTGCGGAAGACGTGAAGCTCTCCGCGCGCCAGGGTCAGCTGCCCG
Source organism: uncultured Myxococcales bacterium (assembly GCA_964546845.1). Lineage (GTDB taxonomy): Bacteria > Myxococcota_A > Polyangia > Fen-1088 > Fen-1088 > JADGRB01. The sequence goes on along the minus strand of CAZJMY010000686.1, from coordinate 2,955 downwards.
GATCGGTCCTTCAGATCGGGATTGGCCAGATCCACGGCCAGCAGATCGTTCTCCTTGCGGACCGTCGAGCTCAGCAGCAGCGGCCGCCGGCCGCCGACCCGCAGCTCCAGCCGCGAGAGGAAGCGCGTGCCGTCGTCGTAGAGCCCCTGTTCCCCCAGCCCGACCGGCTGCACGTCTCCGAACCGGTCGAAGACCCCGAACGTGTCGCCGTACTTCAGCACCCGCGTGCGGTCGTCCGTGCGCGACGACGTTGCCTGGATGTAGAACGTGTCGTGGTGCTCGAGGAGCTCGTCCTCGTCGTGGCGCGGCGGGCTGGGCGTCGTGACCAGGTCCACAGGCGGGGGCGCGCCGTTCGAGCCGCGCGCCTTCGTGGTCCCTGCCTCGCTCACGTGATCTCCGCGCCGGCCGCACGGCGCGTGCGCAGCCACAGGCTATCCCGCTTGGCCTCGCACAGGCTCTCGTAGACGGTGACGTAGTCGCGCGCCATCCGTTCGGCCAGGAAGCGCGCCTCGAACTCGGCGCGGCACCCCGCCCGGGACAGCTCGATGGCCCGCGGCGTCGCGGCGACCGCCTCCTCGACGGAGTCGACGACGAACCCGGACACGCCGTCCGTGACGACCTCGGCGACCGAGCCGCGGCGAAAGGCAACCACCGGCGTGCCACAGGCCATGGCTTCGATCATGACCAGCCCGAAGGGCTCGGGCCAATCGACGGGGAAAAGCAGCGCCGCCGCGTTGCCCAGGAAGTCTTGCTTGTCCGCCTCGCCGATCTCGCCGATGAACTCGATCCGCGGATCGCCGAGCATCGGCTTGACCGTCTGCTCGAAGTACGCCTGGTCGTAGCTGGCCACCTTGGCCGCGATCTTGAGCGGCATGTCCAGCTGCTGGGCGATCTCGATGGCGCGATCCACCCGCTTTTCAGGCGAGACACGCCCCAGGAAGGCCAGATAGCGGCCCGGCCGCGGCTGCAGCCGGTACAGGTCGGGGGGAAGCCCGTGGTACACGGTCCCCGCCCAGTTCGCGAACGCCAGGGGCCCGCGCTGCGCGTTCGAGATCGAGACCTGCGGCTCGTTCGGAAACATCCGGAACAGCGGCTCCAGCTCCGGGATGTCGAGACGGCCGTGCTGGGTGGTCACGTGCGGCACGTTCGATCGCGAGGCCAGCGAGAACCCGAAGTAGTCGACGTGGAAGTGGATGACGTCGAACTCATCGGCCCGCCGCATGACCTCCTCGACCAGGCGCACGTGCGGCGCGACCTGCTCCTGGCAATTCGGGTTCAGCCGCAGCGCGGTCGGCGCGACCGGAACCAGCGGCGCCCGCGTCCGCGAATCCCCGCTGGCGAACAACGTCACCTCGTGACCGAGGTCGAGCAGCGCCTCGGTCAAGAAGTAGACCACCCGCTCGGTCCCGCCGTAAAGCTTGGGCGGGACACTCTCGTAAAGTGGCGAAACCTGCGCGATCCGCATTCCCCCGCCTCCCGGCTCGGGAAACAACGTAATCACGCGCGGGCACCGTGGCGGGCGCCCGGGGGCGGCCCATCGAGCTGCCCTGCTCGTCGGCAGCCGCCCCGACTCTACGGGGCCGGCGGGGCGGCGCCTTCCTTCTTTTCCTTTGCCTGGGGCAAGGGCTGGCCCAGCATGCGCGCCGCTTCCTCGCGCGCCGTCTTGGCGACGTCGTTGCGGGCCTCCATGTAGTCGCCGAACGCGACCAGGAAGTCCTCCATGTCCTGCACCTTCTTGCCCTTGCGCGAGCGCTTGCCGCAGTACTCCCACGCCTGCAGCAACCGGCTGTTGTCCTCCTCCACGAATTTCTTGGAGATGGCCTTGAAGTTCTTGTCGGGCGCCGGCTTGCCGTTCTTGTCGACGTTCGTCACCAGCGAACCGCAATCGGTCCGCACCTTCGTCATGAACGGGACCGGATCCTTCTTGCAGGTGTCGGCCAGGTCCTGCAGCAGCGTCTGCACGTCCTTCTTCTTCTCGAGATCCGGGACCGCGCAAGAGAGGAACTTGGCGAAAGCGACCGACTCGGGCGTCGGGTCGGCGGTGAACGCGCCGCCGATCTCCTGGATGGCGCCGTCGACGTCCTTGACCGCGCCGCGCGTCTTCAGCTTCGTGGCGTAGCTGTCCAGCCCGCTCTGCATCTTGGGGAACGTCTCGATGTACTTGTCGAGCGGCGGCCGCAGCACGTCCGGCATGTCCGGAATGCTGGCCATGGCCGACTTCGCGCCTTCCAGCTTGGGGATGCACTCTTCCAGCACGTGGTCGGGGTAGGTCTTCTGCTGGGTGAAGAACGCGCTCTCGATGCGCTGCTGCACCTGGTCGGCGTTGTTGAAGCTGCCGATGTCGACCTCGCCCGACATCACGCAATTCCAGAAAGCGCCCATCTCGCTCTTCTCGCGCTCCGCGAACCGGCCGCCGGCGTCCACCACCGCCTGGGCGGCGGCGTTCTTGCGCCGTTGCTGGAACATCCAGAACCCGCCCCCGCCCAACACGGCGATGGCCACGACCGTGTAGATCGTCCGCTTTCGCTTCTCCGCAGCGGCCCGTTCGGCCATCAGGCGCTGGTACTCGTCCATTCCCGGAGGGGGTGCTCCGAACGACATGCTGGCTCCTCTCGTCGCTGGCGCGCGTTTGCGCCGGGCCTCGGAGAAGACCGCATCTGTCTTCGAAATGCAACTGCGGCGGAAGCGACTTCTCGGCCGTTACTTCCTGGCCGTCTGGCGGGCGAACACCGACCAGGAGTGCAGGTAGTCCAGCGCCATCTGCAGCTGGTAGTCGTCCAGGCGCTGGGCCTCGACCGGCTTGTCCCCCTGCTCGTTGCGCAGCCGCTTGTGCAGATCGCGCTCGCGCGGCAGGTCGGCCTCGTCGGGGTCGCTGGGCGGCGCCGTGGCGTCGACGACGACGTCGGGCGTGATCCCCTGCCCCTGGATCGACCGCCCCTTGGGCGTGTAGTAGCG
>CAZJMY010000685.1:0-1433 GCA_964546845.1 uncultured Myxococcales bacterium | reverse complement strand
ACACCGCCCCATGCCTGCGCCTTTCTACAGCGCCAGAGCGAGCATCGCGAGCGAGTTCAACGCCGAAAGCCGCGGCGCTCGCGGGAGGGGCAGCGGCCCCTCCCACGCAGCGAGCGAACCGCGCGTTACGCCTTGTCGGGGACGGGACGGGGCGGCGCGAAGATGCTGGGCCGCGCGGCCTTTTCCTTGTCCTGCTGGGCGGCGCGGGCGGCGGCGTGCGCGGCGGCGGCGGCCGGGACGGCCGGCTTCCGCTCGAGGCGGTTGCCCGCGAAGATGACGTCGATGTCGGCGCCGTCGACCGTTTCGTACTCGAGCAAGGCCTCGGCCAGCGCCTTCAGCTTGTCGAGGTTGTCCATCACGATCTTCTTCGCCCGCTCGTAGTTCGACGTGACGATCGTGCGGACCTCGTTGTCGATCTCGATCGCGGTCTGCTCGCTGTATTCCTTGCCGGCGTCACCGAAGTCGCGCCCCAGGAAGACCTCCGCCTCGCGCTTGCCGAAGTGCAGCGGCCCGAGCTTGTCGGACATGCCCCACTCGCAAACCATCTTGCGGGCCAGGTCGGTGGCGACCTGGATGTCGTTGGAGGCGCCGGTCGTCAGCTGGTGGAAGATCAGCTCTTCCGCGACGCGCCCGCCCATGGCGACGGCGATCTGATCGTTCGCGCCGTCCTTGGACAGGTTCAGCCGATCCTCGAGCGGCAGTTGCTGGGTCAACCCCAGGGCCCGGCCGCGCGGGATGATGGTGACCTTGTGGACGGGGTCGGACCCCTTCATCATCTTGCCGACCAGCGCGTGCCCGGCCTCGTGGTAGGCGGTGACCCGCTTGTCGCTGTCGCTGATGATCATCGAGCGGCGCTCGGGGCCCATCAGGACCTTGTCCTTCGCCTTCTCGAAGTCGCCCATGTCCAGCTGGGTCTTGTCGGCGCGGGCGGCCAGCAGCGCCGCCTCGTTCACCAGGTTTTCGAGGTCGGCCCCCGAGAAGCCCGGCGTGCCGCGCGCGATGACGTCCAGGTCGACGCCCCCGGCCAGCGGCGTCTTCTTGGTGTGGACGCCCAGGATGCCCGTGCGCCCCTTGACGTCCGGGCGCGGAACCACGATCCGGCGGTCGAACCGGCCCGGCCGCAACAGCGCGGGGTCGAGCACGTCCGGCCGGTTGGTGGCCGCGATCAGGATGACGCCGTCGTTGGACTCGAAGCCGTCCATCTCGACCAGCAGCTGGTTCAGCGTCTGCTCGCGCTCGTCGTGGCCGCCGCCCAGGCCGGCGCCGCGGTGACGGCCCACGGCGTCGATCTCGTCGATGAAGATGATGCAGGGGGCGTTCTTCTTCCCCTGCTCGAACAGGTCGCGCACGCGGCTGGCGCCGACGCCCACGAACATCTCGACGAAGTCCGACCCCGAGATCGAGAAGAACGGCACGCCCGCCTCACCCGCGAT
>CAZJMY010000684.1:0-1766 GCA_964546845.1 uncultured Myxococcales bacterium | reverse complement strand
CGGAGGCGGAGGAGTTGCGCGGGCACGCACGGGCGGTGCTGCCGGAGTACATGGTGCCGTCGGCGTACGTGCGGTTGGCGTCGCTGCCGCTGTCGGCGAACGGCAAGCTGGATCGACGTGCGCTGCCGGCGCCCGGCGGAGAGGCTTTCGGCGTCCGGGGGTACGAGGCGCCGCGCGGCGAGCTGGAGCAGCAGGTGGCGAGCATCTGGGCCGACCTGCTGCGCGTCGAGCGTGTGGGGCGCGACGACAACTTCTTCGCGCTGGGCGGGCACTCGCTGCTGGCCGTGACGCTGGTCGAGCGGATGCGGCGGGCCGGCCTGCACGCCGACGTGCGGACCGTGTTCAGCAACCCGAGCGTGGCCGGGCTGGCCCAGGCGCTCGCGCCCGAGCCGGCGGGCGCCCAGGTGCCGCCGAACCTGATTCCGGCGGACGCTCAGGCCATCAACCCGGAGATGCTGACCCTGGTGAAGTTGAACCAGCCGGAGATTGACCGGCTCGTCGCCACCGTTCCCGGCGGGGCCGCGAACGTGCAGGACATCTACCCGCTGGCCCCCCTGCAGGAGGGGATCCTCTTTCATCACCTGGTCGGAGAACGCGGAGACGCCTACCTCGTGTCGATCCTGCTCACCGTCGGCAGCCGCGAGCAGCTGGACGGCTTCGTCGCGACGTTGCAAAGCGTCGTCGACCGCCACGACATCCTGCGTACGTCGATCGCCTGGGAGGGGCTGGACGAGCCGGTGCAGGTCGTGCACCGGCGGGCGACGATCCCGCTGGAGGTTCTGGACCTGGACCCGCAGGTCGGCCCGATCGCCGACCAACTGAAGGGCCGCTATGAGGCCCGCCACTACCGGATGGATCTCGATCAGGCGCCGCTGCTGCGCACGGTGGCGGCCTGCGACGCGCCGGGGGGGCGGTGGCTGCTGCTGGTTCTGGCTCACCACCTGGTGATCGACCACGCGACGTTGCGGCTCCTCGTCGAGGAAGCGGAGGCCATCGAGGCAGGCCAGGGGGATCGCTTGTCGGCACCGGTGCCGTTCCGGAACTTCGTGGCGCGGGCGCGGGGCGGAAAGCGGCGGGAAGAGCACGAGGCGTTCTTCCGGGAGATGCTGGGGGAGGTCGAGGAGCCGACGGCGCCGTTCGAGCTGCTGGAGGTGGAGGGCAACGGCAGCGGCGTGGACGAATTCCGGAGGCTGCTGCCGGCGGAGCTGTCGGCGGGGGTGCGCGCGGGGGCCCGCGCGGCGGGGGTGAGCACGGCGAGCGTGATGCACCTGGCCTGGGCGCTGGTGCTGTCGCGGTTGACCGGGCAGTCGCGCGTCGTGTTCGGGACGGTGCTGTTCGGGCGGATGGGCGGCGGCGCGGAGGTCGAGCGGGTTTTGGGGATGTTCATCAACACGCTGCCGGTGCGCATCGACGTGGCCGAGCCGACGGTCACGGAGAGCCTGCAGGCGACGCAGGGGATGCTGGCGCGGATCATCGAGCACGAGCACGCGTCGCTGGCGCTGGCGCAGCGCTGCAGCGGCGTCCCCGCGCAGACGCCGCTGTTCACGGCGCTCCTCAACTACCGGCACACCGCGCTGGAAGAGGGGGCGCAACAGCCCGAGCCCGAGGTGGCGAGCGGTCCTGAGGTGGTGTGGAGCGAGGAGCGGACGAACTACCCGGTGGTGCTGTCGGTGGACGACCTGGGACGCGAGCTGCTGCTGACGGCGCAGGTGAGCGCGCCGGCCAGCGCGCAGCAGGTGTGCGCGCTGATGGAGACGGCGCTGGCG
>CAZJMY010000683.1:0-8172 GCA_964546845.1 uncultured Myxococcales bacterium | reverse complement strand
CAATCGCGACAGCCGGTCTTCGGAATCGACGCGCGTGCCCAACTTGAACAGAGTCATCGCCGCGGATGCCCGTGCGGGCACCACCGTGGGCAAGTACAAGCTGCACGAGATCGTCGGGCGCGGCGGGATGGGCGTCGTCTATCGCGGCGAGCACGTCTACATCGGCAAGGAAGTCGCCGTGAAGATCCTGCACGACGGGTACGGCGGCCGCGAGGAGTCGATCAAGCGGTTCCTGCGCGAGGCGCGCGCGGCCAGCCTGATCAACCACCCGAACATCGTCGACATCACCGACTTCGGTAAGTCGAGCGACGGAACCGTCTTCTTCGTGATGGAGTTCCTGCGCGGGCAGCCGCTGGACGCGGTCCTGCAGCGCGAGCGCCGGCTGGAGCTGCTGCGCGCCATCACGATCATCAACCAGATCGCGGGCGCGCTGGGCGCGGCCCACGCCAAGGGGATCGTCCACCGGGACCTGAAGCCCGAGAACATCATGCTGACCCCGCGCGAGGGGCGGCGCGAGCTGATCCGGCAGATCAGCGACGAGACCGGCACGCACACGGTGACCGAGCGCGAGAAGGCGTTCGACTTCGTGAAGATCCTGGACTTCGGCGTCGCCAAGGTCCGCGACCCCAACGTCGCCGAGGGGCGCGTCACCCAGCAGGGCGTCGTCTTCGGCACGCCCGAGTACATGGCGCCCGAGACGGCGCGCGTCGGCATCTCGGACCCGCGCACGGACATCTACGCCGTGGGCGTCATCTTCTACGAGATGCTGACCGGCACGATCCCGTTCGCGGGCGAGACGGCGGTGGACGTCATGCTGAAGGTGGTCTCCGAACCGGTGACGCCGCCCCGGGAGCGGGCGCCGGGCATCGAGATCACCCCCGAGGCCGAAGCCCTGATCATGAAGGCGCTGGCCAAGGACCCGCTCAAGCGCCACCAGTCGATGGAGGAGCTGCGGGACGAGCTGCAGCAGTGTTACGGCTCCGTGCGCTTCCGGCGCTCACTCGAGCAGCGAAACGCCGCGGCGGCCGCCGCCGCCCCGGCCGCGCGCCGGCCGTCGGGTCCCGCGCCAATCATCGCGACGCCGCCGGCCGCGCAGCAGGTGCGTTTCGACGGCACCAACCCGGGTCTCTCGGCAGCGCCCATTCTGCTGACCAAGAAGAAAGAGCGGCGCAAGACGCTGCCGATGGATCTGCGCGGCAACGAGGCCACGCCCGGCGCCGCGCCCCACCCTCCTTCCCCCACCCCTCCGCCACCCCCGGCCCCCCGCGCCTCGTCACCGGCCGTGGACACGGTCGGGCACGACGAATGGTCCGAGCCCGCCCTGCGAACGCCGCCTGCCTCGACGGCGGTCGACGAGTGGACCGAGTTCGACCTGGACTCGCCCGAGTAGCCGCCCGCTACTGCCGCGGCACGCACTGCTTGTAGGGAACGCCGCCGGGCGGCGCCGGCACCTCGCGGCACGTCTCGGTCTCGGCGCAGTCGGGATCGGCAGTGCAGGCGACGGCCGCGGCCATCCAGCCACCCGCGGCGACGACGGCCGCCAACCCCACGGCGGCGGTGATGAAGCCCGCGCGCGAGAGGCCATTCGACGCGGTCGCGCGATCGTCGGCGATCCGCTCGCCGGCGGCCCAGCCCGCGCTGCCGGCGCCGACGGCCACCGCGCCCAGCGCCGCCAGGGTCCGCGGCCCCGCGTGGCGCCCGGCGCAGCCGCCCAGTGTCAGGAGCAGCGCGACCGTGACGGAGGCGAGCCGGGAGGCGCCGCGCAGGCAAGAAATTGTACGTGGCGATCGATCTTCCATATCCTCGGCGGGCTCAGGCTATGCGAGTCCGCCAAGGCAATCCACTCCTCGCGCTGCGGCGCGCACTGCTCCCCCTGGCGGCCGCCGTCGCGCTGAGCTGGCCGGCCGGGGCGCGCGCCGACGAGAACCTGCTGCACGGCCCGCACCCTTTCCTGCGCGACAACCAGCTGTCGCTCCACGTGCTGATCGGCCAGGGGCTGGGTGACACGCTGAGCGGCGCCAAGCTGGGGCTCGACTACGGCTACAAGGCGACAGACAGCGTCGTCGCGCCGGTCTGGCTGAACCTGCAGCTCAACTTCGAACACTCGGGCTGCAGCGCCAGCGCCACCAACGGCGTCTGCGGCACGAACAGCGGCGATCTGGTCGAGACGCTGGCCGGCGCGCGGTGGACCTTCGCGACGCCCATCCCCCTGGTCCCCTTCATCGAGAGCGCGGTCGGCCTGCTGTTCGCGTTCCCGAACGGCGCCTCGAACGCGCCCGGGCTGGCCGTTCGGTTCGTGGGCGGCGCCAACTACTTCTTCTTCGACTGGCTGGGCCTGGGCGCGCAGGTCGGGGTTTCGCTGGGGCGCATCGACTACAACGCGCGCTTCACCGGCAGCCACAACTACGCCGTCCTCGACTTCGGCGGCGGCGTCGAATTCCAGTTTTAACGACACAGCGGAGCGGTCCGCGCGAACGCCGGCCGACGATCCGACCCGCTGGCTGCGCCGGGCCTGCGCTTCCGCTCCTCATTTACGAACAAGTAAACTCCGGTGCGGTTCTCGGCCCGGCTTCGCCATCGGGCCGGCTTGTCGGCCGCTGTACGATTGACCCAACCGGATTGGTTGTTGCCCGTCAGGGCGTGGTCAGGCGTTCGATGTCGGGGACGGTCTTGGGGGTGGAGGCGGTGAGGTTGTCGTGGCCGGTGTCGGTGACGAGGATGTCGTCCTCGATGCGGACGCCCAGGCCGCGGTACTCGGGCGGGGCGGCGGCGCCGTCGCCGACGTAGAGGCCCGGCTCGATGGTCAGGACCATGCCGGGCACCAGAGGGCGCGCCGCGCCGTTCTCGGAGTAGAAGCCGACGTCGTGCACGTCCAGCCCCAGCCAGTGGCTGGTGCGGTGCATGTAGTAGGGCTTGAACGCGCCGTCCGCGACCAGCTGGGCCGGGTCGCCCGACAGGATCCCGAGAGCGACCAGGTGCCCCGTCAGCCGCGCCACCACCGCCTCGTGGATCTGGTCCAGCGTCGCGCCCGGCTTCACCATCTCGATGGCCGCCTGCTGCGTGTCCAGCACCGCCTCGTAAAAGCGGCGCTGCGGGTCGGTGAAGCGCGCGCCGACAGGAAACGTCCGCGTGACGTCCGCCGTGTAGCCGTCGACCTCGCAGCCGGCGTCGATCAGCAGAAGCTCGCCGCCCGCCAGCGCCGACGCGTTCTCGACGTAGTGCAGGATCGTGGCGTTCGCGCCCGCGCCGACGATCGTGCCGTAGCCCGGGCCGGTGCCGCCCCGCCTCCGGAAGGTGTAGTCGATCAGGGCCTCGATCTCGCGCTCGCTGCCGCCCGGCCGCGCCGCGCGCATGGCGGCCGTGTGCGCCTCGGCGGTGATCTCCGCGGCCCGCCGCAGGACGTCCACTTCGTCCGGCGACTTGATGAGGCGCATCTCGTGCAGCGTCACGCGCGCGTCGCACAGCCGCACGGGCGCGCGCCGGCCCCGGCGCTCGGCCGCGCGCAGGCGCCCCAGCAGCCGGGCGACGGCGGCGTCCATCTCGGGCTCGCGGCCGAACGGATAGTGGATCTCGTCGACGCCCATCACCAGCTCGGCCAGCTTCTCGTCCAGCTGCTCCGCGGGGTGCGCGACGTCGGCGCCGTAGATGGCCACCGCCCCCTCGACGCCGGCCCGCCGGCCCGTCCAGGTCTCCGCCGCCGGGTCGCGCGGCCGCACGAAGAGCGCGAAAGGCGTGGCGTGGCCGGCGCGCAACAGCACCGCGGCGCCCGGCTCGGCGAAGCCGGTCAGGTACAGGATGTCGCTGTCCTGCCGGTACTTGTAGGTCGCGTCGCCGTTGCGGAGGCGCTCGGGCGGCGACATCAGCAGCAGCACCGCGTTCGGCCCCAGGCGCTCCATCAAGCGGGCCCTGCGCGCGGCGTAGCGATCGGACTGGGCGGGAGCAGCGACGACGGACGCGACGGCCATCCTGCAATTTTAGCCTATGATGCGCGCCCAACCGATGAAGGACGCTGTGGCAGTCGCGGTGGTCAGCGCTCGCGGTGCCACGCGCATCCGGGCCGGGGCCCCCTGGGTGTTCCGGACCGACCTGGTCCGCGGCCCCGCCACGGACGCCCGGGACGGTGGTCCGGCGGTCGTGGCCGTCGAGGATCCCCGCGGCAAACGGCTCGGCACCGCCACCTGGGGGGTGCGCGGCCCGATCGCGCTCCGCGTGCTGGACCGAGACCCGGGCGCGGCCCCGCGACCGTTGGCCCAGCTGGTGGCCGAGCGTCTGGAACCAGCGCTGGCCGCCCGCGTGGCCATGAACCTGCCGCGCGATGCCTACCGCGTCGTCCACGCCGAGAGCGACCGCCTTCCCGGGTTGATCGTCGACCGGTACGCGGACGCGGTCGTCGTGCAGACGACGTCGGCGGCGATGCACGCCGCCCGCGACCAGGTCGTCGAGGTGATCCGGGCCCGGCTGCAGCCGCGGGTGGTGGTCGTGCGGGATGACGGCTCGGCCCGCGACTTCGAGGAGCTTCCCCGCTTCGCCGGGGTCGTGGCCGGCACCGATGCGCGCGTTACGTACCGGCTGGGCGAGAACAGCCTCGCGGCCGACCTGCTGGCCGACGGAAAGACGGGCGGCTTCCTGGACCAGGCCGACAACCAGGCCGCCGTCGCGGCGCTGGCGCCGCCCGGCGCGCGCGCTCTCGATGCCTTCACCTTCCACGGCGGCTTCGCGCTGGCGCTCGCCCGACGGGGCGGGGCCGTGCTGGCGCTGGACGAGAACCCGGCCGCCGTCGAGCGCGCGGCAGCCAATGCGCACCGCAACGGCCTCCGCAACCTGACCGTCGAGCGCGCCAACGCCTTCGATCGGCTGCGCGCGCTGGAGGCGGCGCGGGCGACCTTCGACGTGGTGGTGGTCGACCCACCGGCGCTCGCCAAGCGCGGCGGCGGCGCGTCCGGCCTGGCCACCGCCACCCGCGCCTACAAAGAGCTGGTCCTGCGCGGCGCGCGCCTGTGCGAGCCGGGCGGCCTGCTGGTCGCCTGCTCCTGCTCGGGACGGATGAGCCGCGCGCTGTGGGAAGAGACCTGCGTCGACGCGCTGGCGGACGCCGGCCGCGCGGCGCAGGTGCTCAGCCGGGCCGGGGCCGGCCGCGATCACCCCGAGCTGGCGGGGGTGCCGGAGACCGGCCACCTCAAGGCCTGGATCTTCCGGATGTTGTGACCCGGCCGGATCGTGCCCAGGTTGACACCATGGAAAAGCGAGCTGGAGGCGCCGCGGCTCTCTTCGCCGTGGTGTTGGTGACCGCCTGGATGTTCGCCGTCGGGTACAACCAGTCGAACTGGCTGTCGTGGGTCGATCTCGCGGTCGGCATCATCGTGCTCGGCGGTCTCGGCACGACCACCAGCAACGACATGCAGGGGACGGCGACCTGGCCGATGGCGGGGTTCGTCCTCATCGGCGCCTGGCTGTTCGCGCTGGCCGCCGGCAGCCCGCACTGGCTCACCTGGCTCACGTTCGGCGTCGGGCTGGCCTTTGTGCTGCTGACCTTCGGGTGGCTCGTCGCCACGGCCGAGGGACCGGCCTGGCACCGGCGCCACGCGCACGTTTGACCCCGGCTGCCCGCCCCGTCAGGACCGAACGAGGCGGGACAGACCGGCGGTGATCCCGGTCCAGGCCGGCGCGAAGAAGGCGATCCACCGGCCGTTGTCCTGGTGCTGGACGATGCCGACCTTCACCAGCAGCGCGGCGATCGTGGCGGCCAGCGCGGCGGCCGCCAGAGCGCGGGCGGCGCGGGTCCCGCCTCGCCAGCCGGCGGCGACGCCGATACCGAGGACCAGCAGCGCCAGCGCCCAGGGCGCGCAGACCAGCAGGTTCTGGTTGCGGTGGGCGACCGCGTGATCGGTCCAGCCCCACACGTAGACCAGAAAGCAGCCGACGAACCCCACGACCAGCCCCCAGACCGAGAGGCTGACCCCCATCGCAACCCGCGCCGTCAGTCGCGCGCCGCGCGCCAGCCCGTCGGCCGAGGCTGAGCGCCCCAGCAACCAGAAGAGCGCGCCCACCAGCAGCCCGACGCCGAAGAACGCGCCTCTCAGGGGCGGTGGGGTGCGGGGCGGCGGCGTCCGCGCCGCGGCGAAGAGCTGCTGCGGGGGACGCGCCAGCGGCGCCGGAGCTCCGGCCGGGCCGGCCGGGATTCGCACCTCGTCGACCGCGTCCGCCAGCTCTTCCGGGATGAACATCTCGCCCCATCGGTCGATCCGCCGATCGGCCGCCGGGCCCAGCACCAGATCGATGGCGACGTAGAGCGGCAAATAGCTGACCGTCATCCGCAACGCCTGGTCGCGCAACGACAGCCGCGCCGGCGCCCGGCCCAGCTCGCGCAGGCGCCCGCCCGCCGCCCAGTCGATCGCGTCGCGCACCCGCGTGGCGCAGTTGTCGAGGAAGTAGTCGTACTTGTACGCCCGGTTCTGCGGCTGCGCGTTGACGTCCAGGCGCTCCTTCAGCCGGCGCTTCACCTCGGCGTCCAGCTGCAGCTCTTGAGCCCGGATGGACCGGTTCTCGTGCTCGTACGAGGCAAGCGTCGACGAGAGGCCGGAGACCGACAGCCAGTAGGTCATGCGCCCGTGCAAGAAGTCGAAGATCAGCCGCGGCGAATCGAAGCTGAACGTGCCGAAGTTGTAGACGCGATCCGTGTTTTCGACGTCGTCGTGGATCCACAGCGCGTCGTGGCCGAACTTGAAGAACGGGTGATCGCCCGGGCCGAACGTGAGGACCGAAATCTTCAGCGGGTCGGGAGGGGCCGGCACCAGCGGCTGCAGCTCCGCGTGGGCGCGCGTGGCGCCGGCGGCGATCGCAGCGCCCAGCAGCGCGACGGAGGCGAGCCGGCGGGCTTGCATGCCCTCAGGCTATCACCGCACCCGGCGCAGCACTGCCGCGAAGAAGCCATCGGTGTCGTGACGTTGCGGCAACAGCCGCAGGACGGTCCCGTCACCCACCTGCTCGGCGCGCTCGCGCCCCCAGATCTCCTTGACCGGCACCTGGACGAAGTCGTCCCGTTCCGCCAGGAAGCGCGCGACGACCGCGTCGTTCTCGACCCGGGCCACCGTGCAGGTGGCGTAGATCAGCCGGCCGCCGACCGCGCACAGCGGCGCGTAGTCGACCAGCAGCGCCAGCTGCCGGGCCGGAAACGCCTCGACCGCCGCGCGAGTCAGCCGCCAGCGGGCCTCCGGGTTGCGGCGCAGCGTGCCCAGGCCCGAGCAAGGCGCGTCGACGAGCACCCGGTCGAACGCGCCGGCGCGCAAGGGCGGCGTTTGGCCCGCCGGTTTGCCCACCTGGTCCACCTGCCGCGCTTCCAGGTTGGTCAGGCCGGCCCGCCGGGCGCGGCGCCGCAGCTCCTCGAGCTTCTTGCCGTCGGTGTCGAGGGCCAGGATCCGCCCCTTGCCCCCCAGGCGCGCGCCGATCGCCAGCGTCTTGCCGCCCGCCCCCGCGCAGGCGTCGGCGACCCGGCCACCCGGCGGCGGGGCCACCAGCTCCGCCACCAGCTGGCTGCCTTCGTCCATGACCTCGAAGAGGCCGTCGCGGAACGCCTCCAGCGCGAAGGCGTTGACGCGCGTGTCGAAGATGAGCCCGTCGGGCGACAGGGGCGTGGCGTGCGTCGCCACCTGCTCGTCGGCAAGGCGTAGCGCGAGCTGGTCGCGCGCGATGCGCCCGGTGTTGGCTCGCACCGCCATGGGGGCCCGGCGGTTCATCGCCTCGGCCAGCGCCAGCGCCTCGTCCTGGCCCAGGTCGGTGGCGAACAGCTCGATGAGCCAGGTCGGGTACGACAGCCGCACGGCCTCCCGGTCCAGCCCCCGCCGGTCGCCCAGCCCGGCGTCCTCGGCGGCGGCCCGCTCCAGGTCGACCGGCGCGCCGCCCGGGCGGATGGCCGACCCGACGCGGCGGGCCTCGGCGGCCAGCGCCCCGGCCGGAATCCCCGACCGCACTTCGTAGACCAGCAGCTTCAGCTCGTCCCGCGCGTGGGGCGCCAGCGGCTCACCGCCGGTGAGCTCCTCAAGGATGGCGTCGAGCCGCCGATCCATTCGGATGAGCCCATAGACCGTCTCCGCGCAGAGCCGCCGGTCCCCGCTCGAGAGCTCGCGGTGCGCGCGGAACCCGCGCGCGATGAGGTCGCTGGCGAAGCCCCACTCG
>CAZJMY010000682.1:0-2172 GCA_964546845.1 uncultured Myxococcales bacterium | reverse complement strand
CGCCCCGAGCAGTCGGGCCGTGAGCTCGTGCGCCCGCCTGCAGCGACCCGCGCGACCGAGCGGCCGCCACTGGTGGGACGCGACGGCGCGCGCGCCGCGGTCGAGGCGGCGGTGGCCTCGGCGCGCGCCGCCGCGTCTCCGCCCGTCCTGCTCTTCGTCGGCGACCCGGGCATCGGCCAGACGCGCCGTCTGGACCTCGTCGCCGACGAGGTGCGCGGCTCCGGCGGGACCGTCGTGCGCGGGCGCGCGTTCGAGGCCGAGATGGTGCGCCCCTACGGTCCATGGAGCGACGCGCTGGCCGGGGCGGGCTTGCCGGCAGAGGCGCTGACGGGTTCTGACCTGGTGAATGACCTGGCGCCGGTTTCGCCCGGCGGCGCCCCGGGGACGGCCGCGGGCGGCGCCGCCGATCGCGGCCGGCTGTTCGAGGCGGTCGCGCGACTGCTGACACACGCCGCCGCCGGGGGCCCGGCGGCGGTGGTCCTGGATGACATCCAGTGGCTGGACGAAGCCTCCGCGGCGCTACTGCACTTTCTGGCCCGGACGCCGCGCGACGGGCGAATCCTCATCGCGTGCGCCGCGCGCGCCGGCGAGCTGGGCGACAACAGCGCCACGCTGCGGGTGGTGCGCGCGCTGGACCGTGAGCGCCGCCTGGTTCAGCACCGGCTGGAGCCGCTGGGGCCGGCCGAGACGGCGGCGCTGGTCCGCGCCATCAATCCCGCGATCGACGGCGCGGAGGCGTTCGCGTCCAGCGAGGGGAACCCGCTCTACGCGCTGGAGATCGCGCGCGCCGCCGCCGCCGGTGCCCCCACCGCCAGCGAGTCGCTGGACGGCCTGCTCGACGAGCGGCTCGAGCGCCTGGGCGAGGGGGCCTGCGATCTGCTCCCCTGGGCGGCGGCGCTGGGCCGGTCGTTCGACCCCGAGGTGCTGGCGCTGGTGCGCGGGACGACGGCAGCGGAGCTGATCGGCCGCCTCGAGGAGCTGGAGCGCCACGGCATCATCCGGGCCGCCTCCGCCGCGCACTACGACTTCGCTCACGATCTGCTGCGGCAGGCCGCGTACCGGCGACTGTCGGAGCCGCGGCGGCGGCTGGTTCACCTGCAGGTCGCGCGCGCCCTGCAGGCCGCCCGCAGCGACGACGCGCTGGCCGGCGAGATCGCGCACCACGCCGGTCTGGGCGGCGACGCGCGGCTGGCGGCGCAGGCCGCCCTGGCCGCGGGCCAGCGCTGCTTGCGCCTCTACGCGCAGGCGGAGGCGGCGGAGCTCGCGAACCGCGGGCTGCAGCACGCGGCGGGTCTGGAGCGGCTCGATCGCGTGCCGCTGCAGATCGGCCTTTACGGCGTGCTGGTCGGCAGCGGCCGTTCGGCGCGCGGATCGACGCCGGTGGAAGCCGGGCTCTCGTGGGCCATCGCCGAGGCGCAGGAGCTGGGGTTGCACGCGGCCGCCGCGGAGGGATTCCACGTCCGCTCCGTGATGCACTACTTCGGCAGCGAGTTCGAGGCGGCGCGCGCCAGCACGATCCGCGTCGCCGAGGAGACGCGCAACCTGGATCCCCTGGTACGCGGCCGCGCGCTGGCTGACTCGGCGCGCTGCCTCATGCTGCTGGAGTCGGACGTGGCGCGCGCGCAAGCGTTGATCGACGAGGCGCGCGCCGCCCTGGGACAGAGGGCCGACCAGGTCGCCAACGTGGCCTGGGCGACGGGCCTGCTGGCCCGCTACCTCGGCGACGGCGCCGTCGCGGCGCCCGCGCTGGAGGCCGCCATCGGCGGCTTCGCGCGCGAGGAGGCCCACTGGGAACGGTGCCAGGCGCTGGCCCAGCGCGTGATGCTGGAGCTGGAACGCGGCGCTCCCGCCGCGGCCCGCGCGGATTGCGGCGCGCTGGCAGAGGTCGCCCGGAAGATGACCGACGGAAGCGAGCCGGCCGTCGCGCAGGCGCTGTCGGCGCTGGTCGCGCGGGCGACGGGCGAGGCGGACGCGGCCGCGCGTCTGGAATCGGCGATCGCGGCGCTGGTCTCCGTCGACGCCAAGGCGATGCTCGCCTACGTGCTCAACGTCGCGGCGACGCAGGACCTGGAGTCCGCCGACGTGGCGTCGGCAGAGGCGCGCGCCCGCCGTGCGCTGGCCGCCGCGACGGCGGTCGGGCGGCGGAGCGAGATCGCGATCGCGCGCGCCCTT
>CAZJMY010000681.1:0-2069 GCA_964546845.1 uncultured Myxococcales bacterium | reverse complement strand
GCGGTTCGTTGCGCTGCGCCTCGCGCACGACCTGGCGTACCCACTCGGAGGTCGTCATGTGGTTCCGCGCCGCGACCTTCTGAAGTTGAGCCAGCTCTTCCTCGTCGAAGAGGACCTGGAGGCGCTTACTCATGCCATGAGTCTAACACACTCGCTGTGGACTCATCGGCGCCGTGCTTGGAGGCAGGGCAGAGTGCCGGCGTTCGATCTAATCTTCGCGTGCTCTCGTGGTTCCTTGAGACAACGTGCGGGTGACCTCTCTTGATTAATGCGCGGCGCGCGGTGCTGGCGGTGCTGCCTCTGGCGGTGCTGGTGACGGCGGGCGTCGGGGTGTGGCGCTGGCGGGCGGCGCATCAGAAGCCGCCGGTGGAGTTCGAGACGGCGGCGGTGGATCGCGGGCGGCTGGTGGCGCGGGTCACCGCGACCGGGACGCTGTCGGCGCTGGTGACGGTCCAGGTGGGCACGCAGGTGTCGGGGACGGTGCAGAAGCTGCTGGTCGACTTCAACTCGCCGGTCAAGCAAGGACAGCTGATCGCGAAGATCGATCCGCAGCTGTTTCAGGCGGCGCTGGAGCAGGCCAAGGCCAACTACGCCGCCGCCGCGGGCAACGTCGCCAAGGCGGAAGCGCAGGAGCGCGACGCCGGCCGCCAGTTCGAGCGGCAGAAGAACCTGCTGGACCGCAAGCTGATCGCGCAGGCCGATTACGACACGTCGGAGGCGAACCTCGAGGTCGCGCGCGGGCAGACGGCGGCCGCGCGCGGCTCATTGGCGCAGGCCAAGGCGGCGCTGTCGCAGGCCCAGGTGAACCTGAGCATGACGTCGATCCTGTCGCCCACCGACGGGACGGTCATCTCGCGAAGCGTGGACGTCGGGCAGACCGTCGCCGCGTCACTGTCGGCGCCGACGCTGTTCGTGATCGCCAAGGACCTCCGCCAGATGCAGGTCGACACGTCGGTCGCGGAGGCGGACGTCGGCAGGCTGTCACCCGGGATGCCTGCCACGTTCACCGTCGACGCGTTCCCGGGCGAGCGGTTCAAGGGGAAGGTCCGCCAGATCCGCAACGCGCCCCAGACGGTGCAGAACGTCGTCACCTACGACGCGGTCATCGACGTCGAGAACCCGGACCTCAAGCTGCGGCCGGGCATGACCGCCAACGTGACGTTCGTGGCGGCCGAGAAGGACGACGTGCTGCGCGTTCCCAACGCGGCGATGCGGTTTCGCCCCACGCCGGAGATCTTCGCGGCGCTGGGCATGCCGGTGCCCTCGACGGCGCGGGACGGCGCTGCCCGAGCGCGCGGGGCGTCCGCGCCCGGCGGTGGCGGTCCGGCAGCCCCTGGCGCCGGCGCGCCCCCCGGCGGGGGGCCACCGCGTGGCGGCGCGGGCAGCGGCCCCTTCCGGCCCCACGCGGGCGGCGGCCGCGGCGACGGACCCAGCGACAAGCGCACGGTCTGGGTGCTGCGCGACGGCCGCCCGCAGGCGGTCCCGATCCGGATCGGCATGTCCGACGGCAGCACGACCGAGGTCGCCGAGGGGGACCTGCACGAGGGGGACATGCTGATCGTCGACGCGTCGACCAGCGAGACCCCCGCCGAAGCGCCGAAGGGGCCCGGGGGAGGGGTGCGCCGCCTCTTCTAGGCGCGCCGGCGACGATGGCGCTGATCGAGCTGGAGCGGGTCTCCAAGGTCTACCGGATGGGCGACGTTCAGGTGCACGCGCTGCGTGACGTCTCTCTGACCGTCGACGAACGCGAGTTCGTGGCGGTGATGGGCTCGTCCGGTTCGGGAAAGTCGACGCTGATGAACATCGTCGGCTGCCTCGATCGGCCCACGGCCGGCGCGTACCGGCTGGACGGGCAGGAGGTCTCGGCGCTGGACCGCCGCGCGCTGGCGCGCATCCGCAACCGCACGCTGGGGTTCGTGTTTCAAAGCTTCAACCTGCTGGCGCGCACGTCGGCGCTGGAGAACGTCGAGCTGCCGCTGGTCTACGCGGGCGTCCCCGCGCGCGCGCGCCGCCCGCGCGCGACCGAGGCGCTGCAGCGGGTTGGCCTCGCCTCGCGCGCGCACCACCAC
>CAZJMY010000680.1:0-8650 GCA_964546845.1 uncultured Myxococcales bacterium | reverse complement strand
CCAGGCGCGCGACCGAGACGATGTTTGAGCCGAACGACCAGTCATGGGGGATCCTCCTAAGCGGAATGGGAAACGGGGGGCTGCCCGTGCACGAAGCCGGGCGTTCGAAGCCCGGCGCTCGAGAGCCGGGCGATTGTAGGTTTTTCCGGGCGGCCCTGCAACGGCCGACCACCTGACCCATCAAGCAACCCCCGGGCCAGGCGAAGGTCCGCAGAAGCGAGGGACTGGACGCGATTCTGGCAACTTCGTTGGCACCCGCGTCAACTTGGGTGAAGCGCGACGCTCCGGTGCCGCGCGCCGTCGCGCCAGGATGGTCACCGACGATGGTACCTTCGGGCGTGACCTCGACGGGCCGCCAGCGCGTTGCCGCCGCCGGTGTGGGCCTCGCCGCCGCGCTGCTGCACGCGCGTGCGCTGGGGGACGGCTTCGTGAACTGGGACGACAACCGGTTCATCACCGCCAACCCGCTGTTCGCTGCCGGCGGCTGGGGCTACGTGCGGGCGGCGCTGACGCGCGTCCAGTTCGACGCCTACCACCCGCTGCATCTGCTTTCCTACCTGCCGGACCGCTGGCTGTGGCGCGACGACCCCGCCGGGTTCCACGCGCTCAACCTGCTGTTGCTGGCGGTGACCGCGGCCTTGCTCTTCTCGCTGTGCCGGCGGGTGGCGGGCTCGGGCGCCGCGGCCGTCGCCACCCTGTTGTTCGCGGCGCACCCGCTGGTCGTCGAACCGGCCGAATGGGTGAGCAGCCGCAAGGACCTGCTGGCGGCGGCCTTCTTCCTCGGCGCGTGGCTGGTCGAGGACGGCCGCCCCGTGGAACGA
Organism: uncultured Myxococcales bacterium; assembly: GCA_964546845.1. Classification (GTDB taxonomy): domain Bacteria; phylum Myxococcota_A; class Polyangia; order Fen-1088; family Fen-1088; genus JADGRB01. The sequence goes on along the minus strand of CAZJMY010000680.1, from coordinate 7,829 downwards.
ACGCGGCCGGCGGCCGCGGGACTGGCGCTGTTCGTGGCGGCGCTGCTGTCGAAGAGCTCGGCGCTCTGCTTGCCGCCCATCCTGTGGTGCTGGCTGGTCTGGATGCGCGGCGCCTCCCCGCGCGCGGCCGCGTGGCGCCTCGCCCCGTACGCCGCGCTGGCCGCCGTCGAGGCGGCCCTGGTGGTCACGATCTGGCGCGCCCACCAGATGATCCCGCCCCGCCCGACGCCGGCGGCGATCGACGTGCTCGCGACGCTGGCGACCTACGGCCGCCGGCTGCTCTGGCCCAGCGATCTGGCGCCGCTCTACCCCGACACCATGCCGGCCCCCGCGTTGTCGGCGGCGTTCGCCGGCGCGGCGCTGATCGCGGCTGCCCTGACCTGGCGCCGCTGGCCCGGGCCGGCCCGGTTCGCGCTGGCGGCGTTTCTGCTGGCGCTGCTGCCGGTCGCCAACCTAGTCCCGGTCGTCTTCCGGTTCGCGGACCGCTATGCGTTCCTGGCGCTGGTGGTCCTCGCGCCGCCGGCCGCGTTCGGGCTTCAGGCGCTCCTTCGACGGCGTGGTCTCGCGCGCGTCGCGGCCCTGGGCGGCGTGGCCGTCGCGGGAGCCGCGCTGGCGGTCACGACGGTCCGGCTGGGCGCCGGCTGGCGCGAGTCCCGGGCGCTCTGGGAACGGGCGACGGCGGCTCAGCCCGACGCGTTCATGGGTCACCTGAAGTACGGCGAGACGCTGCGCGACGCCGGCGACTGGACCGGCGCCGTCCGCGAGTACCAGGCCGCCGTGCGCCTGCGCCCCGACAGCTCGCTCGGCTACGTCGCCCTCTTCTACCTCTACGGCAAGCGCGCCGAAGCCGAGGGGCGCCTGCCGTCGGGCGCGCCGGCCCGCTGGCTGGGCCAGCTGGGCGCCGCCATCGACGATCGCGCCCGCTTCGACCGGCTCATCGCGGAGGTTCCCCACGGCGCCTGCCCGCCCTGCGCCAACACGCTGCTGCTCTTGAACCTTCGCCGCTGGCCCCGCCCCGACCAGCGCCTGCTGGCGGCCGCGCGCGCCGCGCTGGAGGCGGGCCTGCCGGACGTCGCGCTGGTGTTTCTCAGCCAGGCGCGCGACCAGAGCGCGCCCGCCTGGCGCGACCTGCTGGCGGCCACCCGGGGCGCGGGCAACTGAGCGGCGATCAGGCGCGCGCCACGCCGCACAACATCTCGCCCGCGAAGTAGCGCGCGCCGGCCGGATCGTCGGCGCGCACGGGGCGAAGGAAGCTGTTCAGAATCTCGCCGCGCGCGCCGCGGCGGTCCGACGGGCGCGCCGGGTCGACGAAGCTGTGCCGCAGCCGGCCGCCGCGCAGCTCGATGAACCCGATGCGTCCGTCGGGCGTGACGCGCTCGACGACCCCGGCGTGATCGGCGCAGTCCGGCCGCTCCCCGGTGCCGCGCGTGTCGAAGAACAGGATGTCGCCGGGCCGCGCCGCCGACGGTCCGACCAGCCGGTGAGAGGTCCGCATGTAGCCCCACAGCGCGCGCGTGCTGCCGTCGGTGCCGAAGCGCAGGCCGGCGGCGTGCAGCGTGCGCACGACGAAGGCTGCGCCCTCCTCCCGGCCGGGGGTCGCGTCAGCCGGCGGCTGCGTCCGCGCCTCGTAGCGTGCGGCCTCGAAGACCGAGGCCGGGTAACGGCGGCTGTGCGCCCGCGGCGTCGCGCAGCCCAGGGCGCACAGGCCCAGCACGGCGACGACCGCCAGGAAGATTTCCACCAGCCGGTAGCGGGGTTCACCCGGCAGCTGCAGAGCCATGCGGGCGATGGTACGACATGTAGGCGGTCTGTCCACATTTTGACGGGCGGCTGCTCGCCTTAACGTGCGAGCACCATGGCGGGCCGCCGTTTCCCCACCGCGATCTTCCTGTTCGCGTTCTTCGGGTGGGCGTTCGACTTCTACGACCTGGTCCTGCTCGGGTTCCTGAAGGACGCCGTCGCCCGCGACCTGCACCTGTCGCGCGCCGCCGAATCCTGGCTGCTGGGCGCCGGGCTGGGTGCCTCCGGGGTCGGGGGGCTGGTCGCGGGCGCGCTGGCCGACCGCGTGGGCAAGCGCGCCGTTCTGTCGGGCACCGTGGCCGTCTATTCGCTGGGGTCGCTGATCTGCGGCCTGGCGCCCACGGGGGCCGTCTTCTTCGCCGGGCGCATCGTCCAGGGCATCGGCGTCGGGGGCGAGTGGGCGATCGGCCACGGCATGCTGGCCGAGTCCGTCGCGCCCGAGAGCCGCGGCCGGGCCGCCGCCGCGCTGCAATCCGGCGAGCCGGTGGGCGTCGCGCTGGCGGCGCTGGTCGGCTACCTGGTGCTGCCCCGGGTGGGTTGGCGCATGGTTCTCGTCGGCTCCAGCGCGACGGCGTTGCTGGCCGTCGCCGCGCGCGCCTCGGTCCACCTGCCGGCCGCCCGCGCCGCCATCCGCCCCTATCTGCAGGAGGTGCGACAGGCGTTCCGGACCGACGGTCTGCCGCGCCGGTTCGTGGCCGCCTGGCTGCTGGGCGTGTTCAAGCTGGGGACCTACTGGAGCTGCTACACGTGGCTGCCCAGCTTCCTCAGCACGGGCATGCACCAGAGCATCGGCCGCTCGCTGACCTGGATCGTGACGGCGCAGCTGGGGCAGCTCGTCGGGATGATGACGTTCGGCGTGGTGTCGGACCGCCTCGGCCGGCGGCCCGCCTTCGCCGCCTACTCGTTGCTGACGGCGCTGGCTGTCGGAGCCCTGGCGCTGCGGTGGCAAACTCTGCTCCACCACCCGCCGCTCTTCTGGGCGGTGATGCTGGGCCTCGGGATAGGTTCAGGCTGCACCGCCGGGTTCGGGGCGCTGCTGGCAGAGCTGTACCCGACCGACGTGCGCGGCGCCGCGATGGGCGCGACCTACAACCTGGCGCGGTCGGCCCAGCTGATGGCGCCCGTGGTGGTCGCCGCGGCCGTGGCTCGCGCCGGCCTGGGCGGTGGGCTGGCCGTCCCCTGCGTGCTCGCGCTGGCGACCGCGGGGTGGGTGTGGGTCCTCCCCGAGACCCGGGGCATCGCTCTGCCGGCGCTGGATCCCGCGGCCGCCGCGGGACGTCTGGATCCTCCGGGGGTATCATTGAGACGATGAGAGACGTCGTCATCGTGTCGGGCGCCCGGACGCCCATCGGCTCGTTTCAGGGCGCGCTGGCCGGCCTGACGGCCCCGCGGCTGGGCGCGGTCGCGATTCGCGCGGCGCTCGAGCGCGGCGGGGTGGCCCCCGACGCCGTCGGCGAGGTTTACATGGGCTGCGTGCTGGCCGCGGGAATCGGCCAGGCCCCGGCGCGCCAGGCGTCGATCGCCGCGGGAATCCCGGCCGCCGTCGGCGCGGTGACGATCAACAAGGTGTGCGGCTCGGGCCTGAAGGCGGTCGTCTTCGGGCGCAACGCCATCGCGGCCGGCGAGCACGACGTCGTCGTCGGCGGCGGCATGGAGTCGATGAGCAACGCGCCCTACCTGTTGCCGAAGGCGCGCGAAGGCTATCGCCTGGGGCACGCGCAGGTGATCGATTCGATGATCACCGACGGGCTCTGGGACGCGTACGGCAACGTGCACATGGGCGACTGCGGCGAGCTGTGCGCCAGGGAAAAAGGGATCTCCCGCGCCGACCAGGACGCGTTCGCGGCCGAGTCGTACCGGCGCGCGCTGCGCGCGCAGGCCGGCGGCAAGTTCCGCGGCGAGATCGTGCCCGTCGAGATCCCGCAGAAGAAGGGGGCCGCGCTGCTGGTGGCCGAGGACGAGGAGCCCGGCCGCGGCAACATCGAGAAGCTGCCCACGTTGCGCCCCGCGTTCCAGAAGGACGGCACCATCACCGCCGGGAACGCCTCGTCGATCAACGACGGCGCGGCGGCCCTGGTCCTGGCGGCGGCGGACGTCGCGGCGGCGCGCGGCTGGAAGGCGCAGGCGCGCATCGTCGGCGCCACGGTGCACGCCCAGGCGCCCGAGTGGTTCACCACCGCGCCGGCGGGCGCCATCGAGCGCCTGCTGGATCGGGTCGGCTGGAAGAAGGACGACGTCGACCTCTGGGAGATCAACGAAGCGTTCGCCGTCGTGTCGGTGGCGAACAACCGCATGCTGGGGCTGGACCCGGCCCGCGTGAACGTCTGGGGCGGCGCCGTCGCGCTGGGCCACCCCATCGGCGCGTCCGGTGCGCGTGTCCTGGTCACGCTGCTGGCCGCGCTGGCCGACGCAGGAAAACGGCGCGGGGTCGCCTCGCTGTGCATCGGCGGCGGCGAGGGGATCGCGCTGGCAGTCGAACGGCTCTGACGCTACCTTGGCCCACCCAATGTCTGCTCTGGACGGTATCTCGCGCATCGGCGTCATCGGCGCCGGTCAGATGGGGCGCGGCATCGCCCAGCTGGCGGCCTCGCACGGGTTCGCGGTCACGCTGGCCGACAGCGGCCGCGACGTCGCGGCGCGCGGCGTGACGGCCATCGGGCAGCAGCTGGACAGGCTGGTCGAGAAGGGGAAGCTGACCGCCGCCGATCGCGCGGCCGTCGTCAGCCGCATCTCGCCCGCCGATCTGTACGGCGGCGATCTGGAGGCGGCCGACTTCGTCGTCGAGGCCGCGACGGAGAACGTGGCCACCAAGCGCGAGATCTTCGAGACGCTGGACCGCGTGTGCCGCAGCGGAATCGTGCTGGCGACGAACACGTCGTCCATCAGCATCACGATGATCGGCGCGGCGGTCACCCGCCCCGAGCGGGTGATCGGCATGCACTTCATGAACCCGCCGCCGCTGATGAAGCTGGTCGAGATCATCCGCGGGCTGGCGACGGGCGACTACACGTACGAGACGACGCGCGCCCTGGCCGAGCGGCTGGGCAAGCAGACGGTCGTGTCGCGCGACATCCCCGGGTTCATCGTCAACCGCGTGCTGATGCCGATGTTGAACGAGGCCTGCTTCGCCTTTTACGAGGGGATCGGCTCCGTCGAGGACATGGACACCGCCATCAACCTGGGCCTCAACCACCCGATGGGCCCGTTCGCGCTGATGGACCTCATCGGCCTCGACACGACGCTGTCGATCCTGGAGGTCATGCACCGGGACCTCGGCGATTCGAAGTACCGGCCGTGTCCGCTGCTGCGCCAGTACGTGGCGGCCGGCTGGCTGGGACGCAAGACGGGGCGCGGCTTCTACCGGTACGCGCCCGCGCCGCAGGCGACCGGCCCCATCCGCACGGAGGCCTCGTGAGCGCGCCGCGCGCGCTGGTGGCGCGCGAGGAGGGCGGCGTCGCCGTCGTCACGATCAATCGGCCCGAGGCGCGCAACGCGCTGGACGCCGACACGCTGGACGCCGTGGGCGCGGCGTTCGCCGAGGCCGAGCACGATCCCCAGGTCCGCTGCGCGATCCTGGTGGGCGCCGGCGACCGCGCCTTCGCCGCGGGCGCCGACATCCGGGCGATGGCCGACGCGGATCCCTCCAGCGCCGACGTGCTGGTCGGCCACGCGCAGCGCCTGGCCGACCGGCTGGAGGCCTCGCGCCTGCCGGTGATCGCGGCGGTGCACGGGTTCGCGCTGGGCGGCGGGCTCGAGCTGGCGCTGGCCTGCGACTTCATCTTCGCGGCCCGCACCGCGACCCTGGGCTTCCCCGAGGTCGGCCTGGGCGTCATCCCCGGCATGGGCGGGACGCAGCGCCTGGCGCGCCGAATCGGCGTGCCGCGCGCGCGCGAGCTGATCTACCGCGGCGCCCTCATCGACGCCGAAGCGGCGCTGCGCCTGGGATTCGTCAACGAGGTCACCGCGCCCGAGGAGCTGATGACCCGCACGCGCGCCGTCGCCGCCGAGATCGCCTCGCGCGCGCCGCTGGCGATCGCGGCGGCCAAGCAGGTGCTGCGACGGGGCGCGGAGGCGGGGCTGGACGGCGGGGTGGCGCTGGAACGACATCTCTTCGCGTCGCTGTTCGCGACGCAGGACCAAAAGGAGGGGATGCGCGCTTTTCTCGAAAAGCGAGCCCCCGTGTGGACCGGAACATGAACTTCGAGCTGACCCCCGAACAACAGATGATCCGCGACACCGCGCGCGAGGTGGCGGCGCGCGAGATCGCGCCGCAAGCGGCCGAAATCGACAAGTCGCACCAGTTCCCGCGCCGCATCTTCAGCCGCCTGGGCGAGCTGGGCCTGCTGGGGATCATGGTCCCCGAGGAGTGGGGCGGCGCCGGGATGGACACCCTGTCTTACGCCGTCGCGCTGGAAGAGATCTCGCGCGCCTGCGCGTCGACGGGCGTCGCCATGTCCGTGCAGAGCTCGCTGGTCGAGGCGCCGATCCTGAAGAACGGCACCGACGCGCAGAAGGCGCGCTGGCTGCCGGACCTGGCCGCCGGACGGAAGATCGGCTGCTTCGCGCTGTCCGAGCCCGAGGCCGGCTCGGACGCCAAGGCGCAGAAGACGCGCGCCGTGCGCGACGGCAACCGCTGGATCCTCAACGGCACCAAGAACTTCATCACCAACGCGCCGGTCGCCGACCTGGCGATCGTGATGGCGGCGACCGACCCGGCGCAGGGGAGCCGCGGGATCACAGCGTTCATCGTCCCCATGAACACGCCCGGGCTCACCGTCGGTCCGCCCGACGACAAGCTGGGGATCTGCGGCGCCCCCAGCGCGCAGGTGTTCCTGTCGGACTGCGCGCTGGACGACGACGCGCGGCTGGGCGAGGTCGGCGGCGGCTTCAAGATCGCGATGCGCTCGCTGGACGGTGGTCGCATCGGGATCGCGGCCCAGGCGCTGGGCATCGCGCGCGCGGCGTTCGAGGACGCGACGCGGTACGCGCTGGAACGCAAGACGTTCGGCCAGCCGATCGCCGAGCACCAGGCCATCCAGTTCAAGCTGGCCGACATGCGCACGGAGATCGACGCCGCGCGGATGCTGCTGTGGCGCGCGGCCGTCAAGAAGGACGCCGGCGGCACGTATTCGACGGACGCCGCCATGGCCAAGCTGTTCGCCTCCGAGGTCGCCAACCGGGCGGCCAAGGAGGGGGTCCAGATCTTCGGTGGGTACGGCTACCTGCGGGATTACCCCGCCGAACGCCACTTCCGCGACGCCAAGATCACCGAGATCTACGAGGGGACGTCCGAGATCCAGCGGATGGTGATCGCTTCGGCCTTGCTCAAGGAGTGAACCTGGGGATAAGTTGCCCCACCGTCGAGGAGGGCTTCCCATGCGACCCACTTTCGGAACTGGAACCCTGGCCTTGTTGTCGCTGCTCGCGTTCGGCTGCGCCGAGACGAGCGAGAGTGGTCAGAACGTCCGCGTCGTGAAGAACCCGGAGACGGCTTCGGAGAAGGGCGGCATCTCGCCCGACAAGCAGGCCGAGGTGCAGCTGCTGCTGCAGCAACGCGACCCCTCGACGCTGCGCTGCTATCAGGACGTCCTCGACGAGAAGCATGACCGCGCGTTCAAGGGGACCGTCATCGTGCTGCTGTCGCTGGAGCCGAACGGCGCCGAGAGCTCGAAGGGGAGCGCGAAGGTCATCGGCGGGACGCTGAACAACAAAGAGGTCAGCGACTGCCTGATCTCGAAGCTCAACGAGTTCGAGTACCCGAAGATCGAGCAGGCCGGCACGATGCAGTACGTCTACCGGTTCGAGCCCGCGTATTGAGCCGCGCGTCGTGAACTGCAAGACCTGACCTGATCGACGCGTATCGACGAACACCAACTGGGGGTCGGCGACACCGTGGGGGCGAAGGCCCCGGGTTGCGCAATGGCGCGGCGCAACCACATTCGCCTTGCTGAGGGGTCGTCCCGAGGGAGCTGAAGGAACTTCCCCGGCTGCCGATTGTCTGAAGGTAGCCAGTTTTGGAACGCCCTAAC
>CAZJMY010000679.1:0-1734 GCA_964546845.1 uncultured Myxococcales bacterium | reverse complement strand
ATGGTCTCGTACTGCCGCTCGCGCTCCCATCGCGCCAGCCACTCGGGCTCTCGCCGCGCCAGATCGGCGCGCATGGGAAACTCGGTCTTGGGAAGGTTGAGCGTCGTTTTCCAGTCCACGGGCCGGCGGATACTACCAAAGGAAGCCGGCAAGTCCCGCTCCGGTGTCCGCGCGCCGCGTGTTAAACACGGGAAATGGACCAGCGGGTGCCGTGGGATCAGTACTTCATGAACATCGCGCAGGTCGTCGCTTCGCGGTCGACCTGCCCGCGGAAGTTCGTCGGCGCCGTCATCGTCCGGGACCGGACCATCCTGTCGACGGGCTACAACGGATCGATCCGCGGCATGCCCCATTGCATGGACGCCGGGCACATGATGGAGAACGACCACTGCGTCGCCACCATCCACGCCGAGGCGAATGCCATCATCCAGGCGGCGAAGAACGGGGTCATGATCGACGGCGCGTCGATCTACGTGACCGCGAGCCCCTGCTGGAACTGCTTCAAGCAGATCGCGAACGTCGGGATCCGGCGGATCGTCTACGGCGAGTTCTATCGCGACGACCGGATCTTCAGCGTCGCCGAGCGTCTGGCGATAGATCTGCTGCACCTGCCCAGCCACGTTCCGCCGCCCCAGCGGTGACCAAGCGTGTCAGGCGGAACCGCACAACAAAGCCCGACATCGTCCGACATTGTCGGAAACCCGGCCTTACGTGACCCTCCACACGAATATTTTGGTTGACCTCCGGCTTCGGACTGGAACACCTTAGACCTCCATGCTGCGTAACCTGGCGTTTGGGGCGGCGATTGCGCTGCTCGTCGGTCTCGCGCCGCGCGCGCACGCCGAGCCAGGAGATGCCGAGGGCGAGGAAGACAGCGCCCCGGCTGACACGGTGCGGCCCGCCGCCCACGCCCACCGGGTCCGCGGCAAGGTCCGCAAAAAGGGGCGCTTCATCGGGCACGTCGTGCCGGACGACAAGCTGCGCGTCGACCCGCTGCCGCGCCCGTCGGGGAACATCAAGGTCGTCAGCGCGAACGCGCCGAACGACAAGGCCAGCGTCAACATCTATAACCCCGACGGGTCGTACAACCTCGACGCCCTGGCCGAGCTGAACCACGTGCTCCGCTGCCGGCGCACGGACGACGAGAAGGACATCGATCCACAGCTGCTCACGCTGCTGTCGCACGTCTACGACCACTTCCACCGCCCGCTGGAGATCGTCTCGGGCTACCGGAACCAGCGCAAGCAGACCAGCAACCATTTCAAGGGCCGCGCGAGCGACATCCGGATCTCCGGCGTCAGCCCCAAGAAGATCGAAGCGTTCGCAGAGACGCTGGACCGCGGCGGCATGGGCATCGGCATCTACCCGCGGAGCGGCTTCGTCCACATGGACGTGCGCTCGCCGCCCAGCTATCGCTGGGTCGACTATTCGCCGCCGAATCCGAACGCCGCCGAAAAGCGCCCGCCCCGCGGCTGGAAGCGCAAGAAGCTGCAGTCGTAAGCGCCGTCGCGCGCGCGCCTGCGCGAGCCCGGATGAAGGAAACGCCAGGACTTCAGGACCGCCAGGATCAGAAATCCTGAGATGGTTCAGATGGCGTTCCTGGCGTCCTGGCGCTTCACCGAACGGCATCGGGCAGCCGCGTCCCATCGGGCCTCCGCGCCAGGTTGACGGCTCGTCCGGACGCGCTCGGAGCTGACGCTCGCAGTCAAGTTTCCGGCGCAAGCTGACGAGTTC
>CAZJMY010000678.1:0-3290 GCA_964546845.1 uncultured Myxococcales bacterium | reverse complement strand
CATCGAGGTCGACCCGCTGCACACCGTCGAGGCGCGCAACAACCTGGCGCAGATCCTCCGCGACAAGGCGCGCAAGGCGTCCAGCGGCGACGAGCGCCGGCAGTACGTGCAGCAGGCGGTCAGCAACCTGCGCACCGTCCTCGCGCTCGACAGCAACAACCTGCAGGCGTTCTCGACGCTGGCCTTCATCTACTACGACATGGGCATGCTCGAGATGGCCAAGCTGGTCGGCAATCAGGCGATCGCCAAGGCCGACGAGATCGCGACCGGCAAGTTCGCCGAGGAGAAGGTCGAAGAGGCCGCCGAGGGGAAGGCCGGCAAGGGCAAGAAGGGCAAAAAAGAGAAGGCCGGCAAGGAAGGTGGCGGCGACGACACCGAGGGCGGCAAGCTGGCCAAGGAAGTGAACGTCCGGGAAGAAGGCACCGGCGTCACCGGCGAGATGAAGAAGCACCTGGCGGAGGTCTACAACACGCTGGGTCTCATCGAGCTGAAGAAGAAGAACATCAGCCCGGCCATCAAGCAGTTCAAGCAGGCCGTGTCGTACAACCCGAGCCTGCCCGAGGCCCGCCTGAACCTGGCGGTTCTCTCGCTGAACAACCGGGACTACAACACCGCCGAGGAGAACTTCCGGAAGGTGCTGGAGCTGCAGCCGAAGAACTACGAAGCGGCGATCGGTCTGGGCGTGGCCCTGCGCGGCAACAAGAAGATCGACGAGGCCGAGACCCAGTACAAGTCGGCGCAGAAGCTGGATCCGTCGAACCCGTGGAGCTACTTCAACCTCGGGCTGCTCTACCAGGACTACAAGGACGGTCAGAAGCCGTCCCTGCACCAGGCGCAGGACTACTACCGCCAGTTCCTGGGGCACGCGACCGACAAGACGCCCGACAACTTGAAGCGCGAGGCCGAGAAGCGCATCAAGGACATCGACGAAATCTACGTCGCCCTCGACGAGGCCGCGAAGATGCAGGCCGAGGCCGAGGAGATGCAGAAGAAGGCCGAAGAGCAGCAGAAGCAGATGGAAGAGCAGATGAAGAAGCAGGAGGCCGACGAGGCCGCCGCCAAGGCCAAGGCCGAAGGCGCCAAAGGTGGTGGGGCCGAGGGCGCTTCGGGCGCCGCCGCTCCGGCCGCCGGCGCGGACGCCAAGGCCGCCGGCGCCCCTGCCGATGACGCCGCTGCGCCCGCGGGCGGTGGCAAGAAGAAGAAGAAAAAGAAGTAGTTACGGCAACAGGGTTGATCGCGGACGGGGCCCCAGCGGCCCCGTTCGCATGTCTGGGGCGGCGGCGGGTCGGAGGTGTACGGGCTGTGTGTGGAAATGTTAGATTTTTGGGAACCGGGAGCCGCCGCGGTTGTCTGATACCCAGCGACCGCGCTCCCGAGTGATGAAGGAGACCCGAATCATGAAGAAACTCATCATCGGTTTTGCCCTGTTCGGGACGGTCGCAGTCCTCGGAACGGCTGGTCGCGCCCTCGCGGCGCCGGCTGCCGGTGGGGACACGGCCGGTGCGGCCGCCGCGGGCGGCGGCGACGACGGCAACACGCAGTACAAGGCCAAGACCGTCTACGACTTCGAAGACGACACGGTCGAAGGCGATCTGCAGCGGCCGGACGGCGAGAACGTCACCGCCAACGCCAAGGCCCAGCATTCCAGCCTGATCGAGATTCGCAAAGACTTCATCCCGGAGATGCTGAAGACGCTCGAGGATATCTAGAAAAGATTCCGGTTCACCCGGCGTCGAGGGGCCTCCCCCGGAGGTCCCCGTCTAGATACGGCCATCGCGCGCGCTTCTATTTTCTGAGTCACCCGCAAGGAGAGAGCAGCCATGGCCGATGTGAACGTCCCCATTCGTTTCCAGATCTACAAAGGGGACAGCTTGGTCCGCGAGGAGGTCCTCGCGCAGGACGTGATCAAGATCGGGAAGCTCGCGTCTTCCCATCTGCGCCTGGACGACGAGACGGTGTCGCGCATGCACGCCGTCATCGAGACCACCGGTCCCAACGAGATCCACGTGGTGGACCTCGGCTCGACCCGTGGGACGACCGTCAACGGCGAGCGGATCACGAAGGCCCGGCTGCAGTCGGGTGACGAGGTCATGTTCGGCGACTGCCGCGTGGTCGTGAGCTTCGTCGAAGCCGCCGCCTCCGAGACGCCGGGCCCGGGCCAGGGTGCCTGGGGTGGCCGTCCGGGCGCCTACGCGCCGCCGCCTCCCGCCTACGCGCCGCCTCCGGCCGCCGCCCCGCCGCAGGCCTACGCGCCGCCTCCGGGCTACGCGCCCCCGCCGGGCCCGCAGGGTGGCTACGCCCCCCCGCCGGAACAGCCGGCCGCCTACCAGCAGCAGGCCTACGCGCCGCCGCCCTCGTTCGCGGGCGCGCCCGGCGCCGGCGCCGAGGTCGAGGTCCACGACGGCTCGCGCGCGATGGAAGTTCAGACCGTGTTCCGCGGTGTCGTCACCGGGACGCGGATGCTGTTCAACCCGGAGGGGAAGTCGACCCACGGGCAGGGGACCTCGATGCTGTACGCCGGCATCCTGGCGATGGTCCTCGCCCTGGCGACGTTCATCTACACCGCGGTCGACGTCGGCAACGAGAAGAACCAGTACGACGCCTGGCTGGCCGCCGGGAAGGAATCGAAGTCCTTCTTCTGGAAGGAACGCTCGCCCGCTCTCGCGATCGTCGTGTTCGGCGGCCTGGTGGGCGGCATGGCGCTGGCCTACATGGGCATGAAGCGGCGGGGGAAGTCGACCGCCAACTTCGTGATCGGATCCGACGCGGACGTCGACGCGCCCGTCTCGCCCGACTTCGTGCCGTCGTCGTCGCACCCGCTGGTGGCCGCCACCGGCGCCGACTACGTCGTCAACGTCACGCCGCGCATGGGCGGCGAGGTCTACCTCGACGGCCAGAGCTACTCGCTGCAGCAGTTCATCCAGCAGCGCGGCTCCAGCTTCTCGCTGCCGCAGGGTGGGTCTGCCCGCCTCGACTGCGGCGAGACCAGCTTCGTCGTCAGCTCGACGGCCCGCCCGCGCGCGCTGGAGGTGCCGTTCCTGTCCTGGAAGTGGAGCGAGCAGGTCTACACGGTCGGCACGGGCATCGGACTGGTGCTGTTCCTGCTGATGATCTTCGCCGTCCCGCCGGACCCGAAGTCGCTGTCGCTCGACCTCTTCAACTCCGACAACCGGTTCGTGAAGTTCCTCATCAAGCCGCCGGAGGAGAAGGAAGAGGACATCCCCGAGTTCCTCAAGAAGAAGGACGACTCGCAGCAGGGCGGCAAGGGGAAGCGCCACAAGGGCGAAGAA
>CAZJMY010000677.1:0-2282 GCA_964546845.1 uncultured Myxococcales bacterium | reverse complement strand
GCGTGACAACGAGATCGTCACGCGCGACGAGATGGTGAAGGGGTACGAGTTCGCCAAGGACCAGTACGTCACCTTCACGCCCGAAGAGCTGAAGTCGCTGGAAGAGAAGGCGACCCAGAGCATCGACATCGACGCCTTCGTGCCGCTGGACAAGGTCGACCCCATCTACTTCGAGAAGCCCTACTACCTGTCGCCCGAGAAGGGCGGCGACAAGGCCTACCGGCTGCTGGCGGAGGCGATGCGCGAGAGCGGACGCGCGGCGCTGGCCCGCTACGCGGCCCGCGGCAAGCAGTACCTGGTCATGCTGCGCCCGTCAGCCGACGGCCGCGCGCTGATCCTGCAAGAGCTGCTCTACGCGGACGAGGTCCGCTCCATGGCCGAGGTCCCCCTGCCGGACGGCGAGGCGCGCGAGGCCGAGCTCAAGCTGGCGCGCCAGCTGATCGACCAGATCACCGCCGAGACGTTCGATCCCAGCCAGTACCACGACGAGGTGAAGGATCGCATCCGAGCCGACATCGAGCGCAAGGTGCAGGGGCAGGACATCTCGGAGAGCGCGCCCGCCCCCGCTGAACCAGCACGCGTGATCGACCTGATGGCCGCCCTGAAGGCGAGCCTCGCCAAGGGGACCGGCGGCGGGCGCGCGCAAGCCGAGCCTGAAGAAGAAGCAGCAGCCTCGCCCGAGCCGCGCCGCGCGGCCCGCAAGTCCGCCGATCAGGCCGCCGAGCCGAAGCGCGCCCGCACGAAGCGGTCCTAGAACGGAGGCGGTCGGTCCGCCGAGCGCGGCACCCGCTTAGGGGGCGTTCCCGAGGGCGTCGATCGTGTCCCTGCGCGGCGATCGGCGCGTTATAGTCGTGGGCCGTGAGCGGCTACACCACGCAAGACGTCGCCAAGATGATCGGCGTCTCGTCCGGCCGCCTGCGCGCGTATCTGCGGGCCGGCGTGCTGGCGCCGGAGCGCGGGAGCCGCGGCGAGCTGCGCTTCTCGTTTCAGGACCTGCTGCTGCTGCGCAAGGCCGAGGGGCTGGTCAAGCAGCGCATCCCGCCTCTGCGCGTGCGGCGCGCGCTGCGCAAGCTGCGCGACCGCCTGCCGGACACCCACCCTCTGACCGGTGTCCAGCTGGGCGCCGACGGCGCGTCGGTGGTCGTCCACGAGGGGAGCTCGCGCTGGCAGGTCGAATCCGGGCAGGTGCTGCTGTCGTTCGACCCGCCGCAGCCGGCCGCCGACGAGATGCCGCTCTCCATGCTGCGATCGCGGCCGGCCCCGCCCGCCGAGGAGCTGGCGGCGCCGAACGTCGAGGAGATGTACGAGATCGGCTGCAACATCGACGAGGCCGACCCCGACCAGGCCGAGGCCAGCTACCGCCAGGTCCTGATGCAGGCGCCGGAACACGCGGACGCCCACATCAACCTGGGGCGCATCCTGCACGAGCGCGGCGACCTCCGGGCGGCCGAGGCGCACTACCGCCGCGCGCTGACGATCCGCCCCGGCGACGCCACGGCGCTCTTCAACCTGGGCGTGGCCCTGGAAGACCAGGGGCTCAACGAGCCGGCGCTGGAGGCGTACGCCAAGGCCATCGAATCGGACGGCCGCAACGCCGACGCGCACTACAACGCCGCCCGCCTGTACGACCTGGCGGGCGACTACACGTCGGCGCTGCGCCACCTCCGGATCTGCCGGGACCTCTCCCGAGACCCCTGAGCGACCCCTGACGGCTCTACGCCAGCTTGGCGTCGAGCGTGATCTTGGCGTTCAGCAACTTCGAGATGGGGCAGCCGGCCTTGGCGGCGTTGGCGGCCTGTTCGAACTTCGCCTGATCCGGCGTCGGCAGCTTCACCGTCACCTCCAGATGGGACGACGTCACGGCGAACCCGCTCTCGACCTTGTCGAGCGTGACGGTCGCCTTCGCGTCGACGTTCTCCGGGGGCAGCCCGGCCCGTTCCAGCTCGGCCGACAGCGCCATCGCGAAGCAGCTCGCGTGGGCGGCGGCGATGAGCTCCTCGGGGCTGCTCCCCTGGCCGCTCTCGAAGCGCTGGACGAAGTTGTACGGCAGGTTCGTGAAGGCCCCGCTGGCGGCCGAGACCGTCCCCTTGCCGCCCTTGAGACCACCCTTCCAGTTCGCGCTGGCAAATCGCTTCATGACCTCGTTCTCCTTTTCGCCGGTTTTGTGAGCGGCCGAAATTAACCACGAACGCCGGTAATCGCCAGCAACGTTTCGCGGGGGGTGCCGGCCCGGATACAATCCCGTCGATGCGAACGCGCGTGGGCGCCGGCCTTCTTGCCGC
>CAZJMY010000676.1:0-30686 GCA_964546845.1 uncultured Myxococcales bacterium | reverse complement strand
GCCGTCGCGCCGCCCGTCGCGCTGGAGCCGCTGCCCGCGGCGCCGCCCCGGCCCGCGCCGCCGACTCCGGCGGCGCCGCCATGCCCGCCGCCACCGGTCGCGCCCGTCGCGAAGGCGATGTCGGCGCAGTGGTGGTAGTTGCAGCTGCCGGACGGGTGGTCGGTCATGAACATGAGCACCTGCAACGTGCAGGGGGCCGCGGTGGTGCAACTGGCGGTCGCCGGAATCGTCACGTTGAAGGTCTTCGTCCCGCTCTGGGTGGTGGTCGTCGACGTCGACCCCGCCGGCAGACCCAGCTTGTCGGCCAGCACCGGCTGCGTGGGCGACCAGACGGGGTTGTCGATGAACGCCGGCGTGCACTGCTGGGCGGACCCGGCCGCGCCCAGCGTCGGCGGGTCGGGGAAGGACGTCGCCGTCTGCGACGCGGCGGCCCCCTGCTTCAGCGAGACGCGATACCAGCCCGGGTGCGCGATCGTGGCGGTGACCTGCACGGGAACGGGCTGGCCCGGCTGAACGGTCGTCACCGTCTTCGTGGCGGACGTGCCCGTCGTCATCTCGTTGCCGCAGGGCGCATTTTTTTGCGGCGAGCCGTCGCTCAGCTGGGTCCACCAGCTCTCGGGCGCCACCAGCTGAAAGTGGGCCTGCGTCAACGACGGCACGAACAGGCCAGCTCCCGCCACCGCCGCCCCAAGGACGAGTTGAAACTTCCGCATGTGAGCTCCCTTGTGGATCCTTGACGGCCGGGACGATCAATCCATGTCCCGGACCTCTCTATCGTCGGTTTTGGCGCCGCGTCCATCGCCGCGAACGAAACGGGGGATGGTGAACCAGAACACTGTGCCCTGGCGCGGGGTGCTTTGCACGCCGATTTCGCCGCCGTGCGCCTGCACGATCGTCCGCGCGATGAAAAGCCCCAGCCCCGCGCCGGAGCCCCCGCCTTTCCAATGCTGTTCAAACACGAAGGGAAGGTTTTCGCGGGCTATCCCCATACCGGTGTCGGCCACGCTGAATCGCGCCAGGCGGTCTTCGGCCTGGACGCGGATTGTGATTCGCCCGCCCTCGGGCGTGAAACGAATCGCGTTGCCAATCAGATTGGCGAGCACGCGCAGCACCTGACCGCGATCGCACGTCAGCTCCGCCGGCTCGCCGGAGAACTCCGGCTCCAGCACGACGCCGCGTTCGCGGGCGATCGGCGCGTTGGCTTCCACGACTTCTTGCACGATCGACTGCGCGTCTTCCCGCTGCAGCGACAGGCTCAGATCGCCGCGCTCGGCCTGCGTCGCCTCGAACAGATCCCGGACCAGCTTCTCCATGCGCCCCACGGCGCGCGTGATGACCGACGTTCGCCTGCGCAACGAATCGACCTGCGCGTCCATCTCCAATGATTCGGCGGCGACGCGGATCGCGGTCAACGGATTGCGCAGGTCGTGGATGACCAGCTCCATCAACGATTCGCGGGACTTCTTGGCGGCGTCCGCCCGCGCGCGCGCCACCTGCAGCGAATGGATCATCGCGCAGATCCAGACGGCGACGAACAGGAACAGCGCCAGGTCGGCGTTGAAATGCGCGGGTCCGGCGCGGTCCGACCAGAAGTACGCGATCGCCAGCGTGCTCAACGCGGCGCTGGCGAAGCCGGGACCGAAACCGCCGACCCACGCCGCCAGCATCACCGTCGGAAGAAACACCAGGTGGCGGTTGTGTTGCCGGCCCCACACCGGATCCAGGGCGAGCCGGCCGGCCACGACCAGCGCGGTCAGACCTATCGCCGACCCGTAGCGGAGCCACGGGGGTCGCCGCGTTCGGCCGGCCATGTCGCCAGCGCCCACCGCCGAAAGCTACGGTAGCAAAACCTCCGGAGCAACCGCGGGCGCCCGACAGGGGCCCCGCGGCGATTCAGGCCACGAGCTCAGTCAGGATGCCCTTGGGCAGGCTGGCGTCGCCGAAGCTGTCGTACGGCGCACCGCCGGTCTTGGTGACGCCGGCCGCCGTCAGCAGCGTGTTCAGCATCTTGTTCACGCCGCCCACCGACGGGTCGCCGCCTTTGCCGTCCTGGCTGCCGCCCGGCTGCTGGCCGCTGCCGACGACGACGTGCCGCCCCTTCTTGAAGTAGCCGTTGGCGGTGCCGGCCTGAATCCACGGAATGTTGCTGAACGAGTGCGCGCCGGTGGCGATCTGATTGCAGTAGATCGCGACCCCCTGGTCCAGCAGAGCGCCGGTCGGCGTGTCGTATCCGGAAAGGGCGTCCAGCAGGTACTTGTAGTAGTTCAGCATCGTGCGATCGATGGAGTTGTGAAACGCGATCGCATTGGGAACCTGCCGGTGCGACACCGAATGGAAGTTGGCCGACTGCCCGTTGTACGTGTAGACGTGATCGTCTTCGCGGTCGCCGATCTTCAGCACGGCGACCCGGCTGTAGTCGGCGGCGGCCGAAAACGCCATCAGCTCCATCATCAGCTTGATGGCCGTGTCGTGCGTCGACTGGTCGTAGGGCGCCGCGTCCAGCTTCTTCATCGATGCGACGTCGGCGTCCGGAATGGTGATCGTCGTCGCCGACATCTTGACCTCGATGTCGCGAATGGCGGTCAGGTGCTGGTCCAGCCGCGCCCGGTCGCTGGTGCTGAGGTCCGTTCGCGCCAGCAGGGCCTGGATCTGCGGCCGCAGGATGTCGTTGATGCTCTTGCTGCGCGCGGCCCTCTGGATCTGAGCCTGCTCCTGCGCGGAGGTCGCCGTCGACCCATTCCCGATCGCGCCGATGATGGTTTGATAGGCTTTGTACGGCGAATCGATGTAGACGCGCGGCTGCTGCGGCGTCACGTACGAGACGTACCCCGGGATGTCGAACCCCGTCCCGCCCGGCGAGTACATCCCGGCGTGCAGCACCAGGGGGTCGCGGCCGGCCGGGTTCTTCGCAGCGGCGATCGCCGTGTCGACGGAGATCCCCATGGCCTTGCAGTTCGTGCTGCCCGCGGTGATCTTGGCGGCCGTCAGGATCTGCGCGTCGGCGGCGGAGTGCGAGCACCCCGTCGAGCTGTACGGAAGGTTGATGCCCTTCACGATCAGCAGCTTGTCGGCGTAGGCCGCCAGCTCGCCGGTCGACCGGGTCGCCTTGTCGGCGGTCATGCCGGCGGTGGTCAGCGGGCCGGTCGCCGTCGGCCAGAACATCTCGGGCTCGGAGCTCACGCTGAGGCTGACGCCCGCTTGCACCACGCCGTTGTCGGTCACCACGATGATGACGAAGGGCGACCGCACGGCTGTCTGGGCCGCCGCCTTGCGCGGCATGAAACTTTCGAGCAGCGGCAGGCCCAGCATGAGCCCGCCCGCGCCCCGCAGCACCGTCCTTCGCGACATCTCGAGCGATTCTGGCTTTTTCATGGCTGTTTCTCGGCTCAAGGCAGGCGATTGAGGAACGCGTCGCTGGTCACGATCGCGAGCTCCAGGTCGTGCAGCGAGATCATCCCGGCGCGCGACAGCCGGGCGAAGTAGTCGACCGTGGTCTGCTCGTCCCCGGTCAGGGCTCGCCCGCTCAGGTACGTCATCATGTTCTGGACGTAGCAAGCGTGCGTCTCCTTGGCGCCGGCGAGCAGGTGCGACAGCTCGACGCCGTCGTCGAAGGCTCGATGCATTCCGTCCAGCGTGTAGCTGTCTGCCGCGTCGACGGTCTGTCCCTGGTCCATCGTCCGGTACTCGCCGACGGCGTCGTAGTTCTCGAACGCGTTTCCCAGCGGGTTGAACAGCGTCGCGTGGCACGCCTCGCCGCACGTCCCTTTCCCCGTCGTCATGTCGACGCGCTGCCGGTTCGTGAGGCCCGGCGTGTTGGGGATCGTCGCCCCGACGGCTTTGGGGTCGGGCGGCGGCAGGGTCTTGCACAGCAGCCGCTCCGCGATGAACACGCCCCGGTGAATGATGTCCGGCTCGTTTCCCGACGAGATGTACGACGACAGGAACCCGGCCTGCGTCAGGAGGCCGGACCGCTTGGCCGGATCGAGGTCGACCTTCGTCAGCATGACCGGGTCGCTGGAGAAGTTGCCGCTCACCCCGTAAAGCGGGGCCAGCAGAGAATCCACGAAACCCACCGGTGTCGTGTAGAAGTCCGCGATGCCGTGGTTCTGCCGGAACATCCAGTTGAGGAACTGCAGCACCTCCTGCTTCATGGCGGCCGGCGCGCCGGGCTTGAAGTCCGGGAACGCCGTCGCGTCACGGACGATCCCGTCGTACGTGCCCAGCCGGTAGACCTGCAGGTTGAAGTTGCTGAGGCCGTTCGTGCCGGTCGGCCCGTCCAGCAGGCGCCTGGCCTGAGTCGCGATGCTGGTGGGGTCGTGCAGCTGCCCGGCGGCAGCGGCCGCCAGCAGCGTGTCGTCGGGGATCGTGTTGGTGATCGACAGCGCCAGCTTGGCGCCGACCTCCCAGTCGTCGAGCGGGATCTTGGTGGTGCCCGGCGCGGCGGTCCCCAGCTCCGTCCGGTAGAGGAAGTACGGCGACTGCAACATCGCCTGGATCACCAGGCTTGCGCCCGCCTTGAACGGGTCGACGCCCGGGTAAAGGGTCGCGCCTTGATTGAAGAGGTTGAGATGGGTGGTGACCTCTGCGCTGGTCAACTGCCGCCGGAAGGCCCGCTGGCCGAACGACGTGATGAACGCCTTGCCCCGGCCAGCCGTGTCGGACGGGGCGCCGGGCGGAACCAGGCGCGCCAGCGCGGCGGAATCGCCTGTCACCTGGTTCGCGAGCTGCTCGGACGCGTCGAACAGCTCCGCGCGCAGCTGCTCCGTCACGTAAAGCGCGTCCGCTTCGTCGTCGAACCCGATCAGCGCGTCGCCCGAGACGTTCTTGTCGACGTCAGAGATGTCGCTCAGCTTCAGCAGATCGCGGACGGCGTTCGACCACTGCTGGCGGCTCAGCCGCGCCACGCGGGGCGTGGGGACCAGAGCGGCCGCCGGCATGGGAACGATCACGTACGGATCGCCCCCGGCCTGACCGGCTCCGCCGAGGCCGCCCGTGCCGTGAGCGACCGGGCCGTCACCGCCGGTCGAGCTCTGGCGCGTTCCCGGGGAACCTCCGGTGTCCCCGGCCCCGTTCTCGATGACCCCCCGGCAGCCGAGCAGCCCGAACAGCAGCACACCCGCCGCCGCGCGGGCGCTGAACGAACATCGGCGTCTCTCGTCACGGGCGTGCATCCAGTGCTCCTTTCAGGGGCCAGCGGCGGAGGCTCGTGGGGCCGCACCGGTTCAATGACCTCGTCGCGACGAAACGGCTCAGGCCGCGATCGCGGGCGGCAACCCGCGTCAATTCGCGAAGAGGGTCAGGTCGATCGAGTCGGCCATCTGCTGGTAGCCGGCCGTGCTCGGGTGCAGGCCGTCGAAGGTGACGTACTTGCTCAGCACATGATCGGGCCGCTGTGGGTCGGCGATCGCCGCGGCGAAATCGATCACCCCGTCGTACGCGCCGCTGGTCCGGATCCAGTCGTTCACCGTTTTCCAGGCGTCGATGTGATCTTGGACGAGCTGCCCGTTGGTTTGCCCGTATCCAGAGGCTGCGCCGAAGGGCATGATCGTGGCCCCGTAGACGCGAATGCCCCTGGCGTGACCCATCGCGATCAGGCTCTGCAGGTTGGAGATGATGTCGAGAGCGAGGTCGTGGGCCTTGCCGGCCGGACAGTTGCCGATGTCATTGACACCTTCGAGGATGACGACCCAGCGCACGCCGACCTGGGACAGCACGTCGGTCGAGAACCGCTGAACCAGCGGGAGCCCCACCGACCCCGACCAGCTCCCCGGCAGGACCGTGTTCGAGCCGATGCCCTCGTTGAGCACGCCCACCCCGCGGGTTCGCGAATCGGCGTGCAATCGTCTGGCGAAGTCGTCCGGCCAGCGCTGGTCGACGTCATCGGGGTCTCCAAATCCGTCGCCCTCGGTCGTCGAATCGCCGATGCAGACGACGGAGCCTGTCGCGCCGTCGGCGATGACGTCGACTCCGGACAAGTAGTACCAGTGCAGCGTGCCTGCGGCAGAAGGCAAGCTGGCGGCCGAAACCATGTTTCCGCTGTGCAGGAATGACGTCGACTTCGAATTGACGTGGCCGGTCAGCGTCCGCGGCACCTTGTCGAACACGATCGTGACGGCCAGGGACGTCACGGCCGGCAGCGCGAAGTCGGTCGGGTCGGAGTACGCGACCGCGCCCGCCTGCACGGTCGCGACGGGCGACCCGGCGAAGGTGAGCGGGCGGTCGGTCGCGGTGTCGATCGAGTCCGCCCCCTTCGAGATCGCGACGTGGGCGGCGCTGATGGAAACCGGACCGTCGCCGAAGCTGTTGTCCAGACGGATTCGCACTTGCTTGCCGCCGAGCGACACGTGGACGACCTGCCTCAGGGTGTTGCCCGCAAGGCCAGGCGACGGCGGCAGCGCATCGGAGGTGACTTTCACCTGAGCGGCCGCCCAGGTCCCCACCCAGGGCGTTCCGGGGGCGCCGCCCGAGCCTGCCGCGCCGGCGCCCGCCTGACCGCCGGCGGCGCCGGAGTCCGCGCGACCGGCAGCGCCGGTGGTCGCGCCGTCGCTGCCGGCGTGACCCGCCTGACCGCCGCCACCCGACGCGCCACCGTGTTCCGTCCGGCCGCCCGTTCCACCGGACGCCGTTCCGCCAGACCCTGTTGCGCCGGCTGTTGCAACGCCGCCGGGGCCGGATCCGCCGGCGGCCGAACCCCGTCCTCCCGCACTCGCGCAGGCGCCGGAGGCGATCAACGCCAGAAGGACATAGGTCGCGCGGGACGGATCCATGGAGGGTCGATTCCTCGACGAAAGGGAATGACCGCGACCCGGCGAACCGGCTCAGGGGCGCGCGTGCTTTCTCGCGGCACGGTTGGCTGCTCACGACCTCCCGGTGAGCGCGCCCAGCAGCCCGCGGTTGACACCCAGGTTCACGGCTCGTATCGTGCGGCGCTTATTCGACGGCACGCGGTACGAAATCTGGTCCAGGCTGTGCGAGACCTGCCGCTCGTGATGACACCCCAGCGGCTACCGCCGGAAAGCGCCTCCGGAGGCGTGACGTGGTACGCAGCGGAGCTGGCGCGCGCCGGCGGCGCGGCTCCGGCCGAGCTGGGTGACGTCGACACCCGGGACCTGCGGGCGGCGATCGCCGCCGTCCTGGCGGAGCTCGCCTCCCGCACCGAGCCCGCGCTGGCCGCCTGCGTGAAACGCTCGCGCGAGGAGTGGGACCAGGCGGATTCGCTCTCGGTCATCGACGCCGAGCTGGCCGACGAGATTGCCGTGTTGCGACGCCGCCTGGTGGCCAGCGCGCAGCCCCTCGGCGCCGCGGGGCGACGGGCGGTCGCGCTGGAAGGGCTGCTGGTCGTCGACGCGGCCGTGGCCCTGGTGCGCCTCTTCGAGCGGCGACTCGCGCCGCTGCTGCGCCTGCGGCTGCGGTCGTCCGCGCCGGACCTGCTGCCGGCTGGGCGTCCGTTCCTCGATCTCGGCGCCGCGTTGCACGAGCTGGCCGAGGCGTGGCGATGACGCGCGCCCGCTGGCTCATCGGCGGCCTGATTGCCGTCGCGTCGCTGGTCGTCGCCGGCGAGGCCCTGGTCACCTACCTCGCCGAACGGCTGGTGGTGGGGGCCGTCGCGGTGGTCGTGCTGATGGGCGTGACGGTGATCGGCTTCGTCAGCCTGACGCGCGCGCGGCGCTACGTCGCCCGCGAGATTTCCGCGCTCGGCGCCGAGCCGCCGGCGGGCGCGCTCTACGACGCCCGCCGGACGCAGCTGGCGGCGCTTCGGCAGCGCGGCGTGTCGCCCGACCTCGACCTGCTTGCCGACGCGACGGCCGCCGCTGAAGCCGAACGCGGGTATACCGGCCGCTACCTCGTCGCCACCACCGTGCTCATCGGGCTGGTGGGGACGTTCGGCGGGCTGATGGAGACGCTGGCGCGCGCCACGCCCCTGCTGAAGGGCGACTTGCCGCCGGCGACCGGCGCCGCCACCAGCGCGCTTGCGCTGCTCGCGGGCCCGCTGGCGGGGTTGCACGTCACCTTCGGGACCAGCGTCGTCGCCATCCTGGTGACGCTGGCGCTGACGCTGGTGCAGGGAGACGTGACGCTGCACCACGAGCGGCTGCTGGCGCTGCTTCAAGAGCGGACGCGGCACGTGCTGGTCCCCCAGCTCTGGCCGGCTGAGGAGAGCGCGCCTGAACGCACCGTGCGCGCCCTGCTGGACCTTCGCGCGTTCGTCGCGGAGTCGCTGGCGACAAGCGCCGCGAAGAGCGCCGAGAAGGTTGCCGCGGTGGTGCGCGTCGAGGTTCAGCGGCTGGTTTCGCAGACGCACGCCGAGACGCAAGCCGCGACCGCCGCCCAGACAGCGGCGCTGGAACGCGCCGCGACGGCGATGACCGAAGCGTTCCGGCAGACCAATGACACCGTGACGCAAGAGCTCCGCGCGGCCGCGATCGCTTCGCGCGACGCGCTGACCGGGGCGGCGGTGGCTTCCCGGCAGGTGACCGCCGACGCCGCCACGTCCGCGCGAGAGGCGATCGCCGGCGCGACGACGGCCGCGCGCGACGCGCTCGCCGCCGCGATGGAGGCGGCGCGGGAGGCGGTGACCGATGCCGCGACCGCGTCACGAGACGTCACGACGGCGGCTGCCACGGCATCCCGCGAGGCCGCCGAAAACACGGCCACCGCGTCTCGAGAGCTGGTCGAGAGGGCCGCGGAGGCCGCGCGCGAGGCGTTCGCGACGGCGGCGACCGCCATCCGCGAGGAGATGGCGACCGCGGTGGCGACGCTGGCCTCGACGACCGAGCGGACGCTCGCGACGGTCACGACCGCGACGGGGGCGGCGGTCGCGTCGGTGGGCGAGCTCCGCGGCAGCCTGAGCGCGCAGCTCGAATCGGCGTCGCGCGCGCTGGCGACCGCCGCGACGGAGCTCACCGGCGCCGTGGGAGCGCTGTCGCCCGCGCTGGGCGAGCTGGCCCCGCAGCTTGGCGCGCTGGCGACGGAGGTCGCGTTGCTGGCGTCGCGCGCGGAGAGCTCCGATCAGTCCAACGCCGTGCTCGACGAGCTGGTGCGCCTCAGCGAGGACGTGGAGCGGCTCCTGGCCGCCAGCGGATCCGTCGCCGCCACGACGGAGACCGCGCCGCGCGAGACCGGATCGTGAGACGCCGCCGCGCGGCCGTCGATCTGTTCCCCGTGAACGTGTGGCCGCCGTTCGTCGACGCGGTGGTGCTGGCGCTGGCGGCGTTCGTGCTGCTGACGATCGTCGCCCTGGCCGCGCACCAGGCGCTGCAACGGCACGTGCGTGAAGGCGATCGCGAGCTTCAGGCGCTGCGCGCCGACAAAGAGCGGATCGAGCGCCGCCTGCGGGCGCTGGCCCCCAGCGGCACGATCGAGATCGACGAGGGGAAGGTCATCCTGCAGGGCGAGGTGCTCTTCGATTCGGGCTCGGACGCGCTTCGCCCCGACGGACGCGTCTTCCTCGAGCGCATCGGGCCCAAGCTGCAGGCGCTGCTGGAAGCGGAGCCTGGGCAGATGGTCCTGGTGGGCGGGCACACCGACGATCGCGCGCTGCGCGGCAACGCCGCCTTTGCGTCGAACTGGGACCTGTCCACCGCGCGCGCCGTCGCGGTCACGCGCATCTTGATCGGCGCGGGCGTCGACAGCCGCCGCATCGTGGCCGCCGGTTTCGGCGAGGGCCACCCGCGCGTGCCGAACACCGACGACGCCGCGCGCCGCAAGAACCGGCGCATCGAGGTCCTGCTGGTCCCGATCGTCTCGGTGGCCTCACGGTGACGGCCGACCGGCTCGCCGGGCCGTTGTTGCGGCTGGCGTCGCGCGTTCTGGGCGCCGCCCCGCCGTCCCACGCGGGCGAGGCGGTGTGCGCGCTGCGAGCCTTCGCCGACGCGCCGTCGCCCGTCCGGTACCTGACCGCCGTCCGCGCCCTGCGCCGGGTCGAGCGCCGCCACAAGCTCGCCGCGCTGGGCCGCCGGGCCCACCGGCGCACCGAGCAGAGCCTGGACCTCCTGGCCCAAGGCAGCGGGCTCGCGCCGGAGCTGGTGGAGGCGTTGCGCGCGCTGCCGCCGGACCCGCGCAACGGCCGCCGCCTGACGCTGATCTCCGAGACGCTGGCGGCCTATCAGATGATCGAGGCCCGCACGTCGGGTGCGTTGCTCGAGCTGCGGCAGCTGCTCGGTCCCTTGCCCGCCCCCGCCTCGGCGGAGCGCCGCCGCAAGTCGCGCGCCCGCTGACGGGAACGGCGGCGGCCGCTCAGGGCAAGAGGCCGTACACGTCGAGCTCGGTCTGGGTGCCCACGTAGACGTGGCTGTTGGCGACGGTCGGGACCGCGAACTTGACCGGTGGTCCGAGCTTGTCACGACCGCCCGCCGCCTGTTCCGAATCGTAGAGCTCGGTGGCCAGGTTCGTGGCGTCGAACGCGAGCAGCACGCCGGCGGCTCCGTCGAGCACCCACACGATGCCGGCCGCGGACCCGTTCGACGAGACGCTGATCGTCGCGCCGGGGAAGCCGAAGTGCGCGGACGTCTGCGACGTCGGGGCGGTGGACAGCTTCCCGGCCGTTAGCGAGAAAGCCTGGACGCTTCCGCCGATGCCGCTGACGTAGACGCGCCCGTTCCAGTACGCGGGCGACGAGAAGATCCCGCCCGTGATGTCCTGGTTGGGGAAGGCCGGGACGGACTGGACGATCTGGCTGTCGCTGCCGCTCTGGAAGTGGCCCATGTCGTCGCGATTGATGAGGTAGAGGATGCCTGGCTTGCCCGTCGCGAGCAGCTCGTGAGGGGTGGACCCCGATTGATCGGGCAGGACCAGCGGGTTCGCCGAGCCGAAATCCAGGTCGTTGTCGTTGAGAGCGGCCTGGTTGTAGGGCGTGAAGTAGTCGACGACCTTGCCGCTCGCGTCGAGCTTCAGCGCGCTGTCCCCGTAGTTCTTTCCACCCGTCTGCACGTCGAACGTGCCGTTGGCCGTCTCGGCGTAGACGGCGCCCGCCGCGTCCGCAGCGAGGCCGCCGCCGCTTTGCCACAGCGAGACCCAGTTGGCGTCGGGCGACGCGCAGAAGGTCATGGTCGCGGAGAGATCGCTGGCCTTGTGACCGACGATCCACCCGTGGTTGTCCGTGTCGGACTCGGCGTTTCCGCCGATGCCGATGTAGACGACGCCGCCCGCCAGCAGCAGCGCGCACCGCTGGTAGTGGGTCGCCGGGTTGAACGTCACCGTGCCGTTCTGGCTGTTCGCGCCGGTGCCCGGCGCGGTCGGCGAGATCTCGACGGGGCCGCCCAGCTTCTCGGCGCCGCTGATCAGATCGATCGCGTGCAGGAGGTGGTGAGACGCCGGCCCGCTCTTGACCAGGCTGACGAGATACATCGTCTCCGTGTTCGGATCGATGACCGGCGTCCCGGTGATGCCCGCGCCCGGCACCAGATCCTCGCAGTCGTCGAGGTCGGCGCACGACAGGGACGCGCCCAGGTTGGTGTGCCACAGGACGGGGCCGGCGGTGTTGGCGTCGAAGGCGTAGACGCTGTTGCTCTCGGTGACGACGAAGACCACGTCGTGGGGTTGCCCGCCGATCGTCAACGCCGGCACGCAGAGCGGCTGCGCGTAGATGTAGCCGTCGACGGGCTGCGCGAACTTTTTGCCGAAGGTCCCGGCCGAGACCGCGGACGGCGCGAGGACCGTCTCGTGGGGGTTGAGCCCGGTCCGGGCATTGTCGTTGTGGTAGGTCAGCACGCGCGCGACGGCGCCCGAGCCGCCGGAGCCCCCTTGGCCGGGCTGGTTCTTGCCCGAGCTGCCGCAGGCGGCGCACGCGAAAACCACCAGCCAGACAGCCTGCAGTCGAAACGTGTGGATCATCCTCCGGATCTCCCTCGCCCGACGACGTCCAGTGCCGTCGCGATCACCATACGTCCGGCGCGCGCAAAAGTGGATAATCGCAGCATGAGCAGGCGCGCGCAGGCGGTAACCTCCCTGGCGGTTCTGTGGCTGGCGCTCGGCGCTGGATGCGCGAGTCAGCCGGGCGTGCCGCGCGAGATGCGCGCCTGGAATCGGGCCTACCCGCCGTTCCGGGTCATCGGGAACATCTACTACGTCGGCAGCAGCGGCATCGCTCAGTTTCTGGTGACCACCCCGGACGGTCACTTCTTGATCGACAGCGGCTTCGAGACCAGCGTGCCGCGCCTGCGCGCGAACGTCGAGTCGCTCGGGTTCCGCTTTGCCGACGTCAAGTTCCTGCTCACCTCGCACGCCCACATCGACCACGTGCAGGGGCACGCGCTGGTCCGGCGCCTCACCGGGGCCGCCGTGGTCGCCTCGGCGGAGGATGGCCGCGTGGTCGCCGCGGGCGGCAAGGGCGAAGCGGTCTACGACGGCATCTACTCGTGGACGCCGTGCCCCGTCGACCGAACGGTCGCCGACGGCGAGGCGATCACGCTGGGCGGCACCACGTTCGTCGCCCACCTCACGCCCGGCCACACCATGGGAGCCACCACCTGGACCACGCGCGTCGTCGCCGACGGGCGTCCGCTGGATGTCGTGTTTTTCCCGAGCGCCAACGTCAACCCGGGCGTGCGCCTGGTGGGCAACGCGCGCTACCCGAACATCGCCGACGACTTCGCGCGCAGCTTCGCCACGTGGCGGGCGCTTCCGTGCGACGTCTTTCTGGGCGTGCACGGCAGCTTCTTCGACCTGGACGCGAAGCGCGGCCGCATGGGCGACGGCGGGCGCAACCCGTTCATCGACCCCGACGGATACCGCCGCTTCGTCGCCGAGGCCGAGCAGCGCTTCCAGGCCCAGCTCGCCGCCGAGCGCTGAAGGGCGCCGGCGCGGTCAGAAGTGGTTCACCGTCTGAGTGAGGCGTCCCCGCGCATCCACGCCGAAGACGGTCTCGGTCAGGGGCGCCAGCGAGGGGAGCGGGGCGCCGTCGGCCCCGAACAGCGCCAGGTTCTCGCCGGTCTCGCCGATCTTCGCCCACTCGTCGCGGGCGGTGACGACCTTCAGACCCTCGATCAGCGGCACCGTGTCACACAGCGCATGGGTCAGCGCGCGGCTGATCGAGTAGTCGTTCGCGGCGTTGCAGGCGGTCAACATCGACGGATGGTGCGCCGCCCCCAGCGCGCTCTTGACGGCGCGGTCCTGGTCCAGCTGGCGCAGAAAGGCGGTGCCCTCCGGCGACGCCGACGACAGGTCGACGACCAGGATTCCCGTCGTGGTCTTGAAACGGAAGCTGCGCGTGGCCGCCAGCGCGTCCTGCGCCAGCACGCGGCCGACGACGGGATTGACGGGCAGCGCCGGGTTCTTGCTCGCGTAATGAAAGAGCTCGTTCGACAGCGCGTCCAGGTGCCGGCTGACGTAGAGGGCGCCGCGCCCGGGGCGGCCCATCGGCCGGGCCCCGCTCCAGCGGAAGTCGGCGGTCGAGCCGCCGAAGATCGTCCGGGCCGAGTCGGGCGTGGGAGCCGTCCCCTTGTACGACGCGGCCACGCTGCGCAGCACGATTGTCCCCGGCGGCAGCCGGTGCAGTGGCAGTCGGACCCTCTTCAGGGCGGGCCGGAGTGCGTCGTAGAAAGACTGATACCGCGCCGGATCGATCATGGAGACGGCATCGTAACACCGCCGGGCCGTCCGTCACCGCCCGTCACCGCTCGTGGACGACGGCCGTCCGTCGCGAGCCCACCGCCGCCGCCCCGTGCACGCTGCACTGGCCGTCGAGGCATCGACCCGTCAGCCGCAGCCGGTTCTTGGCGAACAGCCAGTAACCGGCGCCCAGCAGCTGCGCGAGGATCGGCAGGCGCGTGAAGGCAGCCAGGCGCGGGAAGCCGGCGGCCGCGTAGAGCTGCCGGAACACCTCGACGCCCTCGATGATTCGCCCGTCGGGGAGCCGTCCGTGGATGCGCGCCATCAGCGCCTCGAAGGTCGTCCCCACCGACGCCGCATCGAACGCCGGGTCGGCGATGTCGGTGAACCGGATGCGGCCGTATCGGTCCAGCCGCTGCAGCCAGCGCATCTCGCGCGCGCACAGCGGGCACGCGCCGTCGTGGAACACCTCCACCGCGAAGTTCGTCGGTCGTTCATTCGCCATCGCGTCCTCCCAGCTGCATCAGGTGGCCCGAGCGGGCTACCTTGGTTTCCAGATAGCCACGGTTGTGGGTTCCGGGCGCCACGACGTGCGGCAACCGCGCCGACACGTTCACGCCGTGCAGCGCGAGCTGTCGCACCTTGTCCGGGTTGTTGGTGAGCAGGCGGACGGATCGGACGCCCAGGTCACGCAGCATCGCCGCGGCCGCCGAGTAGTCGCGCTGGTCGTCGCGAAAGCCCAGCGCCAGGTTCGCGTCGACGGTGTCGAGCCCGCCCTCTTGCAACCGGTACGCGCGGATCTTGTTGGCCAGCCCGATCCCGCGCCCCTCCTGACGCATGTACAGCAGCACGCCGCACGGCGCCGCCGCCAGCGCGGCGAGCGCGAGCTCGAGCTGCTGGCGGCAGTCACAGCGCAACGAGGCGAACACGTCGCCGGTCATGCACTCGGAGTGGAGGCGAGTCAGGACGTCGGTCTTGCCGAACACGTCGCCCCGCACCAGCGCGACGTGCTCCTTTCCGTCGGCCGCGGCGACGAACACGCGGATGTCGAATTCGCCGTGCGCGGTGGGCAGACTCGCCATCGCCGCAAGCTCGATCGGCGCGCGCGTCATCGTGACATCCAGCGTGTCCAAAGTCGGCGCTCCCTTCACTGGGTGGGCGGCAGCAGAACGCTGTCGATCACGTGGATGACGCCGTTCGAGCAGGCGATGTCCGCGGTGGTGACGTTGGCGTCGTTCACCTTGGCGGACCCCGCGGTGATGGCGACCGTCAGGTTCTGCCCCTCGACCGTCTTCACCGAGCTGACCTTCGCGAGGTCCGCCGCCTTCAGCTCGCCGGCCACCACGTGGTAGGTCAGGATGGCCGTCAGCTGATCGTGGTTCGCCGGCATGAGCAGCGTGTCCACCGTTCCGGCGGGGAGCTTCTCGAAGGCCGCGTCGGTGGGCGCGAACACCGTGAACGGTCCCGGGCCTTTCAAGGTGTCCACCAGGCCGGCCGTGGTCACGGCGGTCGTCAGCGTCTTGAAGCTGCCGGCGGCGACGGCCGTGTCGACGATGTCCTTGCTGGCGCCGTTGTTGTTCGCCGGCGTGGAGCTGCTGCTCCCGCAGCCCGAGAAGAGGACGAAGGCGGCGACGAGGGTGCTGGTCCGATGGTTCATGGTCTGTCTCCTTGCGAGTAGGCTGTTATGTCTAATTTCTGTCTAGAACACTGTCAAGACAAAATAGGGACAGACGCCCTTGCAACCTAGACAAAACATCAACACAATGGGTCCACATGCCACGCAAGCCTTCGGAATCGCAGGACGACCCGGCCGCAGAAGCGGCGGTCGAGCCGCTGCCGCTCGGCGGGCTGGGCATCGGGGCCGTGGCCCGCATGACCGGGGTGGACGAGCACACGCTGCGGATCTGGGAGCGCCGCTACGGCTTCCCCAAGCCCGAGCGATCGTCCGGCGGCGCGCGCCTCTACCGGATCGAGGACGTGCGGAAGCTGCGTCTCATCACCCAGGCCCTGTCGCGCGGTCACCGGCCCGGCGAGGTCGTGGCGAAGGACGTTCAGGCGCTGGAGGCGCTGCTGCTGGCCGGACTTCCCGAGCCCGCGCCGGTCTCGGACGATCCGGCGGCGCGCGAGCGCGAACAGATCCTGGTGGCGCTGCGCCGCGAGGACGTCGACGGCGTCCGCTCCGCTCTTCGCCGCCTGGCGATGCTGCTGGGTCCCCGCCGCTTCGTCGTCGACGTGGCCCACCCGCTGGCGATCCAGGTTGGCGAGCTCTGGGCCACCGGGCAGATCGAGATCCACCAGGAGCACCTGCTCAGCGACTGTCTGTCCACGCAGCTGCGCCTGTTGCGCTCGCTGTTCGAGGAAACGCGCGGCCCCGTCTTGCTGCTGACGACGCTGCCGGGTGAGCCCCACGCGCTGGGGCTGGAGATGATCGCCCTCTACGCGGCCGCGGCGGGTGCGTCCACGCGCGTGCTGGGTGTCTCCACGCCGGCCGAGCAGCTGGTGCTGGCCGCGCGCGCGCACCAGGCTGCCGCGGTGGGGCTCGCGGTGACGCCGAGCTCGAACCTCGAGACGACCGCGGACGCCGTCCGTCAGATCGTCGCGCAGCTCGCCCCCGCGATACAGGTCTGGCTGGGGGGCGCCGGCGCCGCGCAGCTTCCGCGGACGCCCGGCGCGCGACTGGTGGTCACCTGGCCCGAGGTCGACGCGGCGCTCCTGTCGCTGGGCCTGAACGGACCGACGGTCTGACGCGGTGGCGCCGCGGTTTCTCAATCCCAGCGGTACGACACGCTGACGAACGGCAGCCCCATCAGGAAGCCGCCGCTGTCGCCGGAGAACGAGACCGGCTTGATGAAGCCGACGTCGCTCGCGACGCGGTTCGTGTGAAAGCGAACGCCGTAGCTGACCAGCACTCCGTCGGCCACGCTGTAGCTGTCGCTGCCAGGGAACTTGGTCGACTCGGCGGTGACCTCGGCGAGCAACTTCACATGGGCCGTCAGGCGCTGGACGAGCGCGCCGCCGAAGATGACGGCATTCCCGGTGCTGCCGCCCGACAGGACCGACTGATAGGACGCGTTGAGCGACAGCAGCGACGCGCAGTCGTCGCGCAAGCAGTAGGTCGCGAACGCGCCGGCACCGAGCAGATAGACGTTGCTGACGCCATTCCCCTGGCTGTCTTCGTTGAACGAGTGACCGACCCCGGCCGAGCCCTGCACGGCCAGGTGAAAGCGCGATACCGACACGAGCCGCCACTTCGCGGCGGCCAAGGCGAGCAACGGCATGTCCGTGACGATCGGCGCCAGCATCGTGACCGACGCTTGCAGGCGGTCGGTGATGCCGTAGGTGAGCCCGTGCAGCAGCAGCTCGTAGTTGTTGTAGGTGAGCGAGCCGGCTGGCTGGGTGAGCGCCGTCGGTTCGAGGAACGCGCGATCGATGTTCGGATCGGCGGCCGCGGGCGCGGGCTGAGCGGCGGGCTGCACGACGACGGACGGCGTCTCGTCGTCGAGGGTGGTGGGCGCGGTCCAGGCGACCGAGCTCGCCGTGAGTGCAGGGATCACGGCCAGAAGAGAGAGCGTGATTTTCATGACCGCTCGCATTGCACCCGCCGTGCCGAGGGCCGCCGAAGGCCGTTGGCGTGGAGGAGCCGGGCATCGTGTCGCGCGAGCTACGTCCTCGGTGTGAAGACGGCACACCCGTCGTGCACACGCCATCACAGTGAACCGCCGGCACGGCCCTCAAGTGTTTCGTCGCCGCGTCGATGAAGACGATATGGCGATCGTGCCCTCTCGCGGTCCCTGGTTGGTGGTGTGCCTGCTGGTGTCGGTCGGGGTTGGCTGTGGGTTCCAGGCCTCGCAGATGTCGTCCGACGGGGTCGACGGCGGCGCGCTGGGCGCGGCCGGCCGGCCGCTGATCCCGGCGGCCACCGGGGGTGGCGTCGGCCGCACCGGCAGCGGCGGCACGGGCGGCCAGCTCGCCACCGGAACGGCGGGGCACGCGGGCGGCGCTGCCGGCGCGTCTCAGAAGCCGGCGGTGTGTCCCGCGCACTGTCCCACCGGCCAGGTTTGCCTGGCGGGCAGCTGCCAGCCAGACCCGTGTCTGACCGCGCCCGCGACGACGTGTGGCGCGGGGACCAGCTGCCACGCCAGCTGCGTCCCCGTGACGGATCGCTGCGCGGGTGTGAAGTGCCCGGCCGGTCAGACGTGCGTCGACGGCGCGTGCACGGTGGGCTGTTTCGCGCAGCCTTGCAACGGCGTCACGTGTCCGTCGGGCCAGTCCTGCAGCCCCGCCACCGGCAAGTGCGTTCCGCTGAACGCGTGCGACGCCGCGTGCGGTCCGGGGATGGCGTGCGCGCTGTCGTGCGCCGCCCCCAACCCGTGCGCCGGCGTGACCTGCGCGGCCAACCAGCTCTGCGCCGGCGGTAAATGCGTCCAGAACCTCTGCGCGGGCGTCGTCTGTCCGGCCGGCAGCGTCTGCAGCAACGGAACGTGCCTGGACACCTGCCACTGCAGCGCCAGCTGCGGTAGCGAAGGGGCTTGCGTGCAGGGAACCTGCGTCTGCACGCCGCGCTGTCCGTCGGACGGCAGCCGGGCCGGCATGGACGACGGCTGCAACGGAAAGTGTCCCTGCCCGTCGGGCGAAAGCCTGTACATGGGCGCCTGCTGCAAGCCGAACTGCCCGTCGGACGGCAGCCGCGGCGGCATGTCAGACGGCTGCGGCAAGACCTGCGCGTGCCCGTCGGGCGAAAGCCTGTACATGGGCGCCTGCTGCAAGCCGAGCTGCCCGTCGGACGGCAGCCGCGGCGGCATGTCCGACGGCTGCGGCAAGACCTGCGGCTGCCCGTCCGGCGAGGTCGCCTACCAGAGCGCCTGCTGCAAGCCGAACTGTCCCGGCGACGGCAGCAACGCGGGCAAAGCGGACGGCTGCGGCGGCACCTGCGCCTGTCCGTCGGGCGAGGGGCTCTACATGGGCGCCTGCTGCAAGCCGAACTGCCCCGGCGACGGCAGCCGCGCCGGGATGTCGGACGGATGTGGCAAGACCTGCGCCTGCCCGTCGGGCGAGACGGCGTACCAGAACGCCTGCTGCGAGCCGTTCTGTCCGTCGGACGGCACCTGTGGCGGCAGCAACGGCTGCGGCGGAACGTGCGGCTGCGCGGGCGGCGCCACGTGCAAGAACGGCGTCTGCACGGGCAAGACCTGCTCGCCCGCGTGCGGCTGCGGTCAGATCTGCAACAACGGCCAGTGCGTCCCGGTGGTCTGCAGCCCGGACGTCGTCCAGTGCGGCTGCAGCTGCTGTAACGCGGGCGACGTCTGCAGCGCCGGCCAGTGCGTGCCCGCCATCAGCCTCGGCTGACGGCGGTCAGACGCCCGGGTTCTGATTTCGTCGGACGCTGTCCACGCTCAGGAACAGGGCCAGGGCGAGCGGGCCCACGACGACGCCGATGGGGCCGCAGGCGAGCAGGCCGCCGATGAGGGCGAAGAACACGAGGCCGCCGTGGAGGTTCGTTCGGCCGCCCACGAGCAACGGGCGGATGAAGTTGTCGATGAGGCCGGTCACCGCGACGATCCAGATGCCCAGGAAGATCGCCCGCCCCGGATGACCGAGCAGGCCGAGGAGGACGGCCAGCGGCACGCCGATCAGCGAGACGCCGCCGATGGGGATGAAGCTCGCGGCCAGCGACACGACGCCGAACACGATCGGGCTCGGGATGCCGGCGATGGCGTAGCCGATGGTGGCCACGAAGGCTTGCGCCAGCCCGCTGCAGAGCTGCGCGACGAGCACCGCGTTCGAGACGTCGTGCAGCGTCGCCAGGAGCTGCCGGACGCGGCCCGGCGGTAGCCCCGACGCTCCCTCCGCCCAGTCGATGAGGGCGGCGCCGTCACGGAGAAGGAAGAACACCGCCACCAGCGTCAGCGCCGTCATCAGCACGAAGTGGGACGCCGAGCCGACGGCGACGGCCCCCGCCGCGAGGGCCTGGCGCAGGTGCTGCCAGTTGGCCAGGTCGGGTCCGAGGTCGCGCTGCGCGCGCGCGAGCGCCTCGTTCACCCAGGGGACCAGCGGGGCGGGAAGCCGCGCGATGAGGTTCCGCATCCCATGCTCGGCCAGCGTGCGGCTGATGAACGCGCTGGCCACCGGCACCTGGCGAACCACCAGGGCCGCCACGAAGAACGCCGGGACCAGCAAGACGACCGTCACCCCGGCCGTGACGATCGCGGCGGACAGCCAGCGCCGGCCGCGCACCCCCGCGGCCAGGCGTTCATGCAGGTGCGACAGCGTTCCCGCCAGGACGGCGGCCAGCAGCAACGGACGCCACAGCGGCAGCTCGATGGCGACCAGGGCTGCCGCAGCAGCCAGCGCCAGGACCCGGGTCGCGCTCAGGGCGCTTCACCGCGTCGCACGGCGCGAATCGCGTGGCGTGCGCTGACGGCGCCGGCCATCATGGTCACGCCACGGGAGATCAGCTCCGCGCCCAGCAGCACGCCCAGCAGCCAGAACGACGAGATCGGCCAGCTACGCGCGGCGATCATGCCGATGGCGATCGCGCTGGCCCCGTAGGCGAGATCCCACCCCCAGCCGTCGTAGCGGTCGGCGATCGAGGTGACGATCCGGAAAGCGCCGGCGGTCAGGAAGTACCCGATCACCAGCAGCGTCAGCCCGGCCATTCCCGGGCCCGGGTGGATGAACAGCAAGCCGCCGACGACCAGCGACAGCACGCCCAGGATCGTCACGCCGCCGCCGCCGCCGCGGAAGCCGAACGAGATTCCGAGCACCCCGGCCAGCACCAGCAGCCCGCCCACGTAGAAGACCGCCGCCAGGCTGGCGAGGGCGGTGGCCCCGATACAGAGCACCCCGGCAACGGTCCAGAGCAAACCCAGCGCAAACACGCCACCTGTCGCTCCGCTCTCGGACCGGCTGAGCCGGCCATGCGGGCGCGCTTCCATCGTGCGTTCGTCCATGACTCACCTCCCCTGGCTGTCGCCGATCGGCTTTTCCACCGGCGTACCTTCAGGCTGGTACCTGGGTGCGGCTCCTCAAACGCGGCCGCGCACGATCAGAGATCGCCTTACGCCTTCCGGCGCGGCTGGGTCACGGCTCGCCGAAATCGAAGTAGACCGCGTTGACGTACATGACCACGCCGTAGGCGATCGTTCCCAGCGCGACCGCCGAGAACAGCAGGTTGCCCGCCACGCCGCCGCCGAGCCCGAGCACGTCGAACGCCGAATCCGTGTCGCCCACCTCGCGCGGGTTGAAGGAATAGGCGGCGTGGATCAGGAAGAGCGCGATCACGATGAGAATTGCGCAGCGGGCGCCGTAGCCGGCCCAGCCCAGCGCGTCCACGGTGAGGCGCGCCGCTTTGCCGTGCCGGTCCATCTCCAACCGGCGCGCGTGGTCGCCGTCGTACACGTACTTCAGCTGATAGAGCCCGGTCACCGCGATGACGACGCCCGCCGCGCCGACCAGCCAGGGGCCCCCAGGCCAGTGCAGCACCGTGGCGACCAGGTGCTGCTGCCGGCGTTCGTTGCTGGGCCCGTCTCCCAGCAGCACGCGCGCGGCGGCGGCAACGATCGTTCCGTAGGCGACCGTGCTGAAGGCGATTCCAACCCGCTCGGCGACGCCCTTGAACGTCTTGCCGAAGCGGTAGGGGTCGAACACCGCCTCGAAGATCAGCCACAAGATGTAGCCGCTGGTGCCGGCCGCGACCGCGGCGATGAAGGCGCCGCCGAACGGAACCTGCTGGATGCGGTGCAGGATGCGCTGCTCGTCGGCGGCCGGATCGGCGAGCCGCAGCAGCGCCAGCATCGCCCAGGCGCCGATCAGCACGTAGACGGTGCCGACGGCCACGCACCCCGCGCGCGCGAGGACGTGCGCAACGGGGGCAATCCTGCGCCGCATCGTGCGCTGTCCGCTCCGTCGTGCCACGGCCGGCCGTACTCCCAGGTTAATCACGCGCGCGAGCGGTGCGGGCCGATCGCGGTCTCGGCCGGGAACACATCAGAAAACTGAGGTCCCGGGATCGCGTTTTCGCGTCTCGGGGGGCGTTGCCCGCGGTGCACCGCGGGCTTGACCTCGCGGAGCCCTTGGCATGTGGTGTGCTAGTTGTGTTTGCGCGCAGCGTTTCCGCGCACACTGCAACCATCCTCGAGGGGTGCCATGACGAGAACGACCCGATTGCTCATTGCGGCCACCGTCTCCCTGCTCGGCCTCGCAGGCGCGCGGGCCCAGGCCCAGACGTGCAGCACAGACACCGATTGCCCGCAAAGTTACGTCTGCGTCGTCTCGGGGACCTCCACGCCGCCGGCCTGCAAGGGGACGGACTGCCCGGCGGACACGGGAGCGGCAGAGCCGGTGACCTACAGGTCCTGTGAGCCGAAAGACTGCGCCACCGACGCCGACTGCGGCGCGGGCATGGTCTGCTACGACCACCAGACGACCTCCTGTACGGGCGGCGGCGTCGCGACCTCGGGTTGCGCCCCCAACACGAAGTGCGACGCGGGCACGGTCACCACCATCACGCCCGAGACCTGCACGACGACCAGCCGCAAGCTCTGCGCGTTCAAGTGGCAGGTCCCCTGCAGCGCCGACACGGACTGCGGCGACGGGTTCGTCTGCCAGCCGAGCGTCTCCGGCGGCTGCGGCACGGCGTCGCGCGGCGGCGTCTCGGGATCCACCGGTAGCGCCAGCGGCACCGCCGGGGGCACCAGCAGCGGCGGGTCGTCGCCGCCGGCGGCGATCGACGCCGGCACGCCCGAGTGCATGACGGTGACGTCATTCCCCGGCTCGTGCACGCCGAAGGCGACCACCTGCGCGGCCGACGCCGAATGTCCGAGCGGCTGGACCTGCACGGCAATCGGAACGCCCCAGCCCGTCACTGGCACCGGCGCCAGCACGCCGGCTCGCGGGTCTGTGGACGCGACCTCGCCCCCCGACGCCGTCGATGCGGGGGCCACGACGACGAAGATCTGCATCGGGCCACTGGGCGCGGGCGCGCCCACGCGCGGCACCGACCTCGGCGCTGGCGGTGAGGTGACGTCCGGGCACCAGGGATCCGGCGGCGCCGCCCCGCCGGCCAGCCCGGGCAGCGGTGCCACGGGAGGCCCGACCGGCAACGCGACGGGCGGGACCACGGGCAGCAAGGCGAGCTCGGACTCGTCGGGCGGCGGATGCGCGATGGCGCCCGCTCGACCGGGGCGTTCAGCTTTCGTGCTGATCGGGTTGGCGGCCGCCGGTCTCACTCTCGCGCGGCGCCGCCGGCGCCAGTAGTTCCCGCCCGCGGCCTCGAGCACGCCGCTGGCCGGTCAGGCGGCGTGCTTGTCGTCGTGGGGATCGGCGGACGCGGCCTCGGTTCGGGGCCGCGCCTCGCGGCTCGCTTGCCAGGCGGCCTCCGTTTCGACGGTCGCGAAGCAGCAATCGGCCAGCGGCAGCGAGATGTTGAAGTTCGTCCATCGCATCCGCGGCAGCCGGTGGTGGTGGCGATGGTGCTCGTAGAGGAAGCGGAACGCGCGGTTGTCGAGCACCCGCAGGCGCCGCAACGCGGGCAGCGGGAAGTGATAGAGGGCGTGAAGCCCTTCGTAGAGCACGAACGTCCCCACGGCGGTCAGCAGGAACAACCCGGCGGCGCCGCGCCCGAACACTCTGGCGACGATCGCGACGGCTGGCGCGACGGCCGCGAAGAAGAAGGCCAGGCTGAACCAGGGCATCATCACCAGCTCCAGCTCGAGCCAGGCGCCGATCTCCATCGAGTCGTGGTGAAACGCGCGGTGATGTCCCAGCGTGTGGCCGCGGTAGAACGCGCGCGGCCACAGCGGCCGATGCATCAGCAGGCGGTGCGCCGCGTATTCGACGAGGTTCGCCAGCACCAGGTAAGCGGGGACGACCCACAGATCCGCGGGGCGCGCCGCGCGCGCGAGCCAGATCGCGAACGCCGATGCCGCCCCGGCGAGCGTGGCGAACACGGCGAGGTGCCGCCCGAGGCTGAAGCCGGTGGTCTGCAGCCTGGCGCGTCGGCCTGCGCGAACGTTGGCGCTCTCTTGCTCGTTCGACAACGGCAACTTCGCAGCGCGGCGCCGGCTGGCCGGAGAGGGAGCAGCCAAACCGCGCTGGCTCCTTTGAAAAAATGTTAGCAGCCGCTGATTGCGCAGTCACCGGAATGATCGCGCCCCGCGCACGGAAAACAGGCTCGCCGGCGCAGAATCCGATGTAAGCGCACGCCCGACGTCAGCGCGCGTTGCTACAATCTCTGCTGGCGGATGATGCGCGTCGTTGGCCGGGAAACGGGGAGCCGTTGAGCAAGGCGTTCACGCGGGACGACCGGCCAGACGAGCCGCTGGTGGTGCGACACCGCCCGTCGTTGCCGGACGGCGTTCCCAATTACGTCACGCCGCGATGGATGCGTCTTTTGCGCGAGCAGCTCGCCGCGGCAACCGGAGCTCAGCGCGCGGAGCTGGAACGGCGGATCGCCGGCGCCGTCCTGGCGCCGCCGCCGGCGGACCCCGACGAGATTCGTTTCGGCGCGCACGTGACGCTGCTGACCGAAGACGGGCAGACGCGACGGATCCAGATCGTCGGCGTCGACGAGTCGGATCCCGCCGGGGGGCTGGTCGCCTTCGTGGCGCCTCTCGCGCGGGCGCTGCTCGGACGCCGCGCCGGCGACGCGGTCACGGTGCGGTCGCCGGGCGGGTCGGACGAGGTGACGATCGAAGCGGTGCAGTACGACGACGGCTGAGCTGGCTATCGCTCGTCCGGCTTCACGAAGAGGTGGTCCTTCACGCCGGCGACGCCGGTGACGCCCCTGGCCACCCGCAACGCGGTTTCCCGCTTGGCGGGCGAGTCGACGGAACCGGAGAGAGTCACGACCTTGGCGTCCGTGTCGACATGGACGTGGAGCGGGTCCAGCCCCTCGCTGGTCAGCGCGCTTTTGACCTTGGTGGTGATCCAGGCGTCCTGGCTGCCGGCTCCGGCCTTGGCGGTCGCGTCCTCCAGTCCGTTGCCGGCCTTGTCGGCCAGCTCCGCGGCGGCGTGGCCGATGTCTTTCGCCGTCTTCTCCGTGGTCTTCGCCACGTCCTTCACGTCGTCGCGTACCGCGCTTCCGGTCGAGCCGGCCGCCGGAGGCGCGGTGTCGGAGCTCCGCCTGCATCCCAGCCACGCCGCAAGCAGCAAGCCCATCCCACCGATGAGACGACGGTCATATGGATGCATCTCAGCCAAGACTGATCTCCACCGGCGAAAATGCAAGCGCCCCCGGGCTTCGGACGGCAGGCATCCGGCTTTCCGTTTCGGTGGTCCAGATGGGTCTGATCCGCCCATGCTGACCTCACACCTGCGTGACACGCTCGGGCCCGTGCGCCTGATCGCTTGTCTGGCCGCGGCCGGCGGGGCCTTCGCCTGTTCGGGCTCGCCCGCGCCGACCACCGGCGCGGGCGCGGCGGTCACGTTCCACAAGGACGTCGAGCCGATCCTGCAGAAGCACTGCCAGACGTGTCACGTGGCGAACGGAATCGCGCCCATGCCGCTGGTGACCTACGCGGACAGCAAGCCGTACGCCTCGCTGATGGCCGCGCAGACGTCGTCGCGCGCGATGCCGCCCTGGGGCGCGGTGTCGATCCCCGGATGCACGCCACCCCTTTCGTGGAAAGACAACCCCGTCCTCACCGACGACCAGGTCGCGTCGATCGGGGCCTGGTCGGCCGCAGGCGCCCCCGAAGGCGATCCCGCGGACGCGCCGCCCGCGCTGGCGCCGCAGCCCATCGCGCTGGCCGGCGCGAACGCCGATCTGTCGCCGCCCGCGCCGTGGACCCTCACCAGCCCGTCGGCCGACGAGTTCCGGTGCTTCGTGCTGGACCCGCAGCTGGCGCAGACGACCTACCTGAACGGAAGCTTCGTCGTCCCCGGCGACACCCAGGTCGTTCATCACGCGCTGGTCTTCACCGACCCGAAAGGCGCGAGCCGGGCGCTGGTGACCGACCAGGCGACGCAGAGCTACGACTGCTTCGGTGGACCGGGAATCTCGCAGGTCGCGCTGCTCGCGGCCTGGGCCCCCGGCGGATTGCCGACGGACTACCCGTCGAACGTGGGCGCACCGCTGGACGCGGGCACGCTGCTGGTCATGCAGGTCCACTACCACCCGCATCAGGCGGTCGCCGCGCTGCCGACCGACCAGACGCACTTTCAGATGCGGCTGGTCGCGACCGCCCCGCAGTACTTCGCCTACACGATCTTGCCCGGCAACTTCCGCGCGCCGGTCGACGCCTCGGGCAACGGGCTGCTTCCGGGCCCCGACGATCCTTCGTCCGGGCCGGCGTTCGTCATTCCGGCCGGCGCCTCGGACCACACGGAGACCATGCAGTTCACGCTGCCCGCCACCGTCAAGAAGCAGGCGCTGCCGGTGTCGCTGCCGATCTTCTCCATCGGCGGGCACGAGCACTACGTCGGGTCCGCGGTCCAGGTGAACGTTCACCACGTCAAGCCGCCCGCCGGCACCGACGCCGACCAGTGCCTGCTGGCGATCCCGCGCTGGGACTTCGATTGGCAGCGCGTCTACCGCTACGACGCGCCCATCGAACAGCTGCCGGCCGTCTCGCCCGGGGACGTCATGACCATCCGCTGCACGTACGACAACACGCTGGCGAACGCCAAGCTGGCCGCGTCGCTGCACGAGCAGGGGCTCACGCAACCTGGGACCGTGCAGCTGGGCGAGACCACTCTCGACGAGATGTGCCTCGCGCCGACCGTGCTTCTGGCGAAGGTGCAGTGACCGCCGGTCGCTAGATCCAGCCGCGCCGCCGGAACCACCAGAGGGGCAGAAGGCCGCTGATCACGATCAGCGCCAGCGCCATCGGGTACCCGAACACCCACTTCAGCTCGGGCATCACGCGGAAGTTCATGCCGTAGATCCCGGCGATGAGCACCGGCGGGATGCCGACGACCGACGTGATGGTGAGGATCTTCACGATCTCGTTCTGCTCGATGTTGATGAAGCCCAGCGTCGCGTCCAGCAGGAACTGCACCTTGTTCGACAGATGGGACTCGTACTCGGTCAGCGACGCGATGTCCGCCCGGATCGCCTTGATGCGCGGCGCGCTGACCCGCGGCGCGCCGTCGATCTTCGCCTCCGCCAGATAGGCGCCGATCCGCCCCAGGCCAAGCAGCTCGTCGCGGATGCGGGAGGTCTTGTGCGCGACCTCCCCGATGCGCCGCAGCGTCACGCTGGTTCCGGCCGGCTTTTTCCGGTTCTGGGGGTTGTTGTGAAACGCGGCGCGCGACAGATCGTCGGACTCGGTGCCGGCGTGCTCGAGGTGATCGGCGGCCCGGTCCACGATCAGCTCGAAGATGCGCAGCAGGGCTTCCTCCGCCGTCTTGGGAGGCTGCGCGGCGGCCTGCTGGGCGGCGGCCTCGATCGCCGGCAGGGTCGAGAAGCTGACCGTCAGCAGCACCCGC
This sequence comes from uncultured Myxococcales bacterium, assembly GCA_964546845.1. Classification (GTDB taxonomy): domain Bacteria; phylum Myxococcota_A; class Polyangia; order Fen-1088; family Fen-1088; genus JADGRB01. Next base: position 3,710 of record CAZJMY010000676.1, on the reverse strand, counting down.
GCCGAAAGCGCAAAGCCGATCGGCATCAGCGAATGCTCGCCGTCGCGCCCGACCGCCCCGATTGGCGCCGACAGATAGAAGGCGCCGTCTTCGAAGGCCAGGCGGCTCGACGATTCGATCTCGCTGATCTGGGTCTCGGTCTGCACGCGCAGGCCAGTCGCGCGGCGCACCGTCTCGATCTCGTCGGGCTCGGGTCGGACCAGGTCAATCCAGACGGCGGTGGACGGATCTCCAGCGGGAAAGGTCCGTAGCATGTCCCGAGAGTGTACCTGCGTGGACCGGGGAAGGAACTTCGTCAGTCGCGGCTGCGCAACGCGACGGGCGTTCGTGACGTGAATCCCTGGGTCGTCAGGCGGACGCGGGCCCGCCCGCCGGCGGCGGCTCCCGATCGATGTCGGGCTCGACGAAGCACCAGCGGACGTCGTGCCGCCGGGCGCGCAGGACGGCTTCGAAGTCGTTGATCGCGACGCTGAGCGCCTGCGCCGTCGTGCCGGCCGCCACGGAGACCTTCATGAGGACGACGACCTCCCCCGGCGCCTGCTGCAGGGTCAGCAGGTGCAACACGCGCCCGAACAGGGGTTGCTGCGCCGCGACCTCGCGCACGGTGGCCGCCACCTCCGGGTCGGCGCTCTCGCCGACCAGCAGCCCCTTGATCTCCCGGCCCAGGAACAGCGCGACGCCGACCAGCACCACCCCGACGGCGAGGCTCCCCAGGGCGTCCCAGCGGCTGTCGCCCGTGGCGGCGGCCGCGCCCAGCGCCGCCATCGCCAGCACCAAACCCAGCGAGGCAGCCGCGTTCTCGCCGAAGACGACCACCAGGTCGGAGTCCTTGGTGTCGTGCAGGGCGCGGAACAGCGGCGCGCCCCTGGCGCGGCGGCGCAGCTCCCGGATGTTCCCGATCGTCGAGCCCCCCTCCAGCAGCAGCGAGAACCCGAGGATCGCAAACCCGAGCCACACCCGCTCGACGGGCTCGGGCTCGTGCAGCTTGTGGATTCCCTCGTAGATCGAAAACATGCCGCCGGCGGAGAACAGCAGCAGGGCCACGATGAACGACCAGAAGTAGACGTTCCGGCCGTGGCCCAGCGGGTGCCCCGGGTCGGCCGGCCGACGCGCCTGGCGCACCCCGACCAGCAGCAACACCTGGTTCGTGCAGTCCGCCGCGGTGTGGATGGCCTCGGCCAGCAGCGCGCCCGAACCGGTGAAGAACGCCGCCACCGCCTTGGCCACCGTGATCGTGACGTTGACCAGCAGGGCCTGGATGATGTGGGAGGTGGATTCAGCCGACATGGTGGCGGGATGATTGTAGAAGGGCCAGCACGCTGGGAACGACCTGATCGAGCGCCGCCCGCGGATCGACCGGGTTCGCCCACCAGAACGGGTTGGCGACGCGCGGGTGCAGGAGGCGCCGGTCGAGCCGGCTGACCTCCACCGTGAACGCGTACGTCCCGAACGTGCCGTCGAGCCAGTCGTCCAGGCCACCCACGATCGGGTACCACGCCGCCGTCTGGCGGATGCGGAACTCGGAGTCGGGTTTGCCGCGCAGGAAGGCTTCGCTCAAAGCGCGGTACCGGGAGGCGCGCGGGTGTGGCGCGCTCTTGTAGCCCCAGGGATGCAGCAGCAGCTGGCCGAAGCTGTGAAAGCCCAGCGCCAGCGTCGGGCGCACCTCGCGCGCGACGTCGGCGAGCGCGCGCGACTCCGGCTCCGACAGCGGGGCCGTTCCGCGGAACCAGGGGGACGGCCGCCACGACGATCCGGCCAGCGGATTCCGGCTCTGCCGCTCGCCCGCCTGCAGCACCAGGGGGAAGTTGCGGTTCAAGTCGACACCGGCCGCGTTCCCACGCACCCATCCTGGAAGCCCGCGTCGCAGGCGGTCCATGTTCGCGGCGAAGCCGTCCGGGTTCACGACCGGCAGCAGGACCAGGCGGCGCGGCTCGGCCCGCAGCGCGTCCGACGCCGCCAGGCGCGCTAACACTTCCCGCAGCGCGAGCGCGCCCACGACCTCGTTGCCGTGAATGAGGGCCGTCAGCAGGACCGCCGGCGCGTCGCGCTCGCGCGGCCCGACGTCGAAGCGCCAGAGCGGCCGCCCGCCCCGCGAACGCCCCACCACCGCCTCGGTCCCGCCCGCGGCGGCGACGCGCGCGCGCCAGTCCGCCTCGAGCTCGTCGGGCGTCGGGTAAGAACCAGCGCCGCCGCGAGACCGACCAGACACACGCGGAAGACTATCACCGCGCGATCGGCCCGCTCGCCGAGCTGGTGATGCCCTTCCTGGATGGCCGAATGGCGGGCGCGACGAAATCGGGCGGCGACTGACGGTGCGCGCGCGGGGCGGGGGCCCATGTTCCCTGCCATGCACAGGCGCGCGACCCTGGTCGGAACGTTGACGCTGGTTGCCCTGGCGGGCGGCTCGGTGCTGATGACGCGGGCGCACGCCAAGATGGCCTGGGCGAAGCCGGCGACCGACACGTCCGGCGCGGTGTCGGCGCTGCACAAGATGGGGACGTACCTGCGCGCCCAGCAGGCGTTCGCCGTCAAGTCGCAGCAGACGACCGACGACGTCGCGGCGTCCGGACAGAAGATCCAGTACGGCGGCACGGTCACGCTGAAGGTGCGGCGTCCGGATCGACTGCGGATGGACATCGACCTCGACCGCCGTCACGAGCACATCTACTACGACGGGCGGACGTTCACGCTGGTCCCCGACAAGGGCGGCTACTACGCCCAGTTCGCGGCGCCCGCGACGCTCGCCCAGCTGAAGGACGTCCTCGAGAACACGTACGGGATCGACATGCCGCTGGCCGACCTCTTTTACTGGGGGACGGACCACGACGGCACCTCCGAGATCAAGTCGGCGGCGCTGGTGGGGACCTCGAACGTGAACGGCGTCGCGTGCGACCACTACGCGATCCGGCAGGCGGACATCGACTGGGAGATCTGGATCGAGCAGGGCGCGCAGCCGCTGCCGCGGAAGGTCGTGATCACCACGATCACCGACCGCACGCAGCCCCAGCACACGATGACGCTGGACTGGGACCTGAACGCGAAGCTGGGTGACGACCAGTTCGCCTTCTCGCCGCCGGCCAACGCCGTTCGCATCGCCTTCGAGCAAGTGAAAGGAACGACCACGCCATGAACAGCCGCGGACTGACGAAACGCCTCCATGCACCCGCCCTGGCGCTGGCCGTCTTGGTGGCGACGGGCGGGGTGGCGCAGGCCGTCTTCGTGCGGACCGCCGTCGTCGCGCGTCCGGTCCGGCCGGTGGCGCGCGCGGCCGTCGCGACCGCCGCGGTCGTCGGGACGGCGGCCGTGGTGGGCAGCGTCGTCAATTCGCTGCCGCCGTCCTGCCACACGGTGGTGGTCGGCGGCGTCGCGTACCACGACTGCGGCGGAGCCTGGTATCAGCCCAGGTACGCCGGCTCGCAGGTGACGTACGTCGTCGTGAACCCGCCGCGTTGATCCGCGCGTCGCGGGCCACCCCAGCCGGCGGGGGGCGGGCGCGTTGACGCCCCTCGCGGCCGCGTGCGAGGATCACGAGGTGCGGCGTCTCTCGCAGCTCCGCGTCTTGACCTGGTGGCTGGCGGCACTGGCTCTTCCCGCCGCTTGCCGGAGCAGTGGCGGCCCCGGCGCCACGAACACCGGCGGCACGCCGGGGGTGACCGGATCCGGCGGGTCGGCGGGCGCGCCCGGCGCCGGCGGCACCGGGGGCGGGCCGA
>CAZJMY010000675.1:0-20153 GCA_964546845.1 uncultured Myxococcales bacterium | reverse complement strand
TACGATCGGCGGCGTGGACGAGGCCATCGCCGCCTTTCATCAGTTTCTGACCGCCGAGAAGCGGGCGTCCGAGCACACCGTGCGGGCGTACCTTCACGACGTCGGCGAGCTGCGCGCCCACGGCGTGCGGATCCTGGGGCGGCCGCCCCGGCTCGACGAGCTTGACGTCATCATGTGCCGCTCCTACCTTGCGTCGCTCCATGAAAAGAACGACGCCGTGACGATCGGACGCAAGCTCTCGTCGCTGCGCGCGTTCTTCCGGCTGGCCGTGCGGCGGCGGCTCTGCAAGTCCAGCCCCGTCGCCGCGCTGCGGGCGCCGAAGCGCGCCAAGCGCCTGCCGCGCTTCCTCGGCAAGGAAGACACGACCCGCCTCCTCGACGGCGGGCGTCGCGGCGAGGCGGGCGCGGACCCGTGCGCCGTCGCGCTGGAGAACGCGCTCTTCGAGATCATCTACGGCGCCGGGCTGCGTGTCTCCGAGGCCTGCCGCCTGGACGTCGGCGACGTCGAGCTGGACGGCGGCGGCGCCATGATTCACGTGCGGCAGGGCAAGGGGCGCAAGGACCGGATCGTCCCCGTCGGGACCAAGGCGCGCGCCGCCCACGACGCCTACCTGGCGGTGCGGCACCAGCGCCTGGCGGGCGGTACGGACAGTCACGCGCTGTTCGTGACGGCGCGGGGGCGGCGGCTGGGGCCGCGGGCCGTCCGGCGCCTGCTGGCCAGTCGCGAGCTGCGCACGGGCGCGCCGCAGGTGTCGCCGCACGCGCTTCGCCACAGCTTCGCGACGCACCTCCTGGGTGAGGGGGCCGACCTGCGCGCGATTCAAGAGATGCTGGGGCATGCCAGCTTGCGAACCACCCAGCGCTACGCGCACGTCGACGTCGACCACTTGATGGCCGTCTACGACAAGGCGCACCCACGTGCGAGGACCCGATCGTGAAGAGACCCCGTATCAGATCGACCACCGTTCTGGCTGTCCGCCGCGGCGGGCATGTCGTGCTGGCCGGCGACGGCCAGGTGACGATGGGCAACACCGTCGTGAAGTCCTCGGCCCGCAAGATCCGCCGCCTGCACGACGGCAAGATCGTCGCCGGGTTCGCCGGGTCCGCCGCCGACGGCCTGACGCTGTTCGAGAAGTTCGAGGCGCGCCTCAAGGAGTACGGCGGCAACCTGACGCGCGCGGCAGTGGAGCTGGCCAAGGACTGGCGCACCGACCGGGCGCTGCGGCGACTGGAGGCGTTGCTGCTGGTCGCCGACCGCGAGAAGACCTTGCTGCTGTCGGGGACCGGTGACGTGATCGAGCCCGACGGCGTCGCGGCCGCGATCGGTTCGGGGGGCTCTTACGCGCTGGCGGCGGCCCGCGCGCTGCTGGAGGCGACCCAGCTTCCGGCTCGCGAGATTGCCGAGCGGGCAATGACGATCGCGGGCGACATCTGCATCTACACGAACGGCTCGCGCACGTTCGAGGAGCTCTAGCCGCATGTCCCAGTCATCGAGTGTCGGGGGGACCCTGCCCGTGTTGAAGAAAGCGGAGGATCTGACCCCGCGGGCCATCGTCGAGGAGCTGGACCGCTACATCGTGGGCCAGAAGGCGGCGAAGCGGGCCGTGGCCGTCGCGCTGCGGAACCGCTGGCGGCGGCAGCAGGTCGCGCCGCCCATGCGCGACGAGATCGCGCCCAAGAACATCATGCTGATCGGGCCGACGGGGGTGGGCAAGACCGAGATCGCCCGCCGGCTGGCGCGCCTGGCCGGGGCGCCGTTCATCAAGGTCGAGGCCTCGAAGTTCACGGAGGTCGGCTACGTCGGCCGCGACGTCGACTCGATGGTGCGCGACCTGGCCGAGACCGCCGTGTCGATGCTGCGCGAGGAAGAGCGCGAGCGCCTGCGCCCGCGCGCGCGCGAAAACGCCGAGGAGCGGCTGCTGGACATCCTGTTGCCGCCGGCGCCGCGGCCGCGCCCGTCGGCGACGGGCAACACGACCGCCATCCCGATGCCGGCCATCGAATCGGGGACCTCGCCCCCCGTCGAGAACGCCACGCGCGAGAGCCTGCGACGGCTGCTGCGCGAGGGGAAGCTGGACGATCGGATGGTCGAGATCGACACGGCCGACTCGCCGACGTCGTTCGTCGACGTCTTCTCCGGCACCGGGATGGAAGAGATGGTGCTGAACCTGCGCGACATGCTGCCGCAGGGCGCGCGTCGCACGAAGCGGCGCCGGTTGCCGCTGACCGAGGCGCTGCAGGCGCTGACCGACGAGGAGGCCAACAAGCTGATCGACGTCGAGCGGCTGCAGAAGGACGCCATCCGGCGCGCCGAGCAGTCCGGGATCATCTTCATCGACGAGATCGACAAGGTCGCCGGCCGGGAGGGCGGCGGGCACGGGGGTCCGGACGTCTCGCGCGAGGGCGTCCAGCGCGACCTGCTGCCGATCGTCGAGGGGTCCACCGTGTCGACGAAGTACGGGCCGCTCAAGACCGACCACGTCCTCTTCATCGCGGCCGGGGCCTTCCACGTGGCCAAGCCGAAGGACCTGATCCCCGAGCTGCAGGGCCGATTCCCGATCCGGGTCGAGCTGGAGTCGCTGTCGGACCAGGACTTCGTCCGGATCCTGACCGAGCCCGAGAACGCGCTGACCAAGCAGTACACGGCGCTGCTGGCGACGGAGAAGGTGACTCTGGAGATCCGGGAGGACGCGGTGGCCGAGATCGCGCGCATCGCGACCCTGGTCAACGCGCGGATGGAGAACATCGGCGCGCGCCGCCTGCACACGATCATGGAGCGCGTGCTCGACGATCTGGCGTTCGAGGCCCCGTCGCTGGGCCCGACGACGGTGCCGATCACCGCCGCCTACGTGCGCGAGCGGCTGGACGGCATCTTGAAGGACGAGGACCTGTCGCAGTACATCCTGTGAAGGCGGAGGGCCCGGAGGCCCTCCGCATCACGCCGTGTCCCAGGCCGGACTGACGCCGGCTACTTGTGGTGGCCGCCGCCACCGCCGGTGTGGGCCGGCGGCGCGTGGAACCCGCCTCCGCCGCCGTTCATCGGGCGGCCGGCCGGCGCCGCGGGTGCGGCGTGGAAGCCGCCGCCGCCCGCCGGCGGGGCCGAATGGAAGCCGCCCTGCGCCGGCTGGGCGCGGAAGCCACCGCCTGCAGGCGCTGCTGGCTGGGCGCGGAAGCCTCCGCCGGCCGGGGCCGCGCGGTACGAACCGGCCCCGGGTTGCGAATGCCAGCCACTGTTGTGGACGGGCTCGGCCCGCCAGGCGTGCGGCGCGACCGACGGACGTGCCCGGTACGCGACCGGCGGCGCGCCGCGCGGCCCGTACCCGTAGACGACGCGCCCACCGGGACCTCGCCAGTACGCGCGGTAGTAGACGGGTCGGCCGTCGACGAAGACGAACCGTGGCCCGATGTACGCGTACCCGGCCTCCTGGGGCGCCCAGTACCCGGGCTCCCAGTTCCAGTCGTAGCCGCTCCAGTCCCAGTACCCGGCAATCCAGGTGTACCCCCAGCCCGGCGACGGGGGCGGGTACTCGGGGATCGGGTCGGGGGGCGGACTGTTGGGATACACCGTGGCGTCGGTCCCGACCGTCACGGTCGCGTCGACCGGTCCAGGTCCGGCCGACCGGACGTAGCACCCGGCGCCGGACGCCGCCAGGCCCAGCCAGAGGCCGCCCGCCATCCAACGCGCGGTGAGTGAGCTTCGATTCATGGGGTCATCTCCTCGTGGGCTTGCGCCCGTCGACTAACGTAAACCTCCGGTGCCGCAGCGTGTTCCCGGCCAGCATGGCCGTCGCTGCCATTCCAAGCAAGCCCAGGGCCACCGGGTCCAGCCCCGAAGTCCGCGACTGGCCGGGACCGGAACTTCTTGACCCCGCCGGGTGTGGCGTCTAAACAACGCGAAAAGATGGAGATCGTTTTCTCCGGGATTCAGCCCTCGGGCGAGCTGCACCTCGGCAACTACCTGGGCGCCGTCCGCAACTGGGTGACGCTGCAGGACCAGTACCGCTGCTTCTACTGCGTGGTCGACTACCACGCCATCACCCAGGCGTACGACCCGGGGGCGATGCAGGCGCGCACGCGCCAGATGGCCATCGACATCCTGGCCTGCGGCGTCGACCCGGAGCGGGCGACGCTGTTCGTTCAGTCGGACGTCCCGGAGCACACCGAGCTCGCCTGGATCCTGTCGTCGGTGGCGCCGCACGGCGAGCTCGAGCGGATGACGCAGTTCAAGGACAAGACCGCGCGCGACCCCCACAACATCAACCTGGGGATCTTCGCGTACCCCGTGCTGCAGGCGGCCGACATTCTTCTGTACGGCGCGACGCGCGTGCCGGTCGGCGAAGATCAGCGCCAGCACCTCGAGCTGTCGCGCGAGATCGTGCGCCGGTTCAACGCGCGCTTCGGCGAGACGTTCGCCGAGCCGATGCCGCTGTTCTCGACGACGCCGAAGATCCTGGGGCTCGACGGGCAGACCAAGATGTCGAAGAGCGTCGGCAACACGATCGCGCTGTCCGAGCCGGACAACGTCGTCTGGGACAAGCTGCGCACGGCGGCGACCGACCCCGCGCGGGTCAAGCGCACCGACCCGGGCACGCCCGAGAAGTGCAACATCTACACGCTGCACAAGTTCTTCTCGGACGCCGACCGCCAGGCGGTGGTGCACACCGGCTGCACGACGGCCGGCATCGGCTGCATCGACTGCAAGAAGCTGCTGTTCGAGGGGGTGAAGGCCGACTTCGCGGGCATCCGCGCCCGGCGCGAGGCGCTGACCGCCGATCCGGCGCGCGTGGACGCGATCCTCGCGCGCGGGGCCGCCGAGGCGCGCAAGGTCGCGGCCGAGACGATGGTGCGCGTCCGGGCCCGGATGGGGCTGCCGCCGGCGCGCGCATGAGGCGGCTGGCGCGCGTCGCGGCCTTCGCGCTGCTGCTGGCGGCGTGCGGCGGCCGCGACGAATCGTCCACCCCGGAGGCGGCGGTCCGGGCCCTGATCGCGACCGCGCGGGCAGGGGACCGCGCCGCGGTCTACGCGCACCTCGGGCCGCGCACGCGCGCCCGCATCGAGGCGCTGCTGGTGTCCGGGCACCGCGCGGGGGGCGCGCGCCTGCTGAAGCCGCAGGACCTGCTGGCGGTGGGCTGGCTGCCGCCGGCCTGGGAAGCGGCGGGGACGCGCCAGGTGGCGCGCGATGGAAACGAGGCCGACGTCGAGGTCTTTTCAGCCACGGGCGATCGCCAGACGGTGCACACCGTCCGCGAGGGGCGCGGCTGGAAAGTCGAGCTACCCCTTCGCTGAGGCTTCGCCCGGCGCGGCTTCGACGGTCGCGGGCTCGCCCGCCGGAGCCTCCACCGGCGGGGCCTCGATCGGCGCGACCTCGACGGAGGGGGCGTCAGGGGAGGGGGTCTCGACGGAGGGGGTCTCGACGGGGGGAGCCTCGACGGCGAGGGCTTCGACCGCCGCGGCTTCCATCCGCGCTGCGGACATCGACGCGCCTTCGCTCGGCGCGTCTTCCACCGGCGTCCTGGGCGGGCCGGGGCGCACCTGGGTCTGGTCGCCCGGCTCGATGTCGCCGTCGCCCAGCTCCAGCACGACCTCGTCCATCTGCAGCTCGGCCAGCTTGATGCGCGGGTCGGTGTCCGCGAAGGCGTCGCGCGAGGGGCCGCGCCGCTCGCCGACCCGGCGCTCGCGCGGGAAGATGCGGTGATCCGACTTGGCCCCGGTGCGCCGGTCGCCGTCGCGCCGATCGCGCCGCAGGGCGTGCCGCAGCTCCTCGACCGTGGACGGGATTTCGGGCAGCCGCATGACCGCCGCCGCGCACCCGTGGCAGAACGGCAGGCTGCGCCGCCAGATCTCGACCAGCTTCAGCTGGGCCCGCCGCTTCTCGCCGCACGTCGTGCAGGCGGCTCCGCGGCCCACCGGCCGGGTCTCGGCCCAGCGCGTGTAACATCCCCAGCAGCGGCCTCGCCGCAGCTCGGTCACCGACGCACCGCAGACGCTGCACGGCAACGTGGCGCGCTCGACTTCGACGCTCATGAGGCGAGTAGAACCCCGGACCGGCGCGGGCGCAAAAAAACCGCAGGTTGGGGCGGATCGGGTAGGATCCCGCCGGTGACGCGCTCGACCGAGCCGGACGCGCCGATCTTTCTGGTCGGGTTCATGGGGTCCGGCAAGACCACCGTCGGCCGCCTGCTGGCGGCGCGCCTGGGCTGGGCGTTCGCCGACCTCGACGACCGCATCGTCGCCGCGGCGGGGATGCTGATTCCCGAGATCTTCGCGCGCGAGGGCGAGCCGGCCTTCCGCCGCCGCGAGGCGGACGCCTTGCGGGCGGCTGCCGCAGAGCGTCGGGTCGTCCTGGCGACGGGGGGCGGGGCCGCTTGCCGGGACGAGAACCTGACCCTGATGCTGGGCGCCGGTCACGTGGTGGCGCTGGCAGTCTCGGCGGCCGAGGCCGTCCGGCGCGCCGGGCGCACCTCGGGGAGGCCGCTGCTGGACGGTGCCGCCGATCCCGGCGCCGCCGCCGCTGCCCTGCTCGCCGCCCGCGAACCGTTCTACGCGCAGGCGCACTTGCGGGTCGAGACGGACGGGCGCGCCCCGGCGCAGGTCGCCGACGAGATCGCCGTTTGGCTCGCGGCGCCGGGCCCCGCCCATTGGCCTCATCGGGAGACCGCGTGACGCTCGCCATCCCCGTCGAGCTGGGGTCGCGCCGGTACGAGGTCAGCCTGGGCGAGCTGGCGCCCGAGGCGGTGGCCGAGACGCTGGCCGCCGCATTCGGCGAGACGACCGGCGTCGCCCTGCTGGTCGACGCCCACGTGGCGGCGCTGCCCCGGGCCCGCGCGCTGTCCGAGGCGCTGGCCGCCCGCCTGCCGGGCGTGGCGCCGTTCGAGCTGCGGGCGGGGGAGGGCTGCAAATCGCTGTCCGAGGTCGAGCGCACGCTGGAGTGGCTGGCCCATCGGGGCTACGACCGGCGCAGCGCGATCATCGGTCTGGGCGGGGGCGCCGCCACCGATCACGCCGGGTTCGCCGCCGCCGTGTATCTGCGCGGGATCCGGTTCGCCACCGTCCCCACCACGCTGCTGGCGATGGTCGACGCCTCCGTCGGCGGCAAGACGGGCGTCGACCTGCAGGCGGGCAAGAACCTGGTGGGCGCCTTCCACCAGCCCCAGGCCGTGGTGGCCGACCTGGGGTTCCTGGACACGTTGCCGGCGCGCGAGAAGGCCGCCGGGCTGGCCGAGGTCGTCAAGTGCGGCTTCATCGCCGACCCGGTGATCCTGGAGCTGGCCGAGCGGCACGGGAACGACCTGCCGCCCGCCGTCCTGCGCGACTTGATCGCCCGCGCCATCCGGGTGAAGGCGGAGGTCGTGGCCGAGGACGAGACCGAGAGCGGGCGCCGCGCGATCCTGAACTTCGGGCACACCGTCGGGCACGCGCTGGAGGCCGCCTCGGGGTACGAGCTGCTTCACGGCGAGGCGGTGGCGCTGGGGATGGTCGCGGCGCTGGACCTGGGCGCCGCGCTGGGCGTCGGGCCGCGCGCGCTGGCCGACCGGGCCCGGGCCCTGCTGGCCCGCCTGGCGCTCCCCGCCGACTACGCCCCCCGTCTGAGCCCCACCGTGTGGGAGCGGCTGGCCGTCGACAAGAAGCGCCGCGGGGGCGCCATCCGGTTCGTGTTCGTGGCCGCGCCGGGGCAAACGGTCCTGCGCGACGTCGCCCCCGGCGACATCCGCGCGCGGCTGGGGGCGCCGGCTTCCCCGGAAGCTTGACCCCCGAATCCCGAGCGAGTACAAGCGCAAGGCAATCCTCATGGCGAGTCCCTTCCGCGAGAGCATCGACAAGCTGCTGGATCGCATCGACGGCGCGGTCTCCTGCGCCCTCATGGGGTTCGACGGCATCACGGTCGACATCGCCACCAAACCCGACGCGGCCGCCGCCGGCATGCCCGACGTGCAGACGCTGTCGATGGAGTTCGCCCACCTGATCGCCCAGGCCCGCCGCACGCTGGAGTCGGTCGAGGGGGGCGGGCTGGAGGAGTTCACGTTGCGCACCGACAAGCTGACGCTGGTCGTGCGCGTGTTGACCGGCGAGTACTTCCTGGCGTGCGCGATCCTGCCGCGCGCCAATCTGGGCCGCGCGCGCTACTTGATGCGCCTCACCGCGCCCGGCCTGCGCGCGGATCTGTGAAAGGGACGCCCTCTCGATGGCGAAAAAAGACAGCAAGGACAAGACGGCCGGCAAGGGTGCGCGGCCGCTGCACATGGTGAAACCGGGCGCCGGCCGTTCGGCGCCGCAAGACGACGGGTTCGAGGCGGTACGCGTCCTGGCGCGTATCGCGACCGAGTTCGATCTGAGCGAGATCGAGGTGGGCGCCGGCGGCCAGATTCGCGTCTGCCGCGGCGGCGGCTACGTCGCCAGCGCGCCCGCCCCCGCGCCCGCGGCGGCTTCGGCCGCTCCCCGGTCGATCACGCTGACGCCGCCCGTGTCCGCCGATTCAGCGGCCCCCGGCACGTTCATCAGCTCGCCGTTCGTGGGGACGTTCTATCGGGCGCCGTCGCCCGAGGCGCCCTCGTTCGTCGAGCCCGGACAGAGCGTCCGCAAGGGGCAGGTCGTCTGCATCGTCGAGGCCATGAAGCTGATGAACGAGATCGAGGCGGAGGCCGACGGCAAGGTCGAGGAGATCCTGGTCAAGAACGGCGAGCACGTCGAATACGGCCAGCACCTCATTCGGCTCACGCCGGCGTAATCGCCGGCGACGCGGATGTTCAAAAAGGTCCTGATAGCGAACCGAGGCGAGATCGCGTTGCGCGTGATCCGCGCCTGCCGGGAGATGGGGTTGCGCTCGGTCGCCGTCCACTCGACGGCCGACGCCGATGCGCTGCACGTGCGGTTCGCCGACGAGAAGGTCTGCATCGGCCCGCCACCGGCGCGGGCCAGCTACCTGTCGATCCCGGCCATCATCAGCGCCGCCGAGGTGACGCGCGCCGACGCCGTCCACCCGGGCTACGGCTTCCTCGCCGAGAACGCCCACTTCGCCGAGGTCGTGAAGAAGTGCGGCCTGCACTGGATCGGGCCGCAGCCCGAGATCATGCGGAAGATGGGCGACAAGGTCGAGGCCCGGGCCGCGATGGAGAAGGCCGGGGTGCCCATCCTGCCCGGCACCGGCGTCATCGAGACCGACGCCGAGGCCGACGAGGCCGTCGAGCGCATCGGGCTGCCGGTCATCATCAAGGCCTCGGCCGGTGGCGGCGGGCGCGGCATGAAGGTCGTCGACAGCAAGTCACGCCTGTCGGCCCAGCTGGCGGCCGCCCGTTCCGAGGCCCAGGCCGGCTTCGGGAACCCCAACGTCTACCTCGAGCGGTACGTCGGCCGGCCGCGCCACATCGAGGTGCAGGTGCTGGGCGACGGGTCGCGCGCCATCGCGCTGGGCGAGCGCGAGTGCTCGATCCAGCGGCGCCACCAGAAGCTGGTCGAGGAGGCGCCCAGCGTCGCCCTGGACGACGAGCGGCGCAGCAAGCTGCTCGCGGTTGCCCGCAAGGCGACGGAGAGCCTGGGCTATCTCACCGTAGGGACACTGGAATTCCTGCTGGACGAGGACAAGCGCTTCTACTTCATGGAGATGAACACCCGCATCCAGGTCGAGCACACCGTCACCGAGGAGGTGTTCGGCGTCGACCTGGTCCGCGAGCAGATGAAGCTGGCCGCCGGGGACCCCCTGAAGATGTCGGCCGACATCCGCCCCCGCGGCCACGCGATCGAGCTGCGCATCAACGCCGAGGACCCGGTGACCTTTGCGCCGTCGCCGGGGCGGATCACCGCCCTCAACCTGCCCGGGGGGCTGGGGGTCCGGATCGACACCCACATCTACAACCAGTACCTGGTCCCGCCGTTTTATGACTCGCTGCTGGCCAAGCTCATCGTCCGGGCCGAAAACCGGCCGGCGGCGCTGGCCCGGCTGAGGCGGGCCCTGGCCGAGTTCGTGGTCGAGGGGTGCAAGACCAACCTGGACTTTTTCCGGCGGCTCCTGGCGAATCCGGAGTACGTGGCCGGTAAGATGGATACCCACCTGGTCGAGCGGATGTAGACTTACGCGGCCGGTGCTGACCAAGAAAGACAAGCATCTCGCCGCGGCACAGAAGTTTCTGGAACGAGGCCAGGATCAGCGCGCGCTGGAGGAGTTCGCGCGCGTGGTGCAAGAGGACCCGTCCGATACGCGCACGTGGCTGAAGATGGCGGAGATTCACGTCCGCCGCGGGGCGCTCGCGGAGGCGCGCGAGATCTACCTGCGCACCGCCGAGATCTACATCGCGCAGGGTTTTCTTCCCAAGGCCGCCACGGTCTACAAGAGCGTGCTGAAGCTGACGCCGGGGCTGCCGCACGTGCGCATCCAGCTGGGCGAGCTTTATCGCCGCATGGGGATGGTGTCCGACGCGCTGGGCGAGCTGGAAGCGGCCGCCCGCGAGCTGCTGCAGTCGGGGCGATCGGCGGACGCGCTGCCGGCCCTGCGCCGAATCGTGGAGCTCCACCCGGACAACGTCGTGTCGCGCATCCGGCTGGCGGAGGCGGCGTCGAAGGCGGGGCGCACCGACGAGGCCGTCGGCGCGCTGACCCAGGCCGCCGACCAGTTGCGGCGGGAAGGGCGCGCGGACGAGTTCCTGCGCGTCGCCGAGCGGCTGCTCTTTCATCAGTCCGAGAACCACGCGCTGGCGCGCGAGCTGGCGGCCAGCTACATCGAGCGCAAGAACCCGCGGCTCGCGCTGGCGAAGCTGCAGCGTCCGCTGCGGGCGGCGCCGCGCGATCCCGACAACGTCGCGCTGCTGGCGCAGGCGCTGGAGACGCTGGACCCGCGCAACGCCGTCTCCGTCTGGCGAGAGCTGGCCGAGATTCACGCCGATGCGCGGCGTGAGGCGGCGCGCGACGCGGCGGTGCGGGCCGCGCTGGCGCTGGACCCGACCAACGGTGAGTCGCGCGAGATGGCGGCCCGCTGGGGCATCTCGCTGGCGGCCGCGGCCGCGCGGGCCCGGGTACCGCCGCCGCCGCGGGTGCGGGGCTCGGTCTCGTCGGCCGTGACCGGGGTCGATCCGCGCGCGCCCGCGGCCCCGCCCGAGGGAGCGCCGGTCGCCGTGCGCCCGAGCCCGTCGGGCCCCTACCCGGACGACGTGTCCCGCATCGTGTCCGAGGCGGAGGTGTTCGTGAAGTACGGCCTCGGCGAGCGGGCCGTCGATCACCTGCGGCGCGTCTTCGCGATCGAGCCCCAGCACCGCGGCGCGCGCGAGCGGCTGGCGTCGGTGCTGGCCCAGATCGGCCGCAAGAGCGAGGCGGCCGCGGAGCTGGTGGCGGTGGCGCGCCAGCTGCGGGCCGAGGCCGACGAGACGGGCGCCCGCAGCGCGCTGGAACAGGCGCTGGCGCTGGACCCGGACAGCGCCGAGGCGGCGCGCATGCTGGGGCGGCAAAGCTCGTCGGACGACGAGCTGATGCTGGAGCTGGAACAGCTGGACTTCTTCGCGCAGCAGGCGCTGCACGACGAGGCTCGAGCCGCGCTGGTCGATCTCGAGCGGCGGTTCCCGGGACACCCGCTGGTCATCGAGCGGCGGCGCCGCGTGGACGCCGACGACGTGGCGGGCGCGATTCCGACGGAGGCGGCGCCTGCGGGTGTGGCCGCGACGGCGGCGCCGGTGGCGCGCCTCAGCCCGTCGGAGAGGGCCGACCCGGCCACCCACGGCGACCTGGGGATCGCCTACAAGCAGATGGGTCTGTGGGACGCGGCCATCCAGGAGTTCAAGCTGCTGGCCGTCGACCCGGCGCGCGCGGTGTTCGCGCTGACGATGATCGGCGAGTGCGTCGAGGCAAAGGGGGACCTGGGCGGCGCCGTGGCGCGCTACAAGGAGGCCTTGAACCTGCCGCAAGCCACCGTCCAGGAGTCGATCGGTCTCTACTACCAGCTGGGGGCCGTCTTCGAGCAGCTGGGCGACGTTCGCGAGGCGCTGTATTTCTTCGAGAGCGTCGGCAAGCGCGATCCGGGGTTCCGCGACGTGCAACGACGGATCGCCGGGCTGAA
Source organism: uncultured Myxococcales bacterium (assembly GCA_964546845.1). Taxonomy (GTDB): domain Bacteria; phylum Myxococcota_A; class Polyangia; order Fen-1088; family Fen-1088; genus JADGRB01. The sequence goes on along the minus strand of CAZJMY010000675.1, from coordinate 8,117 downwards.
GGTGGCGCCCGCGGCGGCCCCGCGGAGATGAGAAGACGCGACAGGACGGGAGCGAGATGCCGAACATGACCCACGACGGGCCCGACGCCGCCAGCCTGGCCGATCGCGCCCGCGACTATTTTCTGGGGCTTCAGGACCGGATTTGCGCCGCGCTCGAAGCGACGGACGGTGCCGGGAAGTTCCGCGAGGACGCCTGGCGGCGCCCGGGCGGCGGCGGCGGCCGCACGCGCGTGATGGCGGACGGCGCGCTGTTCGAGAAGGCCGGCATCGGCTTCTCCGACGTGCACGGCGAGCTGCGGCCCGAGATGGCGCGCAGCCTGCCCGGCGAGGGGCTGGCCTTTCGCGCGGCGGGGGTGTCGCTGATCTTCCACCCGCGCAGCCCGCGCATCCCGACCATCCACGCGAACGTGCGGCACATCCAGCGGGGCGATCACTCGTGGTTCGGGGGCGGCTGCGATCTGACGCCGCACTACGTGGTCGCGGCCGACGCCGTCCACTTTCACCGCACGTTCCGCGCGGCGTGCGAGCGGCACGACGCCGGGTTCTACCCGCGCTTCAAGCGGTGGTGCGACGACTACTTCTTCCTGCCGCACCGGAACGAGCCGCGCGGCATCGGCGGCCTTTTCTTCGACTACCTGGGCGCGGGCGCCGAGGTAACGGCGGGGCAGGCGGCGCCCGCCTCGCGATCCCCGAAGGAGGACGACCCCGAGGCGCTGTTCGCGTTCCTGCGCGCGGTGGGTGACGCGGTGCTGGAGGCGTACCTACCCATCGTCGAGCGGCGGCGCACCGACGCCTGGGGCGAACGGGAGCGGAACTGGCAGCTGCTGCGCCGCGGCCGCTACGTCGAGTTCAACCTCCTCTACGACCGCGGGACCGTGTTCGGGCTTCGCACCGACGGGCGCGTGGAATCGATCCTGATGTCGATGCCGCCGGAGGTGCGCTGGGCTTACGGGCACGCGCCCGAGCCGGGTAGCGCCGAGGCCGAGTCGTTGGCCGCCATCTGCGCGCGCCGGGACTGGGCCGCGCTGGAGACGTGAAGAAACGCCAGGATCTCAGAGCGCCGGGATCAGAACTTTTAGATGATTCAGATGGCGTTCCCGGCGTCCTGGCGCTTTTCCGAACGGCATCTGCGGGAGTCTAACGCCGGCGGCGGCGCGGCTCGGCGACGGACGCCGCGGGGGGCGTCGACCCTTCCGGTTCTTCGGTCGTGGCGGGCACCTTCAGGACGTGGCGGAAGCGGCCCACGTCCAGCGTGAGCTGGCCGAGCAGCATGTCGAGCATGGTCTCGCCCAGGCGGCAGATGTCGCCCAGCCGGACGACCCGCTCGACGACGAAGTCGGCGTCGGCCTTGGCGCGGCGAGGGGCGCCGGGTTTGTCCAGCTCCGCCTGAGCCGCGCGGGCCGTCGCCTCGGCGCGCCCGACGACCTCGACGGCCGCGCCGATCTCGCGGCGCTCGCGTTCGTTGAGGACGCCGGAGATCATCTTCCAGAAATCGGTCTCGGCCTGGTAGTGCTCGCGCCGCTGGCCCCGCACCCAGATCTTGTGGACCACGCCCCACCGGCCCAGCGCGGACAGCGTCATCGACGCGCTGCCGGCCGAGATGCCGAGGCGCTTCTGGATCTCGCTCTGCGCCAGCGGCTCGCGCGACAGATACAGCAGTCCGAACGCGCGCCCCATCGTGCGCGTGAAGCCCCAGAACTCCGCGATGCGGCCGCAGGCGTCGATCGCCAGGTCGCGCGCGGTGCTCAGCTCGGCTTCGGTGTCCATGGTCGGATCGACGTGACGTTCGTGTCGGGGGAGCGCGGCGCCCCGTCGAGGGTCCTCGCCGCCAGTTGGCCGCAGGCGGCGTCGATGTCGTCGCCGCGCGGCGAGCGGATGTAGACCGCCAGCTCGGAGGCGCGCAGCCGCTCTTGAAAGGTGCGGATGCGCTCCGCCGACGGGCGCTGGAACCGGAAGACCGGCCCCTCCGGCGTGTCGATCGGGAACCCGTTCCAGGGGATCAAGTTCACCTTGGAGGGGATGCCCCGCAGCAGCTTGATGAGCCGGTCCGCGTCGGCGTCCGTGTCGTTCACCCCGGCCAGCAGCACGTACTCGAACGTCACGCGGCGCCCGTGCGACAGCGGGAACCGCCGGGCCGCGTCCAGCAGCGCCGCGATGTTCCAGCGCCGGTTGATGGGCATGATGCGGTCGCGCACCTCGTCGGTCGTCGCGTTCAGCGAGATCGCCAGGTTCGGGGCCGGCGAGATGGCGGCCAGCTTCTCGATGCCGCTGACCAGGCCGGCGGTCGACACCGTGATCCGGCGCGGCGAGAAGGCGGCCCCCCAGGGGTGCTCGAGCAGGGCCAGCGCGCGGGTGACCTGCTCGAAGTTGTGGAGCGGCTCACCCATGCCCATGAAGACCAGGTTCGTCGGGCGGCGGCCCGCGATGGCGGTCGCGCGGTAGATCTGCTCGACGATCTCGTCCGCGCCCAGGTGCCGCCCGAACCCCAGGGTGGCGGTCGCGCAGAACGCGCAGTCGATCGCGCACCCGACCTGGGACGACACGCAGAGGGTGAGCTTGTCCCGCTCGGCGTCGGTGTCCGGGATCAGCACCGATTCGATGGCCCGCCCGTCCTGGGTCTTCCAGCGCAGCTTGCGGGTCCCGTCCCGGGCGGTCTGCACCACGTCGACCGTGAGCCGCCGCAGCGGATGGGCGGCGTCCAGCGCCTGGCGCAGGGGCGGCGGCACGTTCAGCATCTCGGCGGTGCTCTCCTCCGCTGTCCCGTGCAACCAGCGGAAGATCTGCTCGGCGCGGTAGCCGGGCGCGCCGGCCTCAGCCACCCACCGGCGCAGCTCGTCCGGCAGCAGCGCGCGGGCCGGGACTCCGACCGACGGTGCGGTCATGGCTGCAGCAGCGGTCACGGCGGGGCAGGATAACGCCCGGGGCCGTCCGCCGCCACCGCCGGTTCGCCCGACCTAGCGCGAGCGCCGTCGCCGCGCTGCGACGAGCATCAGCCCGACCGCCAGGGCCAGCCAGCCCGTCCGTCCCGGACCGCCGCCGACCTCGCAGCTGCAGCCCGAGCTTCCGCCGCCCTTCTGGCCGACCTTGGTCGCGATCTTCGTGCAGACGTCGGCCTTGAACAGGCAGGTCCCGGTCCCGTCGCTCGTGATGTCGCAGGTCCAGCAGTCGCCCGGGCACGTCATGGTGGCGCAGGGGTCGGTCTCGCACGGGTCGACCTTGGGGTCGGTGGCGGCCTGGGTCGCCTTGGTCGGGACGCACCGCTGCCCGGCCCCGCACTGGATGGCCTGACACCGGTCGGGCACGCACGACCCGGTCTTGGAGTCGCAGTACCCGGTCCCGCAGAACATGCCCGCGCAGGGGTCGTCCTTGCACTGGCCGGCCACGCAGGACTGGTTCGTCGCGCACTTGCCCGGCAGGCAGAGGTCCTCGCACGCGCCGTCCTTGCAGTACTGGTTGGCGTCGCAGGTCACGCCCTTGCACTTGTCGACGACGCAGAGCCCGGCGACGCAGATCTTGCCCGCCTCGCAGCCCAGCTGGTCGCAGTCGACGCAGATGCCGTTCATGCAGACCGCGGGGGCCTTGCAGCTGACGCCCGTGCAGTTGTCCACGCACTGGCCCGAGCTCTCCTCGCAGTGCTGGCCGCCGGGGCAGGGCGGAACGTTCGCGCAGCGCTGCGGGATGCAGTAGCTGTCGACGCACTTGTACCCGAGCGGGCACGGGAACTCACCGCCCCCGCACTGCAGCGTGCACTGGCCATCCTTGCAGCCAAAGCCGCCGGGGCAGTTGCCGGTCGTGTCGACCTTGCCGTCGCAGTTGTTGTCCTTGCCGTTGCACACCTCGCCGCCCGTGGGCAGCGTGCAGCCGGTGCAGACGAAACCGAGGGCTCCCATGCACTTGAGCTTGCCGGCCTGGCAGATGCCGACGCCGACCTGGCTCTGGCTGAGGCCCGGACAGAGGCAGGGCGTCCCGGTCTGGGTGAAGTTCCCGTCGTCCACCACGCCGTCGCAGTCGTTGTCGATGCCGTCGCAGACCTCGGGCTGCGGCATGCTGGTCACGTTGCAGACCAGCTTGCCGTTCTTGCAGATGATGGTCCCGGCCTGGCACGCGCCCAGGCCGTTGCCGCACTTCTCGCCGACGCCGGGGAGCATCCCCTCGTCGATCTGCCCGTCGCAGTTGTCGTCGATGCCGTTGCAGACCTCGGCCTGCGGGGTGATGACCGGCGCGCTGCAGACGGTGTCGCTGCCGTTGCCGTTGCAGATCAGCAGGCCGTCGCGATTACACGCGCCCTTGAGGCCGTTGTTGCACTTGGTCCCCACGGCGCCCGTCGGGTAATTGCCGTTGTCGATGACCCCGTCGCAGTTGTCGTCCAGGCCGTTGCAGATGTCGGTCGGGACGGCGCAGCCGCAGGGGCCGCCGCAGGCGTTCGGGGGCAGCCCCTCGTCGACCTGGCCGTTGCAGTTGTCGTCCTGGCAGTTGCAGCTCTCGGTCGCGCAGTGGCGCCCCGCGGGGCCGAGCTGGTTGTCGGGGTCGTTCGGGTCGTTCGGGTTGATGACGAAGCTGCCGCAGGCGGGGAGGTTGTTCCCCGGCGTGCAGAGGCTGCACTTGTTGGAGACGCCTTCGTCGATCTGGGCGTTGCAGTTGTCGTCCTTGCCGTTGCAGGTCTCCGACGGCGGGACGTTCGACGCGACGATGCCGACCAGCGCCTGACGCACCGCGGTCGTGTCCGTCAGGGTGACGAAGATCGCCTGCCCGGTCCCGCCGGCCTTGGCGATGAGGTTCGCGTTGGCCTTGTCGCCGCTGGAAAGGCCGCTGTCCGTGAGGACGTAGGTCTTGACGCCCGAAGTGACGTTCAGCTGGCAGGCCTGCACCTCCGGGTGAAAGGTGCCGTACCCGGTCGCCGCGCAGGTCGTGTAGTTCAGCGTGGCCCCGTTGTTCTTCTGCGTGTCGCAGGTCTCGGCGCCGTCGGTGACGAAGATGACGATGTTCGTCCGGCACCCCTTGCCGCTGGGGATGGTCTTCCCGGTCAGCGGGTCGTTGGGCTTGACGAAGTTGTCGAAGTACATGCGCGCGTAGAACAGCGAGCGGCCGATCGGCGTGTACCACTGGTCGTGCGTGCGCAGCTCCGGATCGGCGATCGCGGCGACCGCGCCGGCGTCCTCCGAGTTGTCGATCCACTTGTAGATCTCGGAGATGTTGCCGTCCGGCGGGTCGAAGTCGCCGGCCACCGGCTTCACGTTGGTCGGCCGCTTGGTGACGTCGACCAGCAGCGCGCTCCGGTAGGCGGCGTCGAACCAGCTGGGGTCGTACGTGGTCTGGGTGGTGTGCGTGCTCAGCCGGCAACCGCACTCGCAGTTGGCGCTGCAGCCGCCGGTGCACCCGACCGGCAGGGCCGTGGTGTTGTTGTTCGTGTAGTGACCTTGCGGGCAGACCGGCGCCTGGCCGGGAACCTCCAGCTCGGGGTAGCGCATGAGGCCGAAGTTCGCCTCGTCGGTCCCGATCTGGGCCAGCGCGTCGCGCAGCGCGTGCTTCAGATTGTAGATGCGGCTGTTCTGCCCGCCGTTGTTGCACAGGGGCGAGCCGTCGTTCGTGTTGTTGTTGAGCATCGACCCCGACGTGTCGAACACGATCAGGATGTTCGGCTTGATCGTCTGGGCCTGCGCGGTCCCGGCGACGGCCAGCGCCCCCAGGGCGATCAGCCAGCGAATGCACACGGTCCGGGTGCGCGTGGTCATGGGGGCAATGTTCCTGTCAGGCAGCAGCGGAAGCCGACCGAGGGCAGTCGAACGTCGATGCCGGTCGTGGTCCCCGTCGTGAAGTCGGTCGAGTAGGGCGCCGGGATCGTGGCGTCGCACTGGAGGCCGGGAGCCGTCGGCGTCGTCCCGACCGTGAAGCTGGCCTGGTCATACGCTCCCCCCCGCATCTCGAAGGCGCAGGGGGTCGTCGTGCAGCCCGGGTTGCTCGGCGGCTTCGTGGTCGTGAGGTCGGTGGCGACCCACTCTTTGACGTTGCCGCTCATGTCGTACAGCTTCACCACCGGGGGACCGGCGAACGTCGACACGCACATGCTGTCGCTGCCGGTCGGGATGGCCGACGGGGTGAGCCCCATCGCGCTCTGGTAGTCGGCGCCGTTGCAGGCGGTCTTCGAGAACGCCGCCCCGTACGGGAAGATGGTCGGGCTGGGGTTCGCGCCCTGGCAGGCCGCCTGCCACTCGGCCGCGGTGCAGAGGCGCCAGTTCGGGCCAATCAAGCTGCAGGCCTTCTGGGCCTCGGCGGCCGTGACGTTGGCCCAGGGGAGCTTGCCCGGCACGGAACAGCCTCGCTTGGTCGAATCGAACCCGGAGCTGGTCGGCGAGGCGTCGTACCGGGTCGCCTCGTAGGCGTACATCGTGACGTTCTTGGACGGGATGTACACCAGCACGTCGTCCGAGGTCCGGTTGGACGCCGAGTCCAGCTCGTCGATCAACCCGTCGCAGTCGTTGTCGATGCCGTCGCAGATCTCGGTCTGCGGGGTCTTCATCGACCCCATGCAACGGTGGTTGTCCGCCATCGAGTTGTCGCACACCCACGTGCCGGTGCCCGCGCATGGACCGGTGCCGAAGATGCAGGTCTTGCCGATCTGGAACGGCTCGTCGGTCTGGCCGTTGCAGTCGTTGTCGAGGCCGTCGCAGCCGAGCTTCTTGTCCTCGACCGGTTCGTAGGTCGCCGGGTAGTTGCAGACCCAGCCGGTCTGCCCGCCGCAGGTGGGCTGCGTGCCTGCGCAGACGCCCTTGGTCAGGCAGGTGATGGTGGGCGGCTGCAGGTTGTCGTCGACGATGCCGTCGCAGTCGTTGTCGAACCCGTCACAGGTCTCGACGCCGCCGTTGGTCTTGATGCACTGGGTCTCACACCCGGGGACCGTCGGGTCGCGGTCGTAGAAGTTCGCCAGGCAGGCGCCCTGCTTGCAGACGCCGTTGTCGCAGCTGGCCATCGCGAACGGGAACGCACAGGTGTGGTTGCACGCGCTGCAGTTGTCGGCGTCCGTCATGAGGTTGAAGTGGTCGTCGACGGTGCCGTTGCAGTCGTTGTCGATGCCGTCGCAGGCCTCGATCCCGCCGTTCGTCTTCGTGCACTCGCAGCCGTTCGACGGGTCGCCATCGGCGTCGAAGAAGCCGGTCTGACAGGTGAACTGGCACTTACCGGCGACGCACGAGGGGGTCGCGTTCGGCACGATGCACTGGTGAAAGCAGGTTCCGCAGTTCGCGATGTCGGTCTGCAGCTCGGGCGAGTTCGGGTTGCAGAGGTTGAAGCCGCCGTCCGTTCCTGCCGTACCGCCGCTGCCCCCGCCCGTCCCGAGCACGCCGCCGTGGCCGCCGGCACCGGCGGTGCTGCCGCCGTCCGGAAGCGCGCCGCCGGTCCCGAGGCGCCCGCCCGTCTGCGAGCTGCCGCTGTCGGTGCGGGCCGCCGCGTCCGGCTTGCCCGCATCCGTCGGCACGACGCTGACGCCGAAGTCGTAGAGGTGATCCTGGCAGCCAGCCGCCATGATCGCCGTTGCCACCAGCAAACAACGCAGTTTCAACAAGCTAACCGACCGCCCCGCAAATCATCGTGATTCAGCCCTTCCACTATACCTGGGCGCGCCGCGCATATAAATAGTTGTTGCGCCGCCCGCGCGACCGGGCGGCAAGTTTTTGCGGTTCGGTTAAGCGAGGTCCAGCCCGGCGAAGAAGAAGGACAGCTCGGCGCGTGCCGTGTCGGGGCCGTCGCTACCATGGACGGCGTTCTTCTCGATGTCGGTGCCGTACTTGTTCCGGATGGTCCCGGCCGGCGCCTTCTTGGAGTCCGTGGGGCCCATGATCTCGCGGTAGCGCGCGATGGCGTTCTCGCCCTCGATCGCCATGACGACCGCGGGGCCGGACGTCATGAACTTGACGAGATCATTGAAGAACGGCCGATCCTTGTGGACGGCGTAAAAGGCGCGGGCCTGGGCCTCGGCCAGATGGACCAGGCGCAGCCCGATCACCTTCAAACCTCCGCTTTCGACCATTCCGATCACCCCGCCGATGGCGTTTTTGGCCACGGCGTCAGGCTTCACGATCCCGAACGTTCTCTCGATGGACATGTCTCTGTCTGCTGCCTTT
>CAZJMY010000674.1:0-1589 GCA_964546845.1 uncultured Myxococcales bacterium | reverse complement strand
CGGGCGAAATCGTGGCTGGAATCCGACCGTTGCGGCTCCTTCGGACGTCGTGCTTGTCGAGCATGAATACCTCCCCAGTGAAAACGTGGCGCCGAATAATGCGCCCAGCCGGTTGTAGGCTAAGTTGCCGAAAAACACAATATGCTGTGTTCGCCGACCTGACACACACAACATGTTGTGGGTTCCCCGTGGATAACCTGTGGAGGCTCGCCGAAAAACCCAAGCCTTCGGCCACGGTAGAACAACCCTTTGATTATCCACCGGCCGGTGGAAAGAGCAAGCGATGCATCACGTGACATCATGTGACCATATACGATTTCCGGCGGCGGCCTCTCTGGCACCTCTGTGTTGGATGCCGCCGCACGGCAGCGGAACCTCCCCGCGAGTCGGATAAACTCGCGACAATGCGCTCGCGTTTTCCTCGTCTCCGCCGTGCCGGCTCCATCGCGCTGCTCGGGGCGGCTGCTTTCTCCGCCGGTCTCGTGTTCGCGCCGCCGCTGCACGCCGGACGGTTCAACCCGTACCAGAAGCTGGGCGTGTTCACGAAGGTGCTCAGCTACATCGAGGGTCACTACGTCGAGGACATCGCCGAGACGGACCTCATGTACGGCGCCGCGCGCGGGCTGACCGACGTGCTGGATCCGCACTCGCGGTTCATGGACCCGGACGAGTACGGCAAGCTGAAGAAAGAGACCGAGGGGAACGAGGAGATCGAGGGGATCGGGATCGACGTCGAAAAGCGTAAGAACAAGTTCGTCATCGTTTCACCGATCGAGGGCTCCCCGGCGGCGAAGGCCGGCATCGAGCCCGGCGACGTCATCAAGCGGGTCGACGGCGCCGAGATCGCGACGCTGGAGTTCGACGACGCCATCGCCCGCATGCAGGGCCCCGCGAACAGCGAGGTGCAGCTGGTGATCGATCGCCACGGACGCGAGCTGTCGTTCCGGATCAAGCGGGCGCGTTACGAGGTCAAGGCCGTCGAGGGGCGCCTCATCGAGCCGGGCATCGCCTACGTCAAGATCCGGGTCTTCTCGACGAGCACCGACGGCGCGCTGTCCGAGCTGCTGGACCAGCTGTCGGCGAAGTCGAAAGGGCTGAAGGGCATGATCCTCGACCTGCGGCGCAACCCGGGCGGCCTCCTGGACCAGGGGATCCGCGTCGCCGACCGCTTCATCTCCGACGGACTCATCGTGAAGACCATCGGCAAGGGCGGGCAGGTGATGGACGAGGCGCGCGCGCACAGCCGCGGCACCTGGGAAGGGTTCCCCATGATCACGCTCGTCGACGGCGCCACGGCGTCGGCCGCCGAGATCGTCGCCGGCGCGCTGCAGGATCACGGGCGCTCGGTCATCCTGGGGACGCAGACGTTCGGCAAGGGGTCGGTCCAGACGGTGATCGACATCGACGGCTGCGGCGCCAAGCCCTGCGGCCTGAAGCTGACCGTGGCTCGCTACTACACGCCCAAGGGGCGGTCGATCCAGGGGCAGGGGATCACGCCCGACGTCGTCGTCGACGCCACGGCGCCGCCCAGCGACCCCGACGAGGCCGACCTGCCGCGCGAGCGCGATCTGCACAAGCGGCTGCGCAAC
>CAZJMY010000673.1:0-7725 GCA_964546845.1 uncultured Myxococcales bacterium | reverse complement strand
CCGGACGGGCGCCGGCGGCGCGGGGGCAGGTGCCGGCGCGGGCGGCCGGCGGGGCTCCGGAACCGGCGCCGGCGGCGCGACCGGCGCTGACGCGACCGCCTCGGGGGCAGACCCGCCACCGTGCCGCAGCGTGCGCCCGATGGTCAGCCCCACCAGCACCACCAGAAGGAACGCGCAGCCGATCCACAGCAGGCGCCACTGCCGCGCCCCGCCCGCCGCCGGCTCTCCGGGTGCCTCGGGCGAGCCGGGGACGTCCAGGCCCAGGCGGCGGCGCACGGCGGACACGGTGTCGACCGTCGTCTTGGCCGGGGCGGGCGCCTTGCGCGACGCCGGCGAACGCCCCTCTCCTTCCGGCGTGGCGGCCAAAGCCGCCGCGAGCTCCGCCGCCGAGGCATAGCGATCCTCCGGCATCTTCGACAGCGCCTTGTCGAGCACCCCCTCCAGCGCCGCCGAGTAGCCGGCGTCGGGCGCCACCTCGCGCAGGCGCGGGGGCGGCCGCTCGCGGTGCATGAAGATCAGCTCGCCGACGTTCTCAGACTGGAACGGTTTGCGCCCCGCCAGGATCTCGAACAGCAGGACGGCCACGGAGTAGAGATCGCTGCGCGCGTCGACGGTGCCCGCCCCGCCCGACTGCTCGGGGGACATGTAGCTGGGCGTGCCCACGGCCAGACCGGCGGTCATGGCCGGTCCGTCGCGCAGCTTGGCCAGGCCGAAGTCCAGGATGCGCAGGTGGTCCTGCAGGCCGTCCTCCGCGGTCAGGATCAGATTCTCGGGCTTGAGGTCGCGGTGCACGATCCCCTGCGCGTGCGCGTGCGCCAGCCCGGACAGCAGCTGCTGGGCGATGCGCATGACGCGCGGGATGGGGATCGCCCCTTCCTGCATCAGCTCGCGCAGCGTCCGGCCCGTCACGAAGTCCATCACCAGGTACGGCGCCCCCTCGACGCCGAAGTCGATGACGGACACGCAGTGCGGGTGCGCGAGGCGGCTCATCGCCTTGGCTTCGTTCTCGAACCGGCCCAGGAACGCCTTCTGCGCGGCGATCCAGGGGTGCAGGAACTTCACCGCGACGGGCCGCCCGAGCTGGACGCGCTCGCCGCGATACACCACGCCCATGGCGCCGGACGCGATCTTCGCGAGGATCCGGTACCGGCCCTGCAAGACATGGCCGACGCGCGGGTCGGGCGGCGCTGGGGGGTCGACGTCCACCGGCGCGGCAGCCTATCACAGCGGATGTCCCGTCGCCCCGGCGCCTGCTCGCGTCGCCGGCGTCGGGTCGCCCGCGCGGCATCGCCGGCCGCCGGCGCGCGCCCGTCGCTACTGCAAGAGCGGCGAGCGGCCGGGCCGGATCACGCCGCGCTTGACCAGGAAATCATGGACGGCGCGGTTCACCAGCAGCACGTCGTCGCCCGTGAACTGGCCGTGCCCGCCGTGCGCGACCGGGTAGAGCCGGTTGGGGACGCCCGCCGCCGACAGCGCCGCGTGCAGGCGCTTCGACTGCTCGAAGGGGACGATCGGGTCCGCGTCGCCGTGCACGCTGAAGACCGCCGGGTTCCCCTTCGCGACGTACGTCAGCGGCGAAAGCCGGCGCGCGAGGTCGTCGCGGTTCGGCGCGCTGCCCAGCCAGCCGGCGGCGAAGTCGCGCGCGGTGGCCGGCTGAAGGAGCTCGGCGACGTCGGAGACGCCAAAGAAGTTGATCACCGCGGCAACGGGCATGGGCTCGTTGCCCGGGCAAAGATCGTCGAACCCGGCCGCGTCCGGGGCCAGCGCCGCCATCAACGCCAGGTGGCCTCCCGCCGAGCTGCCGACGGTGACGACCTTGTGCGTGTCCAGGCCGTACTGGTCCGCGTGCCGCATCACCCAGCGCAGCGCGCAGCGCGCGTCCTCGACGGCGGCCGGGGCCGGCGCGGTCGCGGCCAGCCGGTAGTCCACGTTGGCGACGGCGATCCCCATCGCGAGATACGGCACGACGTCCAGCGCGATCTCGTCCTTGCTGCCGCTGACCCACCCGCCGCCGTGAAACAGCAGCGCCACCGGCATCGGAGTCGGACCGGTCCGGCGCGGCAAGTACAGGTCCAGGCGCCCCGTCCAGCCGCCGGCGATCAGGTAGGGCTGATTCGGCGCGACCCGGTAGTGCGTAGCGACCAGAACCGAGATGTCCAGTGGCCCCGAGGGGTGAACCTCGGCGCGCGCGGGCGGCGGGGCCATCACCAGCGAAATGGCCGCCAGGAACGCGGTCATCACCGCGGCGGGCGGGCCCGCCGGACGAGAACAAATCATGCGGCGGACATGGTGGGGGCATCCAAACCGTTTGACAAGCGACTGACCGGACCCAGAAGATCGCCGTATGTCTCCTGATGCCCCTTGCGGCGGCGTGCTGGTCGTCGACGACGATCCCGACATCCGCGAATCCCTGCGTGAGGTCCTCGAAGACGAGGGCTACGAAGTGTCGTGCGTCGGCAACGGCCGGGAAGCGCTGGACCACCTGCGAGCGGCATCGCCGCGCCCCTGCGTGATCCTGCTGGACCTGATGATGCCGGTGATGGACGGCTGGCAGTTCCGCAAGGAGCAGAAGCAGGACCCGACCATCGCCGACATTCCGCTGGTGGTGATCACGGCGACCGGCAAACGGCCGGTGCTCGTGGACGCCGCCGAGCTCGTGATGAAGCCGCTGGACCTCAATCGCCTGTTCGAGGCGATCGAGCGTTACTGCGCCTGATTCACATCCCCGCCACGAACTTCCACTGGTCCCCCTCTTTGTCGAGAAGGAACCGGTGGTAGTCGTTCACGCGGCGGTAGCGGTCGCCGGCTTCCGACGAGGCGACCTCGAACGAGCCGTCGAGAAAAACCTCGACCTCGGCCTGATTGCCGCTGATGCGGATGTTCCGGTACTCGATGTCGTAGCGCAGCGACTTCACGCGCGGCATCTCGCTCTCCAGTACCTTCTTGAGACCGTCGTAGCCGTAGTCGTCGTCCGAGCGGGGGGTGCCCGAATCCTCGAAGTAGCGCGGGGACGCCAGCGCCAGCAGGCCGACCACGTTCCGCTGCATCAACCGCTGCCGGTACTCCTCGATCGTCTGGATGATCTGCCGGTTCTCCTCGCTGCGGACGATCGTCGTGCCCGGGAAGTAGTCGCGATGCGCGCACCCGCCGGCCAGCGCCAGCGAGGCCGCGAGGGCGAGCGCCGGAAGTCGAGTCAGCCAGGGTCGCGATTTCATGTCCGGGCAGGGGCTTGCACGAAGCGTTCCAGGGTTACGCCCCGGGAACTCGCGCCCCGCCCTCTCGCCGCTTGCCGGTTCGTCGCAGGGCGCCGTCGATCTTTGCCACTTTGACACGGCCTCCGGTCCGGCTTTGACCGGATGGGTCACTATCTGCGATAGTGGGCCCCGGCCATGGTGGACTTCCCGGAGCGCGCGCGTGAGTTTCCCCGGTTCGAGGTGAACGCTTACGTCGACTACACGGGAAACGAGGTCCTGCTGTTCCACCGCATCCAGAACATCTCGCTGGGCGGCGTCTGCATCCAGACCTCGGGCGTCGAGGAGGTCGGCACCATGGTCGACCTGGTGCTCAACTTCCCTGAGCTGGACGCGTCGATCGCGCTGACCGGCGAGGTGGTCTGGGCCAACCGCGAGCCCCCGATGGACATGGGCATCCGGTACGTCGACCTCGACGAAGAGCGCAAGGACACCCTGCGCAAGTACATCAACATGGTCCGCAAGTAGCGGACCGCGCCGCGCTGCTTCAGAGCGCCAGCAACGTATCGCCGTCCAGGTGCTGGCGGATCCGCGCCAGGCGATCCAGGTAGCGCTGAAAGCGTTTTCCCGGCGCCGCGCCCGCCGCCCGTTTGAGGTGAACGTCGGTGATGCGCGTGACCGCGAAGCGGCAGGCGGCGAAGCGAAGCTCGGCGCCGAACCCGGCGCGCTCCTCGGCGGTCGGCGGCCGGACCGCGGCGTAGGCGTCCAGCAGCGCGCGCGTCACGTCGGGGCGGAAATCGTCGGCGCCGAAGCCGAAGGCCAGCGCCGTGACGGCCAGGTCGTAGGCCCACCGCCCCCACGACGCCTGCTCGAAGTCCAGCAGCGCCGACAGGGTGCCGTCGTCGTGGAAGAGCACGTTGTCCACGAACAGATCGCCGTGAATGATGCCGCACGGGAGCTGCGGCTGGCGCTCGCCGGCCAGCGCGCGCAGCTCCGGCTGCAGGATCGCGACAGCCCGGGCCAGCTCGGGCTGCGCGCGGGCGGCCGGCGCGACGACGTCCGTCAGGCGGCGTTCGATCTCCTCGGGCTCGTAGCGGCCGGGGCGGCGATCCGGGTGATCCGCGCCGGCCAGGTGCAGCTGCGCCAGGGCTCGCCCGGCGGCCGCGCCGTGCCCGGGCGTGAGCTCGGCGCGGGAGAGCGTACGCCCGGCGACCCAGGGGAACAGCGAGGCAAGCTGGTCCTGCCAGCGCGCGAACGGCTGCCCGCCCGGGGTGCGGCGCGGCTCCGGCGTGCGGACGCCGCGCGCGGCGACCCACGACACGACGTCGGCCTCGCGCTCGACGTCGCTCTGGGACTTCCCTTCGTTGATTCGCAGGAACAGCGGCGCGGCGTCGGTCTCGACGCGGATGTTGGTGTTGATCGTGCCGACGGCGATCGGGCGGTGGCCCCGGTAGCCGCCGATGCCGAACGCCCGCAGGATCGACTGGACGTCGTCGGCCGCCAGCCGGCGCCACTCAGCCATGCGCGCCGGCGACCGCCTGCTCGAGCGCGCCCAGGAACCGCGCGAACAGCGCCTCCTCGGCGGCCAGCAGCGGGACGAACCGGGACGGCCAGTCGGGCAGCACCGCCTGCAGCCCGCCCGCCATCTCGTCGAGGTGGCGGTCCTCGTCCTTGCTGATGGCGGCGACCGAGAAGCCGGCGGCGCAGGCCTTCAGCGTCGTCTCGTACAGTGGATAGAACACCTGCGCGCGGACCTCGATGGCGGCGCTGGTCAGCAGGTAGTTCGCCTCCGCGCGGCGGTCGGCCGGCAGGTCGGTCAGCGACTCCTCGGCCCGGTGGTCGAGGGCCTGCAGGTAAGTCTCGCCCGCGTCGCCGGCCAGCGTGTCGTCGCTGGCGAAGGTGCGGACGCTGGCACCGCTGGCACGACCCAGGGCAGCGGCCGCCTTCTTGAGGCGCATCGTGTGCACCGCCTCGTCGAGGATGTGCTGGATGCCGTCGAGATCCAGGTGCTCCGCGCGCCGGCTCTTCAGGATCTTCCGGACGCCGACGTACTCCATCCGCGCCAGCGTGTTCACGAAGCGCGCGTGCAGCTGCGCGTCGGGGACGATCCGAGCCAGGAGACGTTGCGTGCGGCCCATGTTCTCGTGCCGGGCCGCCGCTTCGACGTAACTACGCATGGCCGCCGAGACTATGCGGACTTGACGCCGTGACGCAACCCTTGCTCTATTCGGCGGCGGGATGGCGGCGTCGGAGGCGAAGCGGCTGGTCGAGCAGCACCTGTCGTTGGTGCAAGCGATCGCGCGCAAGGTGAAGAAGTCGGTCGGCGCCTCCGTCGACGTCGACGATCTGGTTGGCTACGGCTCGAAGGGGCTGGTCGAGGCGGCCGAGCGGTTCGATCCCCGGCACGGCGTCGCGTTCTCGACGTTCGCCTACTACCGGATTCGGGGCGCGATGTACGACGGGCTGCGCAGCATGGGCTGGTATTCGCGCGCCGACTACGCCCGCTACCGCGCCGAGGAGCGCGCCAACGAGTACCTGCGCAGCCGGGCCGACCGCGAGGGCGCCGCCCGCGCCGAGGGGGCGTCGAACGGGGGCGATCCGGCGGCGGCGCTGGCGGAGGTGAACGAGATCCTGTCGGGCGTCGCGACCATCCACATCACCTCGCTGGAGGCGGCGTCGTCGGTCGCCGACGACAGCCAGCCGGCGCCGGACCTGGCCCTGGAGGGGCAGCGCATGGCCACGCGCGTGCGGCGCGCGGTGGGCGCGCTGCCCGACAAGGAGCGGCGGCTGATGGAGCTCTACTACTTCGGCGACAAGAATCTGGAAGAGGCGGGTGCGGCGCTGGGCCTCTCGAAGTCCTGGGCCTGCCGGCTCCACGCGCGCGCCGTCGAGCTGCTGCGGGTGGCGATCGAAGAAACGACCGATCGGGAGCCGGCCCCGTCCAAATAGACGAAACACGACGCAACCGCAGCCGGGCCCGCCCGATGATTGGTCATGCGGTCGGTCATCGGGATCTCTTCGGTCTCCTCGTCCGGGGCGCCGGCCGGCTGGGGTACGCCGGATGCGGCGGCGGTCGCGGCGCGACCTCCGGGCGAAGTCGCGGCTTCGGCGTTCGCGGTCGTGCTCGGTGAGCGAGGGGGCGCGCCCGCGCAGGGCCCGCCCGTCGCGCCTTCGAGCACGGGAGCTGGTCCGGTGACGGCGGCGTTGGTCCGGGTGGCCGACGCGCAGCGGGGTGTCGATCGCCTGATCGACGCGGCGGCGCGCGGGCGCGCCTTCACGCCGGCGCAGCTCCTGGCCCTGCAGGCGGCCGTCTCGCGCGACGCTCAGCTGGTGGAGGTCGTGTCGCGCGTGACGGACCGGCTGGTCGGCGCCGTCAAGCAGGCCCTGGGCGCGCAGATCTGACGCGAGTGGGCGAGGATTCGTGTTATGAGGCGCGCATGAGGAGGGGTGGGGGCGAGCGGCGGCAGTCACGGGTCGCCTTCTGCGTTGCCGCCGCGCTGATCGCGGTGGCCGGCTGTTCGGCCAACGTCCTCCACGGCATCGACGAGCGCGGCGCGAACGAGGCCACGGCCGCGCTCGAGCGGGCGGGCATCGGCGCCGAGAAGGTCGCTGACGACGCGGCCGGGCCGGGGACCGCCGCCAACTTCACCGTCCGTGTCGCGGCGGGCGACGCCAGCCGCGCGGTCGACCTCCTCCACGCGCTGGGGCTTCCGCGCGAGCGGCGGCGCGGGTTCGCCGAGACCTACGGCCAGCCGAGCCTGATCCCGACCCCCTCGGAAGAGCGCGCCCGCTACGTGAACGCGACCGCGGGCGAGATCGAGAAGACGCTGGAGACCATCGACGGCGTGATCGGCGCCCGCGTCCATCTGGTGCTGGAGGACGCGGATCCGCTCCCGCTCGACGGGAAACCGCGCGCGGCGGCACGCGCCGCGGTGTTGCTGAAGGCGCGGCCCGGCGCGCCGCCGATCGCCGAGGGGGACGTTCAGCGGCTGGTGGCCGGCAGCGTGGCGGGCCTCGAGCCCGCGGGCGTGGCCGTGGTCGTGACCCCGTCGGCGAGCTCGGCCGACGCCCTGGCCGCGCCGCTGGCGCCTCTCGGGCCCCTGCGCATCACCAGTGGCACGCGCCCGGTCCTGATCGGGCTGCTCGCCGGGGCGCTGGCGCTGCTGGCCGTGCTGTCCACCCTGCTGCTCATTCTGGCCCGACGCCTGGCGGCCCTCGAACGAACGGCGTCCCCGGCCGAGTAGCGCTGCCCTTATTCTTCGTCCGGTTCGTCGGACGCGCGCTCGCGGTGGCGAGGCGCAGGCGGATCCTCTTCGGCCGCCGCGGCGGGCTCCGCGCCCTTGTCGGACGCCGGCTTCGCGGGCGCGGCCTTGGCCGGCGTCTTCGTCGCCGTGGCCGCCGGCTTGGCCGCAGGTTTGGGTGCCGCGGCCGCGGTGGCCGCGGCGGGCGCCGCCGGTTTCGCAGGCGTCGTCGCGGCGGGCGTGGTCGCCTTCGTGGTCGCCGGCGCCGCGGCGGAAGCTGCCGCGGGAGCCGC
>CAZJMY010000672.1:0-3126 GCA_964546845.1 uncultured Myxococcales bacterium | reverse complement strand
CGCCAGGACGGGCGGCGGAGGTTGCGGGGCGGCGACCACGCGCGGCGCCGCCGGGACCGCGACGAGGGGCGCGGCCGGAACGACCCCGGCAGGAGCCACCGGCGGCCCGGTGCGCGCCGCCTCGGCGACGCTGCTCTCCCGGGTGAACCGCAGCGTCAGCAGGGCGATGGCGCCCAGCGCCGCGGCGGCCACGATCACGGAGGGCCGCAGCTGCACGCGGCGCAGGTGACCGTGCACCGTGCGGCCAGTCTCGACGGTGGCCGGCAGGCGCGGGGTCGTGAGGCCGCTCGCCGGCAGCCGCATCGGCGCCGGCGCGCCCTCCGCCGCCGCGAGGCAGGCCAGGATGTTCTCCTTCAGCGCGGTCATGGTCGGGTGGCGATCGGGCGGGTTGCGCGACAGCGCCCGGTTGACAAGGTTCTGCACGTCGCGGGGCAGGTTGGGGCGCACCTGGCCGATGGGCTTCGGATCCTCGTTGGCTTTTCGTTGCAGGACGTCGATCGCGTCCTCGCCCACGCACGGCGCGGTGCCGGTCAGCATCTCGTACAGCAGACCGCCCACGCCGTAGACGTCGGTCAGCGCGTCGGCCGTGCGTCCCGCGGCCTGCTCGGGCGCCATGTAAGCGGGCGTCCCGATCGCGACGTCGGGCCGAGTCAGCGCCGCGCCGACCGCCAGGTCCAGGTCCTTCGAGATGCCGAAGTCCAGCACCTTGACGAAGTCCTCCTCGTCGCTGCGGTTCACCAGCATGATGTTGGCCGGCTTCAGGTCGCGGTGGATGATGTCCGTGCTGTGGGCCGCCTCCAGCGCGCGCGCGATCTGGGCGGCGACCAGCAGCGCCCGTTCGACGGGCAGCGGCCCCTTGTCGGCGATCAGGTCCTCGAGGTTGATGCCGTCGAGGTACTCCATCACGAAGTAGAACGCGCCGTCCGGGGTGGTCCCCGAGTCGGTCACGTCGACGATGTTCGGGTGGCCGATCTTCGACGCCGCGCGCGCCTCGCGCCTGAATCGCTCGACCAGATCGGCGCTGTGGTGAAAGCGGGCGTGCAGGACCTTGATCGCGACCCGCCGCCCGATGTCGATGTGCTGCGCCTCGTAGACGCGCCCCATCGCCCCTTCACCGCAGAGGCGCCGCACGTGGTAGCGCCCGCCCAGCGTCGTGCCGATGCGCGGGTCGCCGCCCGTCTGGCGGGGCGGCTCGTCGGCGGGCATGCCGCCGCTGGTCGACGGCGACGCGCTGCGGATGGCCCCCGACAGCAGCACGCGGGCGGCGCCGATCAACCGCTCGCGCTCGTTGCGCTCGGCGCGCGCGTCCTCGGCGAAGAGCGAACGCAGGAAGCCGGCCAGGCGGTCGGCGTCGGTCTTGGGGGCCGTCTCGGCCAGGAAGGCGGCCAGATCGGCGCGCAGCAGCTCGGCGGTCGGGTAGCGGTCTTCGCGCTCCGTCGCCAGCGCGCGCATCACGATGCGGTCCAGCGCGGGCGGCACCCGGCCCGCGATGGTCGACGGTGGCACGATCTTGGGCTCGCGGGCGCGCGCCATCGCGTCGACGTTGCCGACGTCCGCCTCGCCGGCGACCGGGAACAGCTGGCGCCCGGTCAGCAGCTCCCAGAGCAGGATGCCGGCGGCGTAGATGTCGACCCGCCCGTCCAGCGGCTGGCGGCGCGCCTGCTCGGGAGCGAGGTAGCTCAGCTTGCCGTAGACCACCCCGGGGGTGGTGCGCTCCATCTTCAGGATCGACATCGCGAGCCCGAAGTCGGTCAGCTTGACCTCGCCCGTGTACGACAGCAGCACGTTGGCGGGCGAGACGTCGCGGTGGACCAGCTTGAGGTCCTCGAAGGCGTGCGCGTAGACCAGGGCGCGCGCGACCTCCTTGACGATGTAGACGGAGATGTCGACGGGGAAGGGGACCCGCTTCTCGGCGCACCGGTTCCACGTCGCCAGCAGGTCCTTGCCGTCGACGTGGTCCATGGCCAGGAAGATCTGCCCGTCCTGCAGGCCCGCGTCGAAGACGGAGACCATGTTCCCGTGCGCCAGGCGCAGCGCCACCATGGCCTCGTCCCGGAAGCGGCGCGCGTTTTCGGGCGCCACCAGGTCGGGGATGACCTGCTTGATGACACACAGCTTCTCGAGCCCAGGCGTCCCCGACAGCGCCAGATAGAGCTGGCCCATCCCGCCACGCGCCAACGGCTTCAACAGCACGTAGGAGTCGAACCGTCGCGGATACCCACCTGGACCCGTCACGGCCGGGGATTTTACCTTGCAGCGGCACAGGTTGAGAGGTCACATATTCGAAAGAAGATGGACGGAGACCAGACGGCTGGGCTGGCGGGGCGCCGGATCGTCCTCGGCATCACCGGGGGCATCGCCGCCTACAAGGGCGCCGAGCTGTGCAGGTTGCTGGTCAAGGCCGGCGCGGACGTCCGGGTCGTGATGACCGACGCCGCGACCCAGTTCATCGCGCCGCTGACGCTGCAGGCCCTGTCCGGCAACCCCGTGTCGCGGGACCTCTTCGACCTGGGCAGCGAGGCCGAGATCGGCCACATCCGCCTGGCCGACGAGGCCGACCTGATCGTGATCGCCCCGGCGACCGCCGACAGCATCGCCCGCCTGGCCGCCGGGATGGCCGACGACCTGCTGGCGGCCGTGGTCCTGGCCGGGCGCGGGCCGGTGCTGCTGGCGCCCGCGATGAACGTGAACATGTGGGAAAACCCGCTGACCCAGGCCAACCTGGCGCGGCTGCTGGGCGCGGGCGGGGGGCGCTTCTCGACGGTGGGGCCGGACCGGGGCGAGCTGGCGTGCGGCTGGGTGGGGGCAGGGCGCCTCATCGAGCCCGCCGAGATCGCGGCGGCGGCGGCGCGCCTGCTGGCCCCCGGAGACCTGACCGGGCGGCGGGTCGTCGTGACCGCGGGGCCCACGCGCGAGCCGATCGACGACGTGCGGTTCATCGGGAACCGGTCGTCCGGCAAGATGGGCGCCGCGCTGGCGGCGGCGGCGGCGGCGCGCGGCGCGGACGTCACCTTCCTGGCCGGGCCCGGCACGCCGGCCGTGGCGCCGGGGCCCGGGCGCGTGACGCGCGTCGGTTTCGAGAGCGCCGCCGACCTCGAGCAGGCGCTGAGCCAGGCCGTCCCGGGC
>CAZJMY010000671.1:0-20249 GCA_964546845.1 uncultured Myxococcales bacterium | reverse complement strand
CCCCCCGCGGCACCGCCCGGCACGCCGCCCGATCCGGGCAGGCCCGCGCCGCCGGCCCCGCGTCCCGCCATCGCGCCCGTGCCGCCCGTCCCCGGGCTCCCCGCTGCGCCCGCCGTTCCGCCGGTCCCCCCCTCGGGCTGCGGCGACCCGCCGGAACCGCAGCCCGTCACGGAGGCAGCGCAACAGAGCAAGACCACCCACGAAACGCGACGACGGCAAGAGCTCATCTCCATGGAAGTCGCCCTTCGAGCCCTCCGGGGCTCACCCAAATCAGGCCATCGGGCGGTCCCCCGATCACAAACGGCCGCGGCTCAACTTGTTGCATGCGCGCCGGCCGCCATATTCGCAGCAGCCGGCGCGTGGAAGCGGCGGCGCCGTTCGTTCATTCGGACTCGCCTGGAAGGCAAACGGCCGTATCTTGTCGGCAAGGGGAATCGCGGGATGCCGACGTGGCTGGCGGCTGGGCTCTGGGGCTTGCTCGCGGGCGGGGCGCTGGTCATCGGCGCGGCGGTGAGCTTCTTCGCCCGCGTCCCCAAGCAGCTGATCGCCGGCGTCATGGCCTTCGGCGCGGGCGTGCTGATCTCCGCGCTGTCGTTCGACCTGATGGACGAGGCCTTCCAGCGCGGCGGGTTCACGGCGACCGCCGTCGGATTCGTCGCCGGCGCGGCGGTCTACACGCTGGCCAACGCCGTTCTCGATCGCTACGGCGCGAAGCATCGCAAGCGCTCGGGTCCCCAGCATCCGTCCGAGCAGCAAGCGCCGGGCAGCGGTCTGGCCATCGCCGTCGGCGCGCTGCTCGACGGCATCCCCGAGTCGATTGTCCTCGGCGTCACCATGATTGGCGGCGGCGCCATCAGCATCGCCGCGCTGGCGGCGGTGTTCTTGTCCAACGTGCCCGAGGGTCTCTCCAGCGCGGCCGGCATGAAGCGCGCCGGCCGCTCGCCCGCGTACATCTTCGGCGTGTGGGGCGGCATCGCCGTCATCTCGGCGGTGGCGGCGCTGCTGGGGTTCGTCGTCTTTCGCCGCTTCTCCCCCGAGGTCATCTCGGCGACCACCGCCGTGGCAGCGGGCGCGATCCTCGCCATGATCGCCGACACGATGATCCCCGAGGCCTTCGAGGAGACGCGGACCACGGCCGGGCTGGTGACGGTGGTCGGCTTCCTGGCTGCGTTCGCGCTGACCAAGCTCGGCGGGTGAACGCGCGAGCCAACGGTTGTGCCGCCGCGGCCATTTCCGAGATCCGGCGTCCTGGAGCGCAGCGCCGCGCATTTCGGGCGCTTCCGAACCGGGCCGCGTTGACAGCGCGCCCTCTCCGTCGAAGGCTAGGGGCATGTTCACGCCCCCGATCGCCAGCGACGCCCTCTTTCACCGCAAGGCCCTGTTGCCGGTCGTCAACCCCGACCAGCCGGGCACCGGGCTGCCCCATCCCGCGCCGCGCGCGCCGCGCATCTTCGCCGACTCGGCGACGCGCGCCGACATCGAGCCGCTCTTTCGCGCCGGGATCATCAACGGCATCACGACCAATCCCAGCTTGCTGAAGAAGGCGGGCGCCAAGTCGTGGGACCAGGCCAAGACGATCATGCGGGATCTGTGCGCGCTGTTGCACCCGCACCCGGTGTCGCTGGAGTTGACCGAGACGCGCGAAGAAGAGATGGTCAAGCAGGCCAGCGAGCTGTCCGAGCTGGGCGACAACTCGATCATCAAGGTGCCCATCGGCGGTTACCGCGCGCTGGACCCGAAGGCCGACCCGTTCACGGGCCTCAAGGTGATTCGCCGGCTCTGGCAAAAGGGCATCAAGGTGAACACGACGCTGGTGTTCAACACCACGCAGGCACTGTGGGCCGCCAACGCGGGCGCCGCCTACGTGAGCCCGTTCCTGGGCCGACTGGCCGACTACGCGGCCAAGAACGACCAGCCCGAGCGCGCGCCCGGCAACTCGCTCTACTGGGTCGAAGACACCAAGAAGGGCGGGCCGCCCGCCGGCGAGCCGGTCACGCACAACACCGAGTACGTGGCGTCGGGCGGACCGCTCAAGGACGCCGGCGCGCGCCTCATCTTCGAGATCGCGTCCGTGTTCGCGAACTATCGCATCACGACCGAGATCCTGGCGGCCAGCATCCGCAACCCCGTCCAGCTGACGGAATGCCTGCTGGCGGGCGCCGACATCCTGACGGTGCCGGCGCCCGTGCTCTCGACCGTCGCCGATCACCCGCTCTCGGACGCAGGAATGAAATCTTTCGCGCAGGACGCGACGGCCTTCGGCAAATGACGCGCGCGTGAACGGGCGTCGGGGCGCGTCCTATCTCGGCGCGTCGAGCGTGAAGAAGAAGGTCGCCCCGCCGCCCACCCGCGACTCGGCCCAGATGCGCCCCCCGTGCCGGCGAATGATGCGCGCGACGATGGCCAGGCCGATCCCCGTGCCCGGGAACTCGGCGTCGTGCAGCCGCTGGAACGGGCGAAAGAGCTTGGCCGCGTGCGCAGGGTTGAACCCGACGCCGTTGTCCTTGACGAAGTAGACGTCCTCGTGCCCGTCCACACGGTGTCCAACCTCGATGCGCGGCGCGGGCTGCGGGGCGGTGAACTTCCAGGCGTTTCGGAGCAGGTTCTCCAGCGCCACGCGGAGCAAGCGGGGATCCCCGCTCGCGGTCAGGCCGGGCGCGCACGCGACCTCCGGTTTCGCGCCGGGGTGCTCGGCGGCGATCTCCTCGAACAGCATTCGCACCAGCGCCGACAGGTCGAACGGCGTCCGCCGCAGCTCGACCCGACTCACGCGAGACAGCTCAAGCATGTCGTCGATGAGCTGGCCCATGCGGCGCGCCGCGGCCTGGATCCTCACCAAGTACTGCCGCGCCTGGTCGTCGAGCTTGTCGCCGTAGTCCTCGAGCAACGCGCTGCTGAACCCGTCCAGCGGTCGCAGCGGCGCGCGCAGGTCGTGCGACACGGAGTAGTTGAAGGCCTGAACCTCCTCCAGCGCCTGCTGCCGGGCTTCGATCTCCGCCCGAAGCTGCCGGCGGCTGAGATACAGCTCCAGGAAAATCTGCACCTTGCTGCGCAGGACGTAGGGGTCGATCGGCTTGAAGAGAAGATCGAACGCGCCGGCGTCATAGCCCCGCAGCACGCTCTCCTTGGTCTCGTGAGTGGCCGTCACGAAGATGATCGGCACCTGGCGCGTGTCCGGGTTGGCGCGGGCATGCTGCGCGACCTCGTACCCGTCCATGTCGGGCATCTGAACGTCCAGCAGGACCACCGCGAACTCGTGATGCAGCAGCAGGCGCAGGGCTTCGTTCCCCGACTGGGCCCGCATCAGCTCGCAGGGCATGTGACCCAGAATCGCTTCCAGCGCGATGAGGTTCGGCTCGGCATCGTCGACCAGCAACACCCTTGGCCTCGCCTTGCTCATGCGCGCCCGCCCTGCCTGAAGATCCGCTCCTCCGCGACGACGTCCACGATCTGCTCCCGAGCCCCGCGCGAGAGCTGCTCGCTCTGGCCGAGGCAGAGAAAGCCGCCCGGCCGGAGACTCTCGAGCAGCTTGCCGACCGCACGCTCGCGCGCCTCGCGCCCCAGGTAGATGAGGACGTTCCGGCACCAGATGACGTCCATCTCGCCGAACACGTGATCGCCCAGCAGATCGTGCTGAAAGAACAGGATGTCGCGCCGGACGAACTCCCGGACGGTCACGCGTCCGTACGCCTCCGTGAAGTAGCGCGCCAGATCGAGAGCGCCACCGGCGGCGCCGTAGTTGGCGGCGAACCTGTCGAGCTCGTCTCGGGTGTAGATGCCCGCCTTTGCCCGCTCGATGGCGCGCGGGCTCAGATCGGTCGCATAGATCTGGGCGCGCTCCAGGAGCCCCTCCTCCGCCAGCACGATCGCCGTCGAGTAGGCCTCCTCGCCGGACGCGCAGCCGCAAATCCAGATGTTCAGGCGGGCGTAGGTGCGCAGCATCGGGACGACGCGCTGGCGGAAGGCCCGGTAGAAGGACGGATCGCGAAACATGGCGCTGACGTGCACGAGCAGTCTGTCCAGCAGGTCGCCAAAGAACGCGGGCTCGGCGGCGAGCTTGGCCTGCAGATCGGCGACCGTGGCCAGGCCCGAGCGGGCGAGAACGGCACCGACCCGCCGCTGCAACGACGCGCGCGCGTATCCGCGGAGGTCGTACCCGTAGCGATCGAAGATCGACGCGAGCAGGCTGCTCAGGTCGGGCTGCGCGAGCGGCTCGTCACCCCTGGTCATGATCCGCAGGCACCAGTCCGCTCAGCATGGCCAGCAGCCGATCGCCGTCGATCGGCTTCGGCAAGTACTGACTGGCGCCCGCCTCCAGGCACTTCTGTTCATCGCCTTTGATCGCCTTGGCCGTGAGCGCGACGATCGGCAGCGCGCTGAAGCGCGCGTCGCGGCGAATGCGCCGCATCGCCTCGAACCCGTCCATCTCGGGCATCATGACGTCCATCAGGACCGCCTGGACGTCGGGACGCCGGTCCAGCAGGTCCAGGGCGACCTTCCCGTTGTCGGCCACCAGCACCTCCGCGCCTTTGGCCCGCAGGGTGGCGGAGAGGGCGTAGACGGTCCGCATGTCGTCGTCGACGACCAGGATCTTGCGCCCGGATAGATCCGGGCCGCCGGGCGCCAGACGCGATGGCCGCGCGCGCCGGCGACCCGCACCGTCCCACAAGCGCCGCGTGAACAGCCGGACCTCCTCGATCACGCGATCCGTCGACGGGCCGTCCTTGATGACCACCGCCTCGACGTGCGCCTCCAGCGCCTTCACCTCGCCCTTGCTCAGCGCCCGCGCGGTGTAGACGATGACCGCCGGAACGCGCATCCCGGGCCGCGCCCGGATCTTCTCGAGCAGCTGGAGGCCGTCCATGTCGGGAAGCGACAGATCCAGCACCATGGCCGCGAACCGCTCGCGATCCAGCATCTCGATCGCTTGCCCCGCGTCTTTCGCGCAGCGGACCTCCAGCTCCTCGCCCGCCAGCTGCCTGGTGAGCGATGCGGCCGTCGCCGTCTCGTCCTCGACGACCAGCACGCGATTGGCTCCCTCGGCCGTGTCGGTGGTCAGCGAGGCGATCACCCGCATGATGTCGGCCCGCGCGGCTGGTTTGGTCAGATAGCCGACTGCGCCCAGCGCCAGGCCGCGCTCCGCGGCGTTCACCGCGGAGATGAAATGGACCGGAATCCGGGCGGTCTCGGGGTGGTACTGCAGCTCCTCCATCACGCGCCACCCGTCGGTGTCCGGCAGGCGCACGTCCAGAACGATGCCCAGCGGCCTGCGTTCGCGGGCCAGTCGAAGCCCCGTGCGGCCGTCCGGCGCGATGACGCATTCCAGCCCCTGCCGCCCGGCCACCTCCGCGAACGCGTCGGCGAAGGCGCGGTCGTCCTCGATGACCAGCAGCAGATTCCCGTCCGGGCTCGGCGCGGGCGGCGGACTCTCCGCAAGGGGCACGGCGGCCTCGACCGCGGGCGCCGCCACGGTGGACGCGACCGCCGGGGGCGCGATCGGCAGAAACAGACGGAAGGTGCTGCCTTTGCCCAGCTCGCTTTCGACCTGAAGCTCGCCCCCCAGCAGCTCGGCCAGCTCGCGCGAGATGCTGAGGCCCAGCCCCGTTCCGCCATAGCGCCGATCGATCGCCGCGTCGACCTGTTCGAACGGCGTGAAGATGCGATCCCGATCTTCGGGCGCGATCCCCAGCCCCGTGTCGGACACCGCGAAGACCAGCGCGCCGTCCCGCGGCAGGTCCAGGCGCCGCAGCTTCGTCCCCGGCGCGGCCCTGTACACCCGCAGCGCGACCTCGCCCCGGGCGGTGAACTTCACGGCATTGCCCAGCAGGTTCCGCAGGATCTGCTCCAGTTGCTGGCCGTCCGAATGAAAGACCTCCGGGACGTCCGACGCGACGTCGACGGTCAGCTTCAGGTCCTTGTCCGCCGCCAGCGGCGCGAAGATCAGCTCGGCGTGGCTGGCCAGCTCGCGCACCGTCAGCGGCGAGACGTGGACCTCCCGCTTGCCGGCCTCGATCTTGGCCAGGTCCAGCACCTGGTTGATCAGCGTCAGGAGGTCCTTGCCCGCCGTATGGATGGTCTTGGCGAACTGGATCTGGCGCGGGGTGAGGTTCCGGTCGTCGTTCTCGGCCAGAAGGTTCGACAGCAACAACATGCTGTTGAGCGGCGTCCGAAGCTCGTGCGACATGTTGGCCAGGAACTGCGATTTGTAAGAGCTGACCGTCGACAGTTCGGCGGCCTTTTGCTCCAGCCGGCCGCGCGCGTCCTCCAGCTGGGCGTTGTTTTGCTGAAGGACCCGCTGGTTCGCTTCCAGCTGGGCCGCCTGCTCCGTCAGCTCGAGGTTGGATTGGCGTAGCTCCTCCTGTTGCGCCTCCAGCTCCTCGTTCGTGGCCCGAAGCTCGTCGTCCTGCTGCGCCAACCGCTCGGCCTGGCGCTGCGTCTCGGCCAGCAGGCGGCGCGTGGCCACCCGGGCGAACGCGACCTCGATCGCGATCACCAGATTCTCGCGCACCGCGAGCAGAGCCTCTCCGGCGCGCTTCGTCCAGGGGCTGAACAGGGCCAGCTCCAGAACGCCCCGGCTGCGTCCACCCTGCCGCAGGGGCACCAGCACGATCACCCTGGGCGATCCCTCCCCCAGCCCGGACCGCACGCGCAGGTAGTCGGCCGGCGGATCGGCCACGACCGTGATCTCGTCCGTCATCGCCGCCTGTCCGACCAGCCCCTCGCCCAGGCGAAACTTCGAGGGGGGCACCTCGTCCTGGTCGCGGCCGTAGCGGCCGAGCAGCCCCAGGTCTCCGTTCTCGTCGACGTAGTACAGCGCGCCGACGGGCGCGCCCAGGTGGCGGGCGAGAAACCGGACCGCGCGCGTCGCCAGCTCCGACGGTTCCAGCTCGCCCCGCTTCTCCTGCGCGAGCCCGGCGACCGCTTCGCGGATCCAGTCGTTGTTGTCACGCTCCAGCGCGAGCAGGCGCAACCGCTCGGCCATGTGATTCGCCTGTCGAGCGAGATCCGCGAGCTCATCGTCGTGGGGAGGGATCGGGATGGGGTGGTCGAAGGCGCCTTCGCCGAACCGACCAAGGCCAAGGACCACGTCCGACAGCGCGCGGATGACGCCGCCGCCGATCCACCAGGAGAGCAGCACCAGCCCCATCAGGCAGATCAAGCTGATGGCCAGGCGGACGCGACCGCCGCTGATCTCCGCCTGCCGGGCGGCCGCGAAGTCGGCGGCCAGCTCGGCCGGATTGAACGCGGTTTCCGACTCCAGCACCTGGCCGGCCCGCGCCTGCTTGGTCTGCATGGCGGTCATCGCGTCGACCAGCCGCTCGCCCGTCTCGCCGGCGATCAATCGGCGCGCGACGTCCAGCGCGCTGGTGTAGTAGTCGTCGACCGCGGTGCGGAGGACCGCCGCCTGCCCCGGCGTCAACGCGCCCCGGGCGCCGGCGAGATCCGCAAAGAGCTTGGACTCGATGTCGCGCGTCGCCCCGGCGGCGTCGGCGTCGTGCGCCGCCACGGCGTCCTGATAGGCGCGCTCGAGCCGCTCGAGATCCGCCTGCAGTCGCGGCCCCAGCTCCAGCCGCGGCAGCTGCTCGCGCTCGATCTTCGCCAGCTCCCGCTCGGTCCGGCTCGAGATCACCGCGCTGGCGAGGATGATCACCACGAGAGCCGCCGCCGCCGTCCCGACGATCGCGATCAGCTTGGCGCGGAACGACAGCCTCATGTCGTCACCGCACGGCGATGGGTCTGGCGCCGGCCAGGTTCGTGCCGGGCGAGACGTAGCCGATCGCGCCCGGGTTCCGGACCACGAACTTGACCACCTCGGCGTCCTCGTCCAGCTCCGGCGGAGGAACGCCGCGTCCGGAGAAGACCATCTGCTGCCAGTAGCTCTTGACTGCCGACACCGACCGCCTCAGCACGTCTTCGGAGAAGGCCCGGCGCACCGGTGAGTCGGCGGACTGGTCGGCTGGTCGAATGAGGGTGTCATTCGGCCAGCGGGTCGTCTTCTTGAAGAACGCCTCCGTCAGGAACCGGCGGTCGACCGCCTCGACCGGATTCGACGCGTTCACGATCATGCGGTAACCGGCGCCGCCCCGAGAGTCGCCGCCGCCGAACGACGTCCCGGCCAGCGTCGTGGACGCCAGCACCGCGGACAGGACCAGAGCTCGAGTTGCGCGCACCGGGAGGCTCTCAGAAGTAGGCGGTCGTCTTGACGAGGAACAGCCCCCAGTTGGGGGCCGCCGTCGGAACCGCGCCGAGGGCGGCGGTGCCGTGCATGTAGTGGCCTTCGACCTTCACGATCCAGAAGTCGTTGACGTCGAAGCGCAGCGTTCCTGCCAGGTCGTCCTGGATGTTTTCGTCGTTGGTCGTCATGTTCGCCGCCTGATCGCCGAGGTTCCGGTTGGCAGCGAAGAACGAGTAGTAGACGGACGGCTGAAGCCACTTCGTCACCCGGTACGCGACCAGCCCGTAGCCGCCCGCGTCGACGGTCGCGCCCTCGGGGAACAGCGCGGGCTGGTCGTCATGAACCACGGAACGGGCCTGCCCATACTCCGCCGCGATCAAGAGGTCGCGCCACGCATACTCGACCGAGCCAATCGCGCTGTAGACGACGTCGTTGAGACTGACGTTGGTGGGCGTCGGCATCGTCGGCAGGACGCCGGTTTCGTTCAACTTCAGCACGAGAAGGCTGACGCCGAGCCGCAGGCCGGACAAAGGCGTCTCCCACAGGAATCGTCCGGCGGCCACGTACGGAATGTCGATCGACGAGACCTCGGGCGGGGCCCCGATCTGCGCGGGGCTGACGGGGATCGCGCCGCCCACCGCTCGATAGTCGAGCGCGCCGGCCCGCCCGAGGTTGACGTAGCCGTACAGGCTGCCGCCGGTCACACCCAGCAGGAAGTAGCGGTTGGTCTGGGGGTAAATGGCTTGCGGCAACAAGATGGGCGTTCGCGCGGCGTCGATGTCGCTGACGTCGCTGTAGAGGCCGAACGGGAGCTTGGTCCGCCCGGCGCGCAGCCCCAGCCAGTCCTTCAGGCGGTAGTCGAGATAGAACCAATCGGCGCGCGCCGTGTAGTTGCCCAGTTTGCCGAGGTCGTAGGCGAAGAGCTGGATCCCGACGCGAAGGCGTTCGGTCAACTGACTCGTGAAGTTCAGGCCGGCCTCGCTCATCTCGAAGCTGCCCTTGCTGGAAAGCAGCAGGTAGTCGTTGTCCGTGCTCTTGGCGTATCCCTGACTGACGAAGGCGTGCACCTCCAGCGTGGGCGCGGATTCGGGATCGCCCAGCTCCAGCCCGGCGGCCGTCCGCGCGAACACCAGGACCGTGGAGAGTGCCAACGAATACGACAGCAGGAGGCGGCGGGATGGTGTCATAGTCAGCGCCGGTGCCATCGAGGGCGAAGGTCATCCTGCTGGTGGAGGACAATCCCGACGACGCCGCGCTGGCCCTGCGCGCGTTCGGGAAGGCCGGGGTTCCCGGCGAGGTCGTCGTGCTCCGGGACGGGATCGAGGCGCTGGACTACCTCCTCGGCACGGATCCGAGCCCGACCACCCAGGCGCCGTGCGTCGTGTTGCTCGATCTGAACCTCCCTCGTGTCGACGGCCTCGAGGTGTTGCGCCGACTGCGGGCGGATCCACGCACGCGCGAGCTGCCCGTGGTCGTCATGTCCTCCTCCGAGCAGGAAGAAGACGTCGCCTGTAGTTACCGCATGGGAGCGAACGCCTACATCCGCAAGCCCGTCGACTATGCGGAGTTCGTCGAGACGGCTCGTTCCTTCGGCGCGTTCTGGTTGGTTTTGAATTTGGTCCCCGGTCCTTTCTAGCCGCCGCTCTGTCTGCCGCCGCCCGCGGCGTCCTCGACCAGGCGGCGCAGGCGCGGGATGTCGAGTGGCTTGTCCAGCTGAACGTTCGGAACCGCCTCCAAGAATGCGCGGGCGTCGGCCGTGACCGCCCCGCCGGTCATGAAGACGATCCGATCCGCGGCGGCCCGGTCCGTTCGCGCGAGCTCGCTGTGAAACTCCATGCCGGTCATCTCCGGCATCATCAGGTCGCACAGGACCAGGTTGAACTCCTCGCCGGCGCGGATCCTGGCCAGCGCCTCACGCGCGCGCAGGATGGCCGTCACCTTGTTGGGGGCGAGCAGGCGCCCGAGAACCCGCCCCAGCGCGGGTTCGTCCTCGATGACCAGCACGGAACATCGCCGCCCGCGCGCGACCGAGGCCGGCGCCGGCTCCGCCACCTCCGGCGTCCGGCCGGCATGCGCGCGGGGCAAGAAGACCCGAAACGTCGAGCCCACGCCCGGGGTGGTGTCGACCTCGACGCGCCCGTTCATCGCCGTCAGCAGCCGATGGCAGATCGCCAGTCCCAGGCCCGTGCCCACGCCGATGGGCTTGGTCGTGAAGAACGCGTCGAAGATGCGCGGCATGATCTCGGGCGCGATCCCCGATCCCGTGTCCGAGATCTCGACGACCACCATGTCGCCGTCCAGGCGCGTGGCGACGGAGACGGTGTTGTCGAGGCTCCGCCCTTCTGGAATCGCGTGCGCGGCGTTGACGATCAGGTTCAAGAAGATCTGTCCCAGGCGTCCCTCGTTCCCGTCGACCGCTGGCACTTCGCCGAAGGAGAGCTCCACGCGCGCGCGCTGCCGGAGCTCGTTGCGAGCCATCCGCAGGGCGGATTCCAGCACGCGGTGAATGTCGACCGCGGCGCGCCGATCGTCTTCTGGCCGCGAGAACACCCGCAGATCGCGCACGATCGCGCGCACTCGCTCGGATGCCTCTTCGGCGTCCCGCACGGCGTCGCGCAACGAGTCGGTCGAAGCGGTCAGGCGCGCGACCAGCTCGCCGCCGCCCGTCGCGGCCGAGCCCGCGCCCGCGGCCAGGTGCCGGGACATCGACTCCAGCTCCTTCCGGATCACATGCAGGTTGCCGGCGACCACCGACAGCGGGTTGTTGATCTCGTGGGCCACGCCGGCCGCCAGCGTGCCCATCGAGGCCATTCTTTCGGAAATGAGGAGCTGCTCCCGGATCGTGCGGCGCTCGGCGCGCACGGCCGCTTCTCTGATCTCCCGTTCGATCGCCGCGACCAGACGCTTGAAATGCCCCTTCAGCAGGAAATCATGGACGCCGCTGCGCATCGCCTCGACGGCGATCTCTTCGCCGACGGTGCCGGACACGATGATGAACGGGATGTCGATGTTCATCTCGCGCACCAGCGCGAAGGCCTCCGGCGCGCTGAAGTCGGGCAGGGAGTGGTCGGAGATGATGACGTCCCACTTCTCCGTCGAAAGCGCCTCGCGCAACGTCGCCTGGGTGAGGACGCGTTTGTAGACCGGGGCATAGCCGCCCAGCCGAAGCTCACGCAACACGAGCTCGGCGTCGTCGGGATTGTCTTCGACGAGCACCACACGAAGCGGCCGCCGGCCGTCCTTCTGTTGCGACGCCGCCGAGAGCGGATCGGTCATCTGTCACACGGGCCGTGACCGCGCACGCGAGGATCATCGGCCACAATCAACGCGTCGCCAACAAGTTCCTCGACGGAACGGCGTGGGTTCCACGGTTTCGAAACTCGCGAGGGGGAGTTTCGAAACCGACCCGGCAAATGAACCTCGGATGAATCCAGCCGCGCGGTAAACTGGCCCGATGGGAGCAGCACCTCGGACGCTGAACCTCAAAGCCGCACCCTGGAAGATCGCAAACCTGGCGGCGCTGAAACGAGACGGTCGCCTCCATCTGCCGGACCTGCAGCGCGGCTTCGTCTGGTCGGCGGATCGGGTGCGGGCTCTTTACGACTCGCTCTACCGGTCGTACCCCGTGGGCGCGCTGCTGCTGTGGGAGCCGAAGTGGCAAGGTGAAGCGCCGTTCTCGACGCGCGGATGGGACATCTGCCCGCCCGACGAGCTCACGTCGCGTGGCGCGCCCGAACCTCCCCGGCCCGTCGTGCCCGGCTCGCTGTTCGTGCTGGACGGACAGCAGCGGCTGACGTCGATCTTCCGGCTGGTGTTTCGCAGCCGCATCCGCGACAAGACGACGCCCGATCCGGACCTGCTGGTGGCTCTGTCACCGCGCGACGAATGGGTCGAGAACCCGTTCCACCTGCGGTCGAAGCCCCTCTACCGACGCATGCGCGAGGGGCTGCTCGTGCCGGCGGAAGTGTTGTTCGAAGGCATCCGGGGCGGCAACGAGAGCCTGGCAGTGCAGCGCGCCCTGGGCGAATGGCTGACGACGGGAGACGAGCTCTTCTTCGAGGCGCTGGACCGCGCCAACGCGATCCGCACCTCGATCCTTCAGGCCGAGGTGATCGCCTACGAGATCGACGCCGACGCCAACGACGACAACGTCATCGAGATCTTCGCGCGACTCAACCAGCAGGGTGTCCGCCTGCGGCCGGGAGACCTGGCCGCCGCGCGCCTGACCGGGCAGATGGCGAACTTTCGCACCCGCGCGCGCGAGGTGCTGCTGATGAAGGAGCTGCGTGGATTCTCCGCGCCGGAGGGGGTCGAGGAAGGCAGCCGCAGCGGCGCGTTCGTCGACACCGACCTCCTGATCCGGGCGGCGCTGTTCCTGGGCGGCGGCGGCGTCCGCTACCGCGACGCCGAGAAGCGCAAGGTGCAAGCCAACTACCAGAACATCGAGGCCCACTGGGACGCCGCCGTGGCCGGCTTCAAGAGCGCGGTCGCGCTGTTCCGCAACGCGGGCGTCCCCAGCGGCGACTGGCTGCCCTACCGCTACCTGCTGTTCCCGCCCGCCATCGCGGTGGCGCGCGGGCAGGCGCTGGATGAACGCTGGACGGGGTGGGCGCTGGCCGCCAGCCTGTGGCGCCACTACGCGGGCGAGGTCGACACCAAGCTGGCCAAGGACGCGTCGCTGGCCGAGCGGGGCGACATCGACGGCCTCATCGAGCACGTCAAGCTGCGCGCGAAGCGCCCCGAGAGCGCGGTCCCCGACGACGACGACGTGCTGCACAACATCGTCAGCGACAACGCCGTGCTGTTCGCGCTCCTGGCGTACTTCTCGCGCGTGAACGCGCATTCGTTCCCCAGCGGCAAGCTGCTCGGCGGCGCGCAGGAGCCGCTGGAGGTGCACCAGATCTTCCCGCGAACCAGCATCGATCGCTATCCCCAGCGCGACAACGAATACGTGCCCGATCGGCTGGGCAACCTGACGTTGCTGGCGCGCTCGGACAGCGAGCACATCGGAGAGACGGCGCCCGACGTGTACCTGAACATCGTCGACGCCGGCGATCGCGCGGTGCACCTGATCCCGGAGCAGCCCGCCCTCTGGTCGATCGCCCGCTATCAATCGTTCTGCGAGCACCGCGAACGGGCGCTGGCGGCGATGCTGCGCGACCTGCTCTACAGCTACCGCGTCACCTGATTCGCCCGCATTTTTGCGGCGCTGACCTACCGAACCAGCGCGGCCACGGCGAGATCCGCAACCTACGTTCCTTTCAGCACCACGCGCCCTCGACCGGAACGGCCGGGGCGGGCGCGGGTAATCACAAAGGACGAGGTCGACTATGAAGAACCAGCGGAAAAGACTGATGACGGGAACCGTGGCGTTGGCGATGGGCGCGCTCGTGGCGGCGGCAAGCCCCGCCCACGCGGCCGACACGGCCGTCGACTCCACGTCGGTGAACAGCGATATGGGCGGCTCCCACCCGTCGGTGACGGAGATGACCCACGCGACGGTGACGGTCACGAAGATCAACAAGAGCACGCGTCACCTGACGGTGAAGAAGCCGGACGGAAGCCGGCAGACCTTCCAGGTTCCGCCGGAGATCGCGATGTTCGACAAGCTCAAGGTCGGCGACAAGGTCGACGTCGACTACGGCGAACGCGTGGCGCTGGACGTTTTGCCGGTGGGCAGCAAGCCGACCGCGTCCGAGGCCGTGACCACGGGCCAGGGGATGGCCGGCCGGACCGCCAAGGTGTCGGCAGAGATCGTGGGCATCGACCCGACGACCAATCACATCACGTTCAAGGGACCGGACGGTGATGTCGAGACGGTGGCCGTCCAGGACCCCACCCTGCGCCAGAAGCTGCCCAGCCTGCAGCCGGGTCAGGTCGTTCAGCTGACGTTCACGCAGGCGATCGTCGGCTCGATCCAGCCGCACGACTCCAAGAAGTAGCGCGCCGGCGCCCCGCGCCGCGGTTCCCACTTGGAGCTGCGGCGCGCTGCTTGTATCATACAAGCATGTCGAGTAGCCGGGCCGCCAGCCTCCCGCGTCGCGCGATCGCGGAGCTCTTGGCGACGGCCCTGCTGGTCGCGGTCGTGATCGGCTCCGGCATCATGGGTGAGTCGCTGGCCGGCGGCAACGTCGCGGTTGCCCTGCTCGCGAACACGCTGGCCACGGGCGCGGGGCTCGTCACGCTGATCCTGACGTTCGGGCCCATCTCGGGCGCGCACATGAACCCGGTGGTCACGCTGGCCGACGCCAGCCTGGGCGGAACACCGTGGCGCGAAGTCCCCGTCTACGTCCTCTGCCAGATGGCGGGTGGCCCGGCGGGGACGGCGTGCGCCCACCTCATGTTCGGCAAGCCTCTCTTCTTCGCGTCCCGGCACGTCCGCGCCGGTGGCGCGCAGGCCTTCAGCGAATTCGTGGCCACTTTCGGGCTGCTCTCCGTCATCCGGGGGACCAGCCGGTCGCGCCCGGCGGCGACGCCCTACGCGGTCGCCGCCTACATCACGTCCGCCTACTGGTTCACGGCGTCGACGTCGTTCGCGAACCCCGCCGTCACGGTGGCGCGTGCGGCCACCGACACCTTCGCGGGCATCCGGCCGGCCGACGCCCCCGGCTTCGTCGCGGCGCAAGTCGTCGGAGCGGCGGCGGCCACCCTGCTCTTTCGCTGGCTGGCGCCGCAGGCGCCGGCCGCGCACCCCTACCTGGTCAGCTCCGAGATCGCAGCCCTGGAGACTCATGAAGACGGTTCTGTTCGCGTGCGTCCATAACGCGGGCCGCTCGCAGATGGCGGCCGCCTGGTTCAACGCTCTCGCCAACCCGGCTCTCGCGCGCGCCGTCTCCGCCGGGACCGAACCCGGCGCGCGCGTGCACCCGGAGGTGCTGAACGCCATGCGCGAGGTGGGCGTCGATCTGTCGCACGCGCAGCCGACCCTGCTGACGCACGATCTGGCCGCCGCCTCGGATCTGCTGGTCACGATGGGCTGCGGCGAGAAGTGCCCCGTCGTCCCCGGCCTGCGCCGCGACGACTGGCCGCTGGAAGACCCCAAGGGCAAGAGCCCGGAGGTGGTGCGGCGCATCCGGGAAGAAGTTCGCGCCCGCGTGCAGACGCTGCTCGCCCAGGAGGGCTGGGCGGCTTGAACGATGGGGAACGATTCGCCCGCGCGCTCTCCTCGATCGCGCGCCGGGTCTCCAAGCTGCAGACCACCGAGGTGTGTTGCGGCGGGCTGACGCGCGAGCAGTTCGAGACGTTGCGCCTGATCGAGACCGCCGGCGGCGTCTCGATGAGCGCCCTGTCGGCCGCGCTGCGCGTCGACGCCTCA
Organism: uncultured Myxococcales bacterium; assembly: GCA_964546845.1. Taxonomy (GTDB): domain Bacteria; phylum Myxococcota_A; class Polyangia; order Fen-1088; family Fen-1088; genus JADGRB01. The sequence goes on along the minus strand of CAZJMY010000671.1, from coordinate 4,758 downwards.
ACGATGAGCCGCAACATCTCGGTGCTCGAGCGCGAGCGCTACGTGACGCGGGCACGCGCGACCGAGGACTCGCGGGTCGTCACCGTCGCCCTGACCGCGCGGGGCAGGAAAGCCCTCGAGACCCTTCGCTGCGACGAGCAGGACGTCATGGCACGGGTCTTTCGCCGGCTCCCCGCCGCCAACCGGCGGGCCATCGTCGACGCGCTGGAATCGGTCCAGGCGGCCCTCACGCTCGCGCCGCCGGCCGTCTCCGACGCCCCCTGCTGCCCCACCCCGGCGGCCAGCCGCGCGACGCGCTGAACGGGCGGCTTTGCTGCAGGGTTGCAGATTGTCTGCGTCCTTTTCGCCGGATCGCCGTCTTCAAAGGCGGAGGGAACGATGGACGATCGAGACCACGACGAGATCCGAGCTCGGGTCCGGACCGCGTACGCGAAGGTCGCGCTCGGCGCCGGCGGCTGCCAAGGTCGCAGCGAAGGCCGCAGCGTCGGCTGCTGCGGAACCGAAGGAGCGGGCAGCCTGGTCCTGGGGTACACCCCGGACGACCTGGCGAGCGCGCCCGAGGGGGCCGACCTGGGGCTGGGCTGCGGAAACCCGCAAGCCATCGCCGCGCTTCGTCCGGGCGACACGGTCCTGGACCTGGGGAGCGGCGCCGGTTTCGACTGCTTCCTGGCGGCCGCCCGCGTCGGCGCCGGCGGCCGGGTCATCGGGGTCGATATGACGCCGGAGATGGTGAGCAAGGCGCGGGAGAACGCCCGGCGCGCTCGGGCTGCGAACGTCGAGTTCCGGCTCGGCGAGATCGAGCATCTGCCCGTGGCGGATGCGTCGATCGACGTGATCATCTCGAACTGCGTGATCAACCTGGCACCCGACAAGTCGGCCGTGTTTCGCGAGGCCATCCGGGTGCTGAAGGCTGGCGGTCGGCTGGCGGTGTCGGACGTCGTCGCGACGCGTGCTCTTCCGCCCCAGCTCGCCACCAGCGTCGAAGCGCGGACCGGCTGCGTAGCCGGCGCGGCGCGTGTGGACGACCTGCGCGCACGACTGGTGGAAGTCGGATTCGAAAGCGTGAAGATCGCGCCGCGCGACGACAGCCGCGCGATCCTGGGCCGGTGCTTGCCCGGCGCAGAGGACTACCTGGCATCCGCGACGGTGGAGGCGCGCAAACCCGACCCCGCCCCATGTTGCCCGCCGGCGTGCTGCACGTGACGAAGGGCGCGCGGTGATCCCCGCGGAAGCCCGGGGCGCGTGGCGCGACATCGGCGCGCGCGTGAGATCGTACGCCGCGCGACGCCTGCCGAACGCCGCCGACGTCGACGACGTCGTGCAAGAGGTCCTGGTCAGGGTTTACCAGGGCCTTGGAGGGCTGAAGGATGACGAGCGCTTCGGCCCGTGGGTTTACCGCATCGCGGAGCGAGCGATCGCCGACGTGATGCGGGTGCGTGACCGTGTGCCGCTCGCGCCGGGCCCCGGCGGCCCACCCGAGCAACCCGACCAGGCCGGCGCCGACACGGACGACGCAGCAGACCTGCGGTCGGCGCTGGCAGGATGCGTGACTCTGTTCGTGGCGCGGCTCCCCTCGCCCTATCGAGAAGCGGTCACCTTGACCGAGCTGCAGGGTCTCTCGCAAAGAGACGCGGCGGACGTCGCGGGTATCTCGCTGTCCGGAATGAAGTCGCGCGTGCAGCGCGGCCGCGAGAGGCTCTTCGCGATGTTTCAGCGATGCTGCGAGGTCTCGCTCGATTGCCGGCGACGGGTCATCGGCTGCGAGCCGCGTCACCCGAGAGGCGTCGCCGAAGAGTGCCCCGTGACGGTCGAATCCTGGACCACCGCGCGCTGAAACGGACACCAATCGGTCACCGCGTCGCGTCCGAACTGTGACGGTCGCCGTGCGCGCGCCGTGCCACCTTGCCGGCGGCGCTGGGCACACCCAGCGCCCACTTGAAAAGGAGCGAGGCATGGCCATTCGGATGTCTTTGGGTTCTCGAAAGATCTTGGTGGGGACCGCGCTGCTCGGCGGCGCGGCGCTGGCCGGCGTCACGGCGCGGCCGACGAAGGCGCAGGCCAACGGCTGGGACCACGGCCGCGATCGCGACGGCGACCACGACCGCGATCGCGATCGCGATCGTGAGCCCGACCAGTACAGCATCGCGCTGTGGGGCGACATGCCGTACAACGCCCTGGGCAAGCAGCAGTACCCGGCCCTGCTGGCCTCGGTCAACGCCTCCGACGTCGCGTTCTCGATCTTCGACGGCGACCTCAAGGCGGGTGGCGACGGGCCCTGCACCGACGAGAACGTCTACACCCCCGCGCTGAAGTACTTCGCGTCGCTGAAGCAGCCGATGATCTGGCTGCCCGGCGACAACGACTGGACCGACTGCTGGGGGCGCTATGGCGCCGGCACCAGCCTGCCGGGCGCCGACGACCCGATCGAGCGCCTGAACCACGAGCGCGCGCTGTTCACGTCGACGCCCTACAGTTTGGGCCAGCGCAAGCTGCGCCTGACCCGGCAGTCCAGCGAGGGCGGCGCCTACGCTCTCTACTCCGAGAACGTCCGCTGGAAGCTGGGACCGGTCGTCTACATCGGGCTCAACGTCCAGGGCTCGAACGACAACTACCCGTACGCGGGCGTCGACGGTGAAACGCGGTCACAGACGGAGATTGACCGGCAGCGCGCCGAGGAAGTCGCCAGGAAAGCCGCCGACATCGCCTGGCTGAACGAAGGCTTCGCCTACGCCAAGCAGGTCCACGCAGCCGGCGTGATGGTGGTCTTCCAGGCCGACCTGAACTTCAACAACGAGCAGCACCTGGCGGACACGCGGTCCTACGACGCGTTTGCCGACTACATCGCCGCGCTCAAGGCCGCCACGTTGGCCTTCCCGGGGCAGGTGGCGCTGGTCCACGGCGACTCGCACTACTTCAAGCTCGACAAGCCGCTCAACACCGATCAGGGCGGCATCGTCGGCAACTTCACGCGCCTCGAGACGTTCGGCTCGCGCAACACGCACTGGGTGAAGGCCACGATCGACGTCCGCAACCCCAACCTGTTCACGTTCGAACCGCAGGTGGTGCCCGCGAACCTCGACTGATCGACGCGCCAGGCGGTCCAGGCCGGGCGGTGCGACGCCCGGCCGCGCGCCAGCCCTTAGCCCGTCAGATCCCGCCGCCCAGGCCCGCCCCGCCCGTGAGGTTCCCGCCCGTGCCGGCCGTGCCCGAGCCGGGCCCGGTGCAGTCCGTGCCGTCGTTGCGGCACTTGCCCGACGGGCACAGCGAGACGAGGTTGTCGCTGCAGGTGCCCATGTCGTCGCAGGCGGGGGTGATCAGGCTGTCGTCCGGGCAGGTCGTCGGGCCGCAGGCCGTGCCGGGAGCCTGATTGCCACTCTCCACGCAGCGGGACACGCCCGTCGAACAGGACGTCAACCCCGTCTTGCACTTGTTCGTGGGGTTGCACGGCTGATTCGCGACGCAGCTGCCGCACGTGCCGGAGTGACAGACCTTCTGGGTGCCGCAGGTCGTCCCATCCGTCGCCTGGCGGCACGCGCCCGAGCCGTTGCACGTGCCCGTCTCGCAGGCCGCCGGCGTGGCCCCGCAGGCGCTGTCCACGGCCCCCGCCGCCCTGTTCGAGCAGGTTCCCGGCGTCGCCAGGTTGCAGGCCATGCACGTGCCGCACTTGGTGCTCGAGCAGCAGACGCCGTCGACGCAGTTGCCGCTGGTGCACTCGGTCCCCGCCCCGCACGCAGTGCCGAGCGGCTTCTTGGCGACGCAGCCGCCCGACACGCAGTACGGCTTCGTGCTGGCGCACTGGTTGTCGCCCGAGCAGGTGGTCCGGCAACCCGTCCCCGAGCACGCGAAGCCGTTGCACGACGTCATCGTCGCGGCCGCGCAGGCGCCCTTGCCGTCGCACTTTCGCGACGACGTGACCGTCCCGTCCGTGCAGCTGGCCGCGCCGCACGAGACGGACGTCGACGCGAAGACGCAGGAGGTGCCGGTCCCGTCGCACGCGCTGCCGCAGGTGCCCGCCACGCACGCGGTGCGGTTCCCGTGGGGCGCCTGCCCCGCCGGCAGCGTCGTGCAGTGGCCGATGGAGCCCGCCAGATCGCAGGCCTGGCAGGAGCCCCCGCAGGCGGAGTCGCAACACACGCCGTCGACGCACGAACCCGACGTGCACTGTCCGGCGCTGGTGCACTTGCTGCCGTTGCCGACCTTGCCGCAAGAGCCGTTCACGCACGGCTGCCCCTGGCAGTCGCCGTCGGTGTTGCAGGTCGTCGAGCACTGGCCGCCCGTCTGGGCGCACTTGAACGGCGCGCACGTCACCGGGTTCGTCGGCTTGCAGCCCCCCTCGCCGTCGCAGACGGACATGGTGACCGACATCTGGGTGGTCGTGTTGCAGGTGCCGGAGCCGCAGACGGTGCCGCTCGCGTACAGCTGACAGGCCCCCTTGCCGTCGCAGAAGCCGTTCTGCATGCAGGTCGACGCGGCGGCCTTCTGGCAGGCCGGTCTCCCCGCCGGCGCTTGCAGGTTGGCGGCGACGGCGATGCAACGCCCCTCGAACCCGGCCAGGTTGCACTGCCAGCAGCTGCCCGCGCAGGCCGACTCGCAGCAGACACCGTCGACGCAGAAACCGGACGCGCAGCCGGCGGCCGCCGCGCACTTGGTGCCGGCCTCGGCGCCACCCGAACCCGCCGTACCGCCCGTGCCGCCGCGACCGGCCGCGCCACCGATGCCCGCGGCGCCGCCGGAGCCGGCCACGCCGCTGGTGCCCCC
>CAZJMY010000670.1:0-1495 GCA_964546845.1 uncultured Myxococcales bacterium | reverse complement strand
CACGCGCATGCAACCTTCCCCAGCGTGGCAAATTTAGCGCAAGCGGAGGACATTTCCTGCCGCAATCGCCTCCATCGCCGGAATCAGGGGCTACCGGATGACGGGATTGTCGAAGATTTGCCGCAGCGACACCGGCACGGGGCGCGCGTTCGGCCGGTCGGGCATGGGCGGGAACGGTGCGGCCCGCTTGACGGCCCGCAGCGCCGCCGAGTCGAACTCGCTGAATCCGGACGACTTCACGACCCGCGGCCCGTCGCGCAGCTGGCCGTCGACGCCCACCACGAACTGGACGATGGTCTCGCCCTGTTCCAGGCGCAGGGCCAGTGACTTCGGGAACTCGCGGACCCGGGCGACGCGCTGCGAGATCTCCTGGTAGTAGCGCTGATAGCGGCGGTCCTGCGTCCGCTCGTCGACGACCAGTGACGCCTCCTGCGGGGTGGGCGCCCCGAGCTCGGAGGCGGCGCTGCCTGCCGCGGGCCGCGCGACGGCGCCCGGGGTCTCCGCCGGGCCGCGCCCGGTCGCCGCGGCCGTGGGCGCCGGCGCCGCGGGGCGCGAAAAGTCCGTGATCCCGGGGTGCATCTCTGTGGACGCGGTCCGCTGGGTCTGATCGTCGGCGGCCGCTCCGGGCGTCTGGACGTCGAACCGCCGCGAACCGGGCTCCGCGTCCAGCGGCCCGACGGCGTGAGCCTCCGTGGGCTTGTCGCCGACCGGCGCGGCCGACGTCGACGGCGGCGGCGAGGCGACGGAAGCGCCGGCTCCGGCAGGCTCACCACCCTCGGCAGGAATGCCGGCCCCCGTCTGAGCCAGGGTCACCGCGGCGCGCGCCGGATCGATCGAGCGAACCGAGTCGCCGATGCCCACGCGCGCCTCGCGGCGCATCGCCTGAGGCGACGCCCGGTGGTGGGCGACCCGGAGGCGCGAGGGCTGGCTCTCGGCGGCACCGTCCGTCAGCCGCGCGCGCAACGTCGAGGTGTCCAGCCGGTAGGCGTGAGCGAGCGGCGCCCCGCCGCTGGTCCCCCGGTCCGGCGCCGGCGGGCGCCGGTCGCGCCCGTCACCCTCGGCGGGCGCCCGGGTCCGGGCGACGGCGTTGTCCTGATCGCCCGCGGGCGCGTCCAGGGGCCGCTCGACGGGGGGGCTCTGGTCGACGAGAGCCGCCGCGGCGACCTGTTCGGGGCTGGCCACCTCGATCGGCAGAACGATGGGCGCCACCGAGGCCCACGTGGGGTCCGGTGCACCCGCGGCCGGACGGGCGACCACGGCGGCGCGCCCGTAGACGCACAGCGCCACGATCAGCGCCGCGTGGACGGCGGCCGACGCGGACACCGCCACGGTCCAGCCCGCTCCCCCTCGCCGTCTGGCTCGCGAACTGTTTTCGACGTCGTACATCGGGGACGTTGCGCGCTCGAGAAAAGGGTAGCATGCCCCCCCAACCCGCCCATGGATCTGGAACGCCGTCTTTTACGCGACGTGGGTCGCGCCATCGGCGATCACCGGC
>CAZJMY010000669.1:0-1937 GCA_964546845.1 uncultured Myxococcales bacterium | reverse complement strand
TCCTGCGCCAGGGCGGTGCCCCCGAGCGGCGCGGCGACGGGCCGGGTCGTCACGACGATGCGGATCGCGCTCTCCAGCGCGCCGCGCGCCTCGGCGGCCGACGGCGAGATCTTGGCGAACTTGACCAGGTCGCACCCGGCCAGCCACCCCTCGGCCTCGCTCAGCACCAGCTCGCGCCCGGCGCGCCGCCGCAGCTCGGCCATCAGCTCGTCGGTGGTCAGCTCCAGCGAGTCGAAGCCGTAGCGGCCGCCCAGGTACTCGCGGATCACCTCGGACACGGCGAAGTAGAACGGCCGGTTGTCGGCGTTCTCGAGGAACCCATAGGCCCCCAGCCGATCCAGCTTCTCCATCGCCACCTCGTGGGCGGGCCGGGGCGGCGGCGCGGGGCGCGCGCCCCGGCGGGCCCGCAGGCGGCGCAGCACCACCATGGCGATCAGCGCGCCCAGCCCCGCCGCGACCAGCGCGCCCGCGATGTAGGCGGGCCACAGGTTCTGCACCATCACCGTGACCGGCGGCGCGGCGTCCTTCAGCGCCGGCTCCGGCTCGTTCGCGATGAGGCTGGCGATCTTCACCGGGACGGGCGCCGTGCGCGCGGTCCGCACGTCGCCGCGCGGACCCAGGTAGGTCACCTCCACGGGCGGCACCGCCTTCTCGCCCGGCGCGTAGGCGGCGATCGTCAGCGTGTAGAGGCGGCGCATGCGGCCGTCGCCCAGCGGCTGTTCGCTCTCCGTGCGGTCCAGCAGCGCGAACGGCTCCAGCGCGACGGTGGACGGCAGGTTCACCGGGACGGCCGTCTTGGCGATGGCGACCACCTCCAGGTGGATGGGGTCGCCGACGTTCGCGACCGCGCGGTCGACGCGCGCCGTGACGGTCGGCGCGTCCGGGTCGGGCGCCTCGTCGAGCGCGGCCGCGTCAGCCTCGGCGCGGGCGGCCCCGGCGGCGACGACCGCCACGGCGGCGAACGCGATCGCGGCGCAGGCGGCCAGCTCGGCGGCCCGCTTCAATGCCGCAGCCTCCGGGCCCGCGACTCGAAGAAGCTGGTCAGCGCCGGCAGGTACGGCTTGTCCGTCGACAGCTCGATGGGGTCCATCGACAGCCGCTTGAACAGGTTGGTGCGGGCCTCGCGCACAGCGCGCACAGACCGAGCGAACGCCGCCGCCTCGGGGCCGCTGGTGTCGAACACGATCGTGCCGCCGCTCTCCGGGTCCTGCATCTCGACCAGACCCACGCGCGGCAGCCCCTGCTCCAGCGGGTCGCCGATCGCGACCGGGATGACGTCGTGCCGCCGCGCCGTGATGCGCAGGGCCCGCTCGTAGCTGGCGATGGGGGCCAGGAAGTCGGAGATCAGGAACGTCACCGCGCGGCGCCGGACCACATGGCTCACGAACTCCAGCCCGGCGGCCAGCGACGTGCGCGGGCTCTTCTCGCGGAACGACAGGATCTCGCTGATGACCCGCAGGACGTGCCGCTTGCCCTTCTTGGGCGGCACGAACTTCTCGACGTGGTCCGTGAAGATGATCAGGCCGACCCGGTCGTTGTTGCGGATGGCCGAGAACGCCAGCACCGCCGCCAGCTCCGCGGCCAGGTCGCGCTTTTCCCGCACACGCGAGCCGAACAGCCCCGACGCCGACATGTCACAGAGCAGGAGCACGGTCATCTCCCGCTCTTCCGTGAACAGCTTCACGTAGGTGTCGTTCATGCGGGCCGAGACGTTCCAGTCGATGAGCCGGATGTCGTCGCCCGGGATGTACTGCCGCACCTCCGAGAAGGCGATGCCGCGCCCCTTGAAGACGGAGTGGTACTGGCCCGCCATCCGATCCCGCACCAGGCGTTCGGTGACGATCTCGATCTTGCGGATCCGCTTGAGGACGTCGCGCGCGAGCATGGCGGACGGCGGGGGCTACGGAACCTCGACGCGCTCGAACAGCTTGCGGACC
>CAZJMY010000668.1:0-13838 GCA_964546845.1 uncultured Myxococcales bacterium | reverse complement strand
TGCCGCTCCCACCGCATCCGAGAACGCCGAAGAGAGCCACCGCACACAACGCTCGAAAAGTCTTCATTCTGCCTCCCAGAGTCAAAAGGGGTGCAGTTTGGCCTCGGGGCGTCAGAAGGGTCAAGCGCGCATCCTCACATGGACCGTCTGGCCAGGATCAAGGATGGCCACCCGCTGTTCGGCGTCCGCGCGCGCCCAATCGCGCTCGCGCGCGAGCTGCCTCAGCCAGGCGAGCGGGGCGTCCAGTGGCTCGTAGCCCAGCGGAAACGCACCGTAACTGGTGGGGATGAAGATGCGGGCGCGCAGATCCTCGAACGCGCAGCAGGCGTCCAGCGGCGACAGGTGCTCGTCGCGCAGCTCGATCGGGTCGTAGCCGCCGATGGGCAGCAGCGCCACGTCCGGCTGCAGGCGCCGGCCGATCTCCGCGAACCCGGAGAAGTATCCGGTGTCGCCGGCCACGTAGATCGTCACCTGCTGCGCCGGACCCGGCTGCGCGCGCGGCGACTTGACGCGAATCACGTAGCCGCAGGCGCCGCGGCGGCGATAGTCGCCCAGCCCGCGGCGGGCCGAGTGCCGGACGGGCACCGCCGTCACGTCGACGTCGCCGTGCTCGTGGTGCTGGCCCGGCGCCAGCTCGATGACCTCGGCGAACCCCAGGCCCCGGACCAGGGGCGCGCACCCGGTCGGTACGACCAGCAACGCCCCGCGCGGCAGGCGCCGCAGGCTGGCCCGGGACAGGTGATCGCGGTGAGCGTGGGTGATCAGGATCAGGTCGACGTCGTCGACGTCCTCGGCCGCGATGCCCGCCTCCTGGGCGCGCCGGATTCCGTAGAACGAGGTCTCCAGCAACGGGTCGACCAGCAGGCGCGCCCGCGGGGAGGTGACCATCGACGTCGCGTGCCCGACGAACGTCACCGACACCATGCCCGCTTCGGGCCGCGGGACGTGCGGCGCTTCGACCGGCTCGACCCCGGTGCTGAGCCGGCGCAGCGCGGTGGCCAGATAGCGCAGGCGGAAGACGCGTCCCCAGATTCCCGTCGTGCGCTGGCGGTGAAGCGCGTCCAGGCTGCGCGCGCGCTCGACCGGCGGCAGCGAGGCCAGGGGACGGGCGGCGCGGGACACGGGCGAGTGTAACCTGGGACGGGGCCTTTCGTGCTAAGTGAACGCCATTGACCCAGCTTCCGGTCGCGCGGCTTCCGGTCGTCATCTTGGGCGGCGGGCTCACCGGCATCTCGGCCGCGCTGCACCTGCGCAGCCCCTGGCTGCTGTTCGAGCGCGAGGCGCGGCTGGGCGGGCACGCGCGCACCGACGAGCGTGACGGTTTCCGGTTCGACAAGACGGGCCACTGGCTGCACCTGCGCGATCCCGCGATCAAGCAGCTGGTCGACGAGCTCTTGCCGGGGCGCATGCAGCCGATCGCGCGCCGGGCGCGGATTTTCTCGCACGGGGTGCTGACGCGGTACCCGTATCAGGCGAACCTGCACGGGCTGCCGCCCGAGGTCGTCAAGGAGTGCCTGCTGGGCGTCGTGCAGGCCAAGTTGCAGGACCAGGCGGCCGGCGGGGCGGGCGACGAGCCGCGCAACTTCGAGGAGTACTGCCTGCGCCACTTCGGGGCCGGCATCTCGAAGCACTTCATGGTCCCGTACAACGAGAAGATCTGGGGCGTCCACCCGCGCGAGATCACGGCGGCCTGGTGCGCGCGGTTCGTGCCGCGCCCGAACCTGGAACAGATCGTCGCGGGGGCGGTGGGCGCCGGGCCGCCCGAGATGGGCTACAACACCACGTTCCTGTACCCGACCGAGGGAGGCATCGAGACGTTCACGCGCGCGCTGGTGGGACGGCTGGCCGGGGGGCGGGTGACCACGGGCGCGTCGCCCGACGCGATCGACTGGCGCCGCCGCGAGGTGACCGTCGGCGGCGACGCGATCGCCTACCGCGCGCTGGTCGCGACCCTGCCGCTGCCGGAGCTGCTGAGGCGCATGAGCGGTTTGCCGGCGGACGTCGAGGCGGCGGCGGCGCGCCTGCGCTGCACGACGCTGCGCTATCTGAACATCGGCACGCGCAGCCGGCCGCCCGCGGACTGGCACTGGATCTACGTGCCCGAGAAGCGGTATCCGTTCTACCGCGTGAACGTGTTTTCGACCGCGATGCCCAGCATGGCGCCGGAGGGGTGCGCGTCGATCTGCGTCGAGATGGCCGACCGCGGCCCCGTTTCGGACGCGACCGTGACGGAGACGATCGCGGCGCTGGTGGCGGCGGGCGCGCTGGCCCACCCGGACGACGTGCTGTTCGTCGACGACAAGCAGATCGAGTACGCCTACGTCGTGTTCGACCAGCACTACTACGCGGCGACGCGCACGATCTTCGATTTTCTGGAGGCGAACGCGATCCACCCGCGCGGGCGTTACGGGGCCTGGACGTACAACGCCATGGAGGACTGCGTGCTGGCGGGCCGCGAGGTGGCCGCGCTGATCGACGGAGTGGCGGCGTGACCGCGGCGCCGCACGTCTCGATCGTCATCCCCGTCTACAACGAAGAGGGGCTGCTGCGCGGCTCGGTGCTGGAGCTGGAAGACAAGATGCGGCGGTTCGGGTGGCCGTACGAGCTGCTGCTCTGCGAGAACGGGTCGCGCGACCGCACCGTCGAGCTGGGCAAGGAGCTGGAGGCGGAGCACCCGCAGGTCCGCATGATCTCGATCGGCAAGCCGAACTACGGGCTGGCGATGAAGCAGGGGATCCTGGAGGCGCGCGGCACCTTCGTCATCTGCGACGAGATAGACCTGCTGGACACGGAGTTCTACGCGCGCGCGATGGCCCTGCTCGAGCGCAGCGACACCGATCTGGTCGTGGGCTCCAAGGCCATGGTCGGCTCGAACGACCAGCGGCCGCTGTTCCGGCGGGCGGCCACGCGGGTCTACAACGGCATGTTGCGCGCGGTCTGCCAGTTCCCCGGGACAGACACGCACGGCCTGAAGGCCTTCCGGCGCGAGGTGCTGCTGGAGACGGCGCGGCGGTGCGTCCTGGACCGCGACGTCTTCGCCAGCGAGTTCGTCATCCGCGCCCACCGCGAAGGCAAGCGCGTGCTGGAGATCCCCTTCACGGTGCGCGAGAAGCGCCCGCCCTCGATCAACCTGTTCAAGCGGGTCCCGCACGTCGTGCGCAGCGTCGCCAAGCTGGCCGTCTCCGTGCGCCGCGACTGACGGGCTTGACCCCGGGATATCTGAGGATATCCTGGGGATATGCCGAAGAAGCCTGCCGCCAAAACGGCGTTGTTCGTCCGGTTGCCTGCCACCGCCGCCGCCAGGCTGGATCGGGCCGCCGAGGCGCTCCGCATCGCCAAGAAGGACCTGATCACGGGCCTGGTGTCGACCTACGTAGACCCGGACAGCCGCCGCGGCCTGGACGCCCTGGGGGCGCTGGCCACCCGAAGAGCTGCGGGCAGCCCCTCACCACGGGTGGCAGGGGGGGCGGGGACCCTGGGGTCGTATTCTTTCCAGGCCTACGAGCCCCCGGAGATCATGGACGCCGCGCAGGCGGGCGACTTTCTGCAGATCGAGGAGTCGGCGGTCATCGAGCTGGCGGAGGCACGGAAGATCCCGGGCCGGAAGCTGGGCAGCGCCTGGCGCTTTTCGCGGGCCGCGCTGGTGACCTGGCTCTCCAGCCCGGAAGGGCGCTGAGACGCCATGGGATATCCATCGGATAGCATGCTGGTCCCGAACGTCGTCGAGCAGACCCACCGTGGCGAGCGGGCCTGGGACCTGTTCTCGCGTCTGCTGAAGGACCGCATCGTCTTCCTGGGCACGCCCATCGACGACGCGGTGGCGAACACCGTCGTCGCGCAGCTGCTGTTCCTGGAGTCCGAGGACCCGGACAAGGACGTCGTGATGTACGTGAACTCGCCGGGCGGCGAGGTGTCCGCCGGGCTGGCCATCTACGACACGATGCAGGCGATCCGTTGCGACGTCGCGACGTTCTGCCTGGGCCAGGCCGCTTCGATGGCCAGCCTGCTGCTGGCCGCCGGCGCCGCCGGCAAGCGCACGGCGCTGCCGCACGCCCGCGTGATGATCCATCAGCCGCTGGCCGGGATGCAGGGGCAGGTGACGGACATCGAGATCCACGCCCGCGAGATCCTGAAGACCCGGGACACGATCAACGCCCTCTACGCCCGCCACACCGGGCAGCCGGCCGAGCGCATCAAGCACGAGACGGAGCGGGACAACTTCATGTCGGCGGCGGAGGCCCAGGCCTACGGCCTGGTGGATCAGGTGCTGGCGTCCGGCGCCCGCGGGGGCTGACTCCCCGGCCGGTTTCTTCTTTTTTCCCCTGAGGTGTCGATACGGGGGACATGCGCAACCACAGGCCAGGGACGGGCTGGGCGGTTTCGTTCGTGCTGGCGACGCTCGGGGGGGGATGTGGCTCCGTGTCGGATGGAAGCAATCACCCGGCGCCCATGCTGGTCCAGGGGGGCGCCATCGGCGGCGGCCACATCAACGGGTACCTGAACGTCTACGTGACGGACGACGACACGTACGCGCCGATCGCCGGGGCGGCCGTTCGGGTGGGGGACGGGGACGCGGTCACTCCCTGCATCGCCGCGACCGACAGCACGGGCCTGGCCACCTTCGATCCAGCCTCGTGTCCCTCGTTGAAAGGGGCCGTGACGCTGACGGCGTCCGCCGCCGGCTACGCAACCAGCACGGCCATCGGCGTGAACGGCGCGAACGTCACGACCACTCTCCGGGCGACGACCCGTGCGACCCCGCCGCAGGCCAAGGTCAGCGGAACGATCGCCGGGTGGGAAACGATCCCGGCCCCGGCGCCCGGCCACACGCTGATCGGGTTCGTGGCGGCGTCGCAGACCGAGAACCTGGGCGACCTGGCCAACGACATCGCGCAGGGGATGCGGACGGTGTCGATCGCCGGGACGGCGCTGACGACGACGATCGCCGCCAACGCGTGTGTCCGAAGCGCGCTGGCCGACGATTGCAACTGGCAGCTGGCGGCCCGTACCGGACCGCAGGCCCACTTCGCGATCATCCTGGACAGCAGCGACAACGGGACGCCCAACGATCAGAGCGACGACACCACGGCGCTGGTCGGCTGGGCGTTGCTGACCGGCCTGAACCTCACCGACGGCCAGACGGTCCTGAACGAGGCCCTGCCCATGGTGACGCCCGCGAACCTCCAGCCCGTGACGGCGACGTTCCCGCCGCTGCCGGCCGGCATGACCTATCTCACCGCCTATCCGGCGATCGAGCTTCCGAACGGCGAGGGGCGGATCCCCGCCGTGCTCCCGACGCTGACGACGACCAACATGATGACCAGCGTCCCCAAGGTGCCGGGCGCGACCTACGACCTGCTCGCCACGGCGCAGGCCACGAAGAGCGCGGCGCAACCCGCGTCGGTCGCCTGGGTGCATGGCTTCTCACCGGCGGCAGGGGCCTCCGTCCCGGCCTGGCAGCTGCCTCCGACGGGCATCACGGCCCTGGGGGGCGCCTACTCGTTCGTGCCGGCGCCGGGCGCGACCGTGCACAGCGTCGAGCTGAAGAACACCAGCGGCAGCCGGCTCTGGTCGATCACCATCTTCGACGGGTCGAGGTCGTTCGAGCTGCCGGCGCTCTCGCCCGATCCGCTGGCCGGCGGCGGCACGGTCACGATGGTGGTGTCGGGGCTGACCATCCCCGGCGTCGATCTCACGAACGTTCAATTCATGCAGGCGACGCGCAAGCTGACCGCCCTCTCGTCGGATCAGACGACCTTCATGCCCTGATCAGGCGCCGATCCAGCCCAGGCGCACGGCGCGCGCGCGCGGGCCGGCGTCGGCGTCCAGCGTGACGGTCAGGCGGCGCTCCGGGCTTTCGGCCAGCGTCAGCTCGGTCGTGCGCAGCTCGTCGCGCCGGAAGAACGCGATCGCGACCCGCTGGCCGGGCCCGTGGTCGGCCAGGCGCTTGGGCAGCGTGCTGGCGTTCACGCGCAGCCCGGCGACGGCGACGATCTCGTCGCTGAAGGTCAGCCCGGCCTTCCACGCCGGGGAACCCGGGACGACGTTGCGAATGGTGGTCTTCTCGGGCGCCAGCGTCAGGCCGGCCCAGGCACGGGCGCGCGCGCTACGCACCGGATCGCGATCGGCGGCGGGGCGGGCGCTTTCGTCCCACTCGGGGCGCGCGTCCACGGCGACCCCGGCGCGCTGCAGGAACTCCGGCAGCCGGAGGTCTTCGGTCCCGCGCACGTACCTGTCGAAGAAGGCGTCCATGGACTTGCCGGCGATCTCGGCGGCGGCGGCGCGCACGTCGGCGTCGGCGATGGGGCGCTCGGCGCGCCCGAACCGGTCCCACAGCATGCGGAAGAGATCGGTCAGGCCGGCCTTTCCGCCGCTGGCGACGCGCAGCTCGATGTCCAGCGCCATCGCCGTCCAGAACCCCTTCTCGTAGTAGCTGGCCCCGCGGTTCACGAAGTTCTCGGACGGTTTGTACTGCTTCACCCAGGCGTCGAACGAGAGGTCTTCCAGCGAGAACTCGTTGCGGCCGGGGCGGCTGGCGTACTTGGGCCAGTCGTCGGCGATCATCTTCAGGAACTGCTTCAACGTCGTGACGCGGCCGCGCAGGATGATCACGTGCGACAGGTAGTCGGTGCAGCCCTCGAACAGCCACAGGAGGCGCGTGTAGTTCTCGCGCGCGTAGTCGAAGGGGCCCAGCGCGGCGTCGTGGATCCGCTTGACGTTCCAGGCGTGGAAGAACTCGTGCGCCGCCAGGTCGGCGAATCGGACGTAGCCGCCTTCGTCCTCGAAGCCGAGGCCGGTGATGTCCATGGTCACCGACGCGCGGTGCTCGAGCCCGCCGGACCCGACGGGCAGCGCGTGGACGATGAACACGTACCGCTTGAACGGAAAGCCGCCGAAGATGCGGCCGGTTGCCGCCGTCACGCGGCGCAGGATCTCGACCAGCCGATCCACGTCCCCGTTGGTCCGGCCGTACAGCGCCAGCTCGAAGCGCGCGCGCCCGACCGCGAAGGCGCGCACCAGGTGCGTGCCGATCTCGAAGGGCGAGTCGCAGAGCTCGTCGAAGTCGGCGGCGGCGAAGGTGTTACGCCGGCCGCGTACGGGGGCCAGCGCGGTGGTGATGCGCCAGCGGCGGTCGGGGACGTCGACCGAAACCTGGCACGGCCGCGACAGCTGCCCGTCGACGAAGAAGAAGAGGCTGGTGCCGTTCCAGTAGGCGTGGCTGTCGTCCAGGAACGACGTGCGCACGGTCGCCTCGAACGCGAACACCCGGTAAGACACGCGGAAGGGGCGACCGCCGGTGGCGATGCGCCAGCGCTGCTTGTCGACGCGCGAGACGCTGGCGGCCGGCAGCGCGCGCCCGCGCTCGTCCAGGACGCGCAGCCCGCTGACGTGCCGGACGAAGTCGCGGATCATGTAGCTGCCGGGCGCCCACGCCGGGAAGACGATCTCGACCTCGTCGCGGCCGGGCAGCGCCGGAACGCGCATCTCGACCTCGTACTCGTGCGAGGCGGGCGCCGGCATGGCGACGCGGTAGAGGATGGGGTTCTGCGACGGGGACACGGCGCGAGGCATTTCGGCCGCGCAGGATAGCCGAACTCGCCTGGCCGCGGTTCTTTGGACGCATGGTCGCCGGCGAGCGGGCGGGGCGGGCGCCTGGGGCATACTGGCGGCGTGGCAACGACCGCATCGACCGGCGACGCGCCGAAGATCGCCGTCTCCGTCGACTTGGACGGCGTGGGCTGCTACTACCGGATCCACGGGCTGGGGGAGCCGCCGCCACCTCCGCACCGTCACGCGATCCTTCGGAAGTGCCTGCCGCGCTTTCTGGAGCTGTTCGCCCGCCACGGCATTCAGGCCACCTTCTTCGTGGTCGGCGCCGACCTGGCCGACGACGCCGCGGGCCGCGGGCTGCTGGTTGAGGCGGCGCGCGCCGGGCACGAGCTGGCCAACCACACCCACACGCACCCCTACGACTTCACGCGTCTGCCGCGGACGACGGCGGCCGCCGAGATCGATCGCGCCCACGCCGCGATCGCTGACGTGGCGGGGCAGGCGCCGATCGGCTTTCGCGCGCCAGGCTATGCCATCAACGGCCAGGTCCTGGAGCTGCTGGGGGAGCGCGGGTATGCCTACGACTCGTCGGTGTTCCCGTCGCCGCCCTACTACGCGGCGAAGGCGGCGGTCATGGCGGCCATGCGCCTCTTCGGGCGGCGGTCAGCCAGCGTGCTCGACGACGCGCGCGCACCGTTCGCGCCGCGCGAGCCCTACCGGCCCACGCCGGCCGCCCCGTACAGGCGCGCGCCGGGCGGCGCGGGGCTGGTCGAGATCCCCATCGCCGTCACGCCGTTCGCCCGCTTGCACGTGATCGGCACCAGCCTGATCCTCGCGCCGGGCTGGCTGCGCCGCCGCATGATCGCGGCGTCGCTGAAGCGGCCGCTGTTCAACCTCGAGCTCCACGGCATCGACCTCGCGGACGCCGGCGAGGACGCCATCCCCGCCGCCCTCGTCGCCCGCCAGCCCGACCTCCGCCGCCCGCTGGCGCACAAGCGCCGCGTCTTCGAGGACCTCTTCACCGAAGCCAGAGCGGCGCGTTTCCAGTCGGTGCCGCTCGGCCGCGCACTCGCCATCTGAACCAGCGCGTCCGTGGTCGGGCGCCCTCACGCGGGGCGCAGCCAGGCGTAGGCGGCGGCCAGCGCGGCTTTGCCGCCCGACGGCAGCGGCGCCCCGTGGCCGACCACCAGCCGATCGAAGTCCAGGGCCAGAACGCGGTCCAGGGCGCGGCGGGCGGCGCGGCGGTCGTCGAAGCCGGTCCAGCGGATGGCACGGCTCAGGGCGACGCGGTCGTGAAAGCCCATGGCCCGCGCGTAGAACGCGGTCCAGCCGTGGTCGGGGCGGCCGACGTTCTGGACCAGGTCCGCCACGATCGCGGTCCCGGAGGCCCGGTGGAGGAGCAGGCTCTCGCGCGCGCGAAAGCCGTCGATCGGGATCTCGTCGACGGCTCCCGCGAAGGCGGGCTCCGGGGTCTCACCGACCGTCCGGTCGACGCGGGCGCCGGGGTGCTTTCGCGCCAGGCCGGGCGGCGCGTGGACGCGCGCGCCGGGGTAAGCGCTGCTCCACGCGTCCAGCGATCGATGGTGGAACAGGTTGGGGACGTAGATGTGGCACACCGTCCCCAGCGCGTCCGTCTGCTTGCGGCGCGAGTCGGTGAGCGGCACCGGCGAGTGCACCAGCAGGGCCCCGCCAGCGAGCCGCGCGACCGACATCGTGGCTGTCAGCGCGAGTCCCAGAAAAGAGACCGGCTCGGTGGACAGCCAGAGGCCATCGCCGAACGGAACCAGATCGTCTCCGCTGGTCTTCATGCTGATAGTCAAGCGCGCTTGTCTAAACAAGTCAAGCGGGCTTGACGAGTAGCGCGCGGGCGCAGACAGTGTGGACGATGCCCGCGATCCCGAAGCCCTCCCCCAAATCCTCGATCTCCGCTGCCGAGCGCCGCAAGTTCGAGCAGGCGCGCGACAGCGCCACGCTGCAGCTGCTGTTCAAGGCCGCCCGGCTGGCCAACCAGCAGGCTCTGTCCCGGGCGACCCCCGATCCCTCCGGTCTGGGCGCGCGCATCCGGCCGGCCCACACGACCTTGCTTCCGCACCTGGACTTCGAGGGCATTCGCCTGACGGACCTGGCCGCCCGGGTCGGGGTCACCAAGCAGGCCGTCGGGCAGCTGGTCGACGACCTGGAACAGCTGGGCATGGTCGAGAAGATCGACGACCCGGAGGACCGCCGCGCGAAGCGGATCCGGTTCTCGCGGCGGGGCTTCGGCGCCCTGATGCACGGCCTGGGCGTGCTGCGCGGCGTGGAGGACGCGCTGCGGGCCACCGTCGGCGATCGCCGCATGCGAGAGCTGCACGAGACGCTGCAGCTGGTGATCCGCGCGCTGGAAGAGCCGGCGGCGGCTAGCGGGCGCGCCCCGTGATCGCCTCGCGCGCCAGCTCGTCGCAGCGCTCGTTTTCGGGGACGCCCGCGTGGCCGGCCACCTTCACGAAGTCCAGGTTCAGCGGGGCCAGCTTGCGTCTCAGCTTGGCGATCAGGTCCTGGTTGGCCTTGGCCTTCCACCCCTTCGACAGCACGCCGATGACGTAGCTGGAGTCGGTGTAGACCCGCAGGCGCTTCTCGGCGGCGACGGGGCCGGCCAGGTCGATGCCGCGCTCGACCGCCGTCAGCTCGGCGATGTTGTTGGTGCCGATGCCCAGGTACTCGCCCTTCTCCCTGCGCTGCGGACCGTCGATGACGACCACGCCGATGCCCATCGGCCCCGGGTTGCCGGAGCAGGCCCCGTCGGTCCAGATCTCGACCGCTGGCGTTCCGGGGGCGGCCTTCGGGCGGGCCTTCGTGGTGGCCGTTTTCGCGGCGGCGGGCGCGTCCGCGGCCACCCCTGCCGAGACCGCGGTCGGGGGCGGCCCGTCGTCCGGAATCAGGTTGACGGGGTGGGGGCGGTAGCTCTTGCTGTCGGATTCGCGATACTTCATCTCCGCACGGCCGGCGGAGTCCAGAACGGGGCGGCCCGATTCGTCGGTGTGAACGTAGACCATCTCACCCTTGAACCGCATGCGAGACCAAGCCATCCGGCGCACTATGAACCACACGCGACTTTCCTGGGTAGGGGTGATCGCCGCGTCCGCGCTGCTGGCGACGTGCCGCGAGAGCTGTCACCGCGGCGACGATCGCGCGGCGACGGTCGAGGGGCGGCTCGCGCTGTTCCCGGCCGCCACGCGCATCGTGGCGTCCATCGACGTCGCGAAGCTGCGGGCCAGCCCGGCCGCCGCCAAGCTGGCCGCCCAGGCCAAGCAGAACGTTGCCGACGAGCGCGAGATCGAGGACTTTGCCCGGCGGACCCACTTCGATCCGCTGCGCCAGCTCAACAGCGTCACCGTCGCCTTCCCCGAGGAGGCGCGCGCCCGGGGCGAGCTGGGCCTGGTGCTGCGGGCCGATCACCTGGACGAGGCGCGTCTCATCGCCTACGCGCGCGATCAGCTGCAAAAGAGCGGCGACGATCTCACGTCGACGCCGCACGGCCGCCTGACGCTGTGGTCGTCGAAGCGCAACCCCGACATGGTCGGCTTCTTCCTGGACGCGCAGACGTTCGTGCTGGGGGCCGGCGGCTGGGGGCCCAAGATGGCCGACCTGGCGGAGACGGCGCGCCCCGGTGACAGCGCCGCGACGGACCTGGACCTGGTGAACCTGGTCGAGCGGGCCGCCAGCAACCACGACATCTGGGCGGCCGCCATCGTGCCGGAGGGGACGCGCCGCTCGCTGTCGGCCGACCCGAAGTTCGCGGACGCGGCCAACATCCAGACCCTCTCCGCCGGGTTGAACCTGGGCAAGGGGCTGGAGGCCGTGCTGCACGCGGATCTGTCGACGGCCGCCCAGGCCCGCGCGCTGGCCGACCGCGTGACGGGGTCGATCCGCGACGCCAAGAAGAACCCGGAGGTGCTGCTGCTGGGCCTGGGCCCCTATCTGGACGGGGTGACCGCCAGCGCCGCGGACCGCGGCTTCGACCTGCACGCCGGGCTCAACGAGCCGGCGTTCGACGACCTCATCGGCCGGCTGGGCGGGCTGATGGCGCTGGGGCGCTCAGACAGGAACCCTGGGAGGGCTCCTTGAACCTCCCGCGACGACTCCGCGGGGCAAGGCCCAGCTCCGTCAAGATGATCAGACAGGAACCCTGGGAGGGTTCCTTGAACCTCCCGCGACGACTCCGCTGGGCAAGGCCCAGCTCCGTCAACGCGCAGCGGCGGCGCCTTCAGCCGCTGACGGTTCCGCCGCCGTCGCTGTTCAGCGGCACGACGTCGTGGAAGCGTCGGTAGTCGATGACGCGCGTTCCGTCGGGCAGGTCGGACAGCACGTCGGCGAACCGCGCGTCGGCGACCAGGTCGTCCAGCGTGTACTGGCGGCGCGCGTGGATGGTCTGCCCGATCGTCTCGTCGAGGCCCGTCAGCGCCAGGAAGATCTCCGCCGATTGCGCGCGCAGCCGCGCCAGCGCGTCGGGGCCGTAGAACGGGCTGGCCTCGTCGATCTTGTGCATCGCGGTCCAGGTCAGGAAGAAGACACCCGTGCGGTCGCGCACCAGCGGCAGATCGATCTGCCGCCGCATGACGTCCCCCTCGCGCGTTCGATCGGTCACCAGCAGCGTGATGCCCAGCCGCGCCTCGACGATGCGGTTGCGGCGCCAGTTCGCCATCCGGAACATCAGGTGGGGGACGCCGTTGCGCGGCGAGATGACGACCTTGTTCGAGAAGAGCACGCGCACCGACGGGCGCGCGAACCGCGTGAAGGTGATGCCGGTGATCAGGGCGACCGCCAGCACGCCCACGAACGCCTCGCAGGTGACCACGATGTGGGCGTAGCGCGTCACCGGGATCATCCCGCCGTAGCCGATGGTCGCCAGCGTCTGCACGCTGAAGTAGAACGCGTCCTCGAACGATCCCGGGCGCGCGTTCGACACCGAGCCCGGTGGCGCGATCCAGTAGAGGGTCGCGAAGATCAGGTTGCTGGCGACGAAGCTCACCGCCGTCAGCAAGAAGAAGCGCGGCCAGGTCTGGGCCAGCACGAAGTGGTAGAGGTCCTTGTGCCAGGCGCGTTCCAGCCCGATCGCCTTGATGCGCCGCCCGCCGACGGGGCCCGTCGCCGCCATCGCCGAGGCCACCGACAGCGGTGACACGGTCATGCCGTTTTGGGGTGGTGATGCAACGACGGCGTCCGCCGCCGTTGCCGGATCGGCAGGAGCGGGGACGGTTTCGGCCATGGGGGGTGTGGTTATTCGCCGGAGCGCGCGCCGGCAAACGACCCGTGGCACACTAGCCCGACTTTGTTCGCGGACACCTTGGCGCGCTGGGCCACGACGGTGCCGGCGCCCGGCGAAGCGTTTCGCTACGGCGCCGTCATCGAAGCGGGACAGGAGTACCCGCTGGTCGGGATGCGCGTGCCCGGCCGCAACCCGGTCGTGGTCACCGCCGGCTTCCACGGCGACGAGAAGGCGGGCCCGCGCACCATCCTGGACCACACGCCCGAGATCGTGGCCTACGCGGCCGAGCGCGGCGTCGGGCTGACGCTCTACCCGTGCATCAACCCGTCGGGCTTCGAGGCGCACACCCGCTACAACGCCTCCGGCGAGCGCCCCAACAACGACTTCCTGCGGTACGAGGTGGCCCCCGGCGTCTGGCGCGGCGAGATCTACGGCGCGCAGACGTTCAGCCGGGTGGTGCCGGCCGTCGAGGGGCTGCCCAAGGAGACCGCCGCCCTGGCCCGCGCGCTGGACGCCGCGCCCGTGCCGACCGCGGCCCTGGACCTCCACCAGGACAACTTCATCCACGGCGCCTTCTTCTATGCGTACGTGTTCGGCGACCGCGCGGCCTATCGGCCCCTGATGATCCGGTCGGGGACGCTGGTTCCGGTCCTGCGCAGCAGCATCGTCGATTCGGGGCACGAGCCCGGCAGCGACGTCCACGCCGACGGCGAGGGGTTCATCCTGTGCCATGACGGCAGCGTGACGGACCGGTTCTACCGGGCCGGGGTCCCCTACACGGCAGCCATCGAGACCACGACCGAGACCCCGGCCGAGCTGTCCGACGAGATCAACCTCATCTGGATCCGGGGCTTCATCGATCTGGCGGCCGGCATCGGGCCCCCCTAGGCAAAGCCGTGGGTTTGGGGTAAATACCCGCCTTCCAACACGGATTGCGACTCAGCTCGCGACTCACTCTGCGAAACACCGGGAGAACCTCTGCACATGTCCGCTGCTTTGAATAAGAGCCCGCTCGCGCGGGTCAAAGACGAGTTTGGTGGCA
>CAZJMY010000667.1:0-13947 GCA_964546845.1 uncultured Myxococcales bacterium | reverse complement strand
CGCCGCAACCCGCGACCGCGGCGACGGGCGCCGCGTCTCCGTCGGGTGCCCGCGCGCCCGCCGCGATCCTGGCCGACGCGGTGGCGGCGACCGGCGGGCCGCAGGGCTGGCGCGCGCACCGCAGCGTCCACCAGAAGCTGGTGCTGACGCTGAAGGGCATGGCGATGAGCGGCCCCGTCGAGCACTTCCAGACCAGCAGCGACAAGTCGCTGACCGTCACCACGTTGCCGGCCGTCGGCGAAACCCGCGACGGCTCGAACGGCAGCGTGCTGTGGGCGCAGGATCCGGTCAACGGAACACGCCTGCTGGAAGGGGCGGAGGCCGAGCAGGCGCGGATCGAGGCCGCCTGGAACCTGGAGATGGAGGCCCCTGCCCTCTTCGCGAAGATCGAGACGGCGTCCGACGCCCCGGCCGGCCTCGAGTGCCTGGTCCTGACGCCGAAGATCGCGCCCCCGATGCGGGCTTGCTACGACCGGCAGACGCACCTCGAGGTCAGCCTCGAGGGGACGCGCGCCACGCCGCAGGGACAGGTGCCGTTCAACTCGACGGTGTCCGACTGGCGGGCCGTGGGCGGCCTGAAGATTCCGTACGCGTCGCAGATGCAGGCCGGGCCCGTGACCATCGTGACCGCGCTGAACGAGATCGCCTTCGACGAACCACTGGACGACAGGATGTTCGATCCGCCCGGGGGCGTGGGCGCCGCCGGCGCGACGTCCGCCGCGCCGGCCAAGTGAAGCGCCCGCCGGAGCCCGCGTGTCGCGCAAGGTGATCCTCTGCCGCTGCGAGGACGTCACGCTGGCTGACGTCCAGCACGCCGTGAAGCTGGGCCACGTGGGCGTCGAGGAGGTCAAGCGCTACACGGGGTTCGGCACCGGCCCCTGCCAGGGGAAGGAGTGCCTGCGCGAGATCGCCTGCGCCATCGCCGCGGCCGCGGGCCGCGCGGCGGGCGAGATGACGCCGTTCACGGCCCGCCCGCCGCTGGTCCCGACCGAGCTGGCCGTGCTGGCGGGCTCCGACCCCGAAGGATGAGCGCGGCGCTGCAGAGCACCAGCGCCGAGGTCGCCGTCATCGGCGCCGGCGTGATGGGGCTGGCCATCGCCAGTAACCTGGCCGGGCGCGGACAGAAGCGCATCGTGGTCCTCGACGCCAACCACCTGGCCTGGGGCGCGTCGGGGCGCAACGGCGGCGGCGTCCGGCAGCAGTGGTCGACCGAGATGAACATCCGCCTGATGCAGGAGTCGACCGAGCTGTGCGCCCGCTTCGCCGAGGAGATGCGCATCAACGTCTGGATGCGCCGCGGGGGCTATCTCTTCCTGGCCCGCACGGAGGCCGCCGCCGAGCGTCTGGCGCGTAACGTGGCGCTGCAGAACCGGTGCGACCTGCCGACGCGGATGATCACGCCCGCCGAGGCGCAGGAGCTGGTCCCCGAGCTGGACGTCGGTCCCTTCGTGGCCGCCTGCTACAACCCGACCGACGCCGTGGTCTTCCCCTGGCCGTTCGTCTGGGGGTACGCGCGCGCCGCCGCCAGGCGCGGCGTCCAGATCCGCACGGGCGTGGCCGTGACCGCCATCGAGCGGCGTGGCGACGACTTCGTCCTGCGCACGCCGCAGGGGGCGCTGACGGCCGGGCGGGTGGTCTGCGCGGCCGGCGCCTGGTCACCGGCCGTGGCGCGGCTGGCGGGCGGCGCGCTGCCGGATCGCCCCGTCCGCCACGAGATCCTCTCGACCGAGCCGCTGAAGCCCTTCCTGAAGCCGATGGTGTCGGAGATCGAGACCGGCCTCTACGTGTCGCAGTCGCTGCGCGGCGAGCTGGTCGGCGGGGTGTCGCTGCCGGAAGAGGCCAACCCCGAGGGCGAGGTGCGCCTGGGCTCGCGGCTGGCGTTCCTGACGCGGATGGCGCGCGGCCTGACCCGCCTCATGCCGCGCCTGGGTCACGTCAAGGTGGTCCGCCAGTGGGCGGGCCCCTACGACGTCAGCCCGGACGGCAACCCCATCGTGGGCGAGCTGCCGGGGGTGCCTGGGTTCTACGTCGTCTGCGGGTTCGGCGGGCACGGTTTCATGATGGCGCCGGTCGTCGCGCGCCACTACGCCGACTTCCTGCGCGGCGATCCGCCGCACCCGTTCTTCGAGGCTTGGCGCGCCAGCCGCTTCACGGGCGGCGCGGGTCCGGGCGGCACGGATCGCGAAGAGATGATCATCGGCTGACCGGTTCCCGGACGAATCCGGTCTCCGACATTGTCGCCACTTTGTCACCCAACCGTCGCGCGATTCCGGGAGCGCCCGGGCGAGAGTGCTCGCGTTTCTCCTGACCTTTCATCTGGAGGCGAGCGTGCTGAATTTACCCCGCAAGACCCTGGCTCTGACCGTCGTGGCAGCCGCCGGGCTATCTGTCCTGGTCGGCTGTGAAGGCACGCCCAACACCACAAACGGCAGCCCTGCCGGTGATTCCGTGGGGTCCGTGGCCCTGGTCGTCAACGGGGTCCCTCCCGCGACGCTCAACAGCTTCTCGTACTCTCTGACGGGGCCGACCAGCCGCACGGGCGCCATCGACACCACCAATTCTTCCACGGTGAGCACCGTGATTGGCGCCGTGGCCGCCGGCACCGGCTATTCGCTGACGCTGACCGGCACGTCCACCGACGGCCAGACGACCTGTTCGGGCGCGTCGGCGGCCTTCAACGTCGTCGCCGGCGGCACCACCAGCGTCTCGATCGCCATCGATTGTCACAGCGCGCCGACGACCGGCAGCATCCAGATCAACGGCACCATCAACGTCTGCCCCTTGATCACGTCGGTCAGCGCGAACCCGCCCATCGGCAACGTCATCTCGCTGGCCAGCGTCGCGAACGACCCGGACGCGGCCCCGCAGGCGCTCACGTACACGTGGACGACGGCGTCGGGCACCCTCAGCAGCACGACCGCGCAGAACCCGACGCTGACCTGCTCGGCGCCCGGCCCCGTCGCGCTGACGCTGACCGTGTCCGACGGCGATCCGGGCTGCGTGGCCACCTTCAAGGTGGCGGTCACCTGCCCGCCCGACTCGGCCCTGAACGAGTCGGCCTGGGTCGAGATCGGCGCCAACAACCAGGCCATCGCCCGCCTGCTGACCCCCTACAACACCTGCCCCTCGATTACCGTCGACGGCGTGACCAGCCCCATGACGCTGCGCGCGCCTGCCGGGACGATGCCGCTGCGTCCGACCAGCACCGACACGACGCTGGCCGCCGCCATGACGTCCGGCAACTCGAAGCCGTCGGTGTTCACGAAGACCAGTTGCGAGTTCCTGCTGCCCGCCGGCGCCACCAGCGCCTGGGCCGCCGGCGTCCACCTGCCGCTGCCGAAGCCGGTCGTGAACCGCGTGGCGATCATCGGCGACACGGGCTGCCGCATCTCGATCGGCAACGTGTACCAGGCTTGCGGCGACCCCAGCCAGTGGCCGTTCCCGGTCATCGCCCAGGCCGCGGCCGCCATGCAGCCCGACCTGGTGCTGCACGTCGGTGACTATCACTACCGCGACAACCCCTGCCCGCCCGGCAACACGGCCTGCACGGGGACGCCCTGGGGCTACGGCTCGGACGTCTGGGACGCCGACCTCTTCACGCCGGCCGCGCCGCTGCTCGCCGCCGCGCCCTGGGTCATGGTCCGCGGCAATCACGAGACCTGCAACCGCGCCGGCCAGGGCTGGTACCGGTACCTGGATCCCAATCCGTACGACGCGACGGGCGTGAAGACCTGCAACGACCCGGCGAACGACAACGCCGGCAACTTCAACGATCCGTGGGCCGTCTCGTTCGGCGACACGCAGTTCGTGGTGTTCGATTCGGCCAACGCCTCGAAGACCGCGTACTCGCCGGCCAACTTCCAGCCGTACACCAGCGAGCTGGTCTCGGCGGCCGGGCTCGCGACGCCGAACCTCCTCAACATCTGGGCGGTCCACCACCCGGTGCTCGGGTACTCCGCCGCCAACCCGCCCACCATCGGCAACGCCGGGTTGCAGTCGGTCATGAACGCGGCGTTTCCGGGCAACTACTACCCGCCGAACATCGGCATCGCGGTGCATGGACACGTGCACGACTTCCAGGCCCTGGACTTCGCCAGCAATCACCCGGCGACGTTCGTGGCCGGCAACGGCGGCGACAACCTGGACACCGCCCTGCCGGCGACGTTCAACCCGAACGGCGACCTGCCCGCGCCGAACACGGTCGTCAACGCGTTTGCCTTCTCCCAGGAGTTCGGCTTCATGGTCATGGACCGGGTCGGCTCGGTCGGCTCGAAGAACTGGAAGTTCACGTCGTACCGGACCAACGGCACGATCATCGCGGTGTGCACGATGGCGCCGCCCGCGGCCTGCAGCGGCGTGTGCGACAGCACGCCGGGGACGCGGATCTCGTGCACCGACGGGACGGGCAACGTCGTCGGAACCTACGCCAACATCCCGTGACGGGACGCCTCGCCTGAAGCAACCAGCGGCATCCGCGCGGCGCCGGGGAATCGACGCCGGGTCCGCGCGGGCTCTGGCGATCGGCGCCGCGTTCTTCCTGTCGTGGGCGTCCCTGGCGTCGGGGTTGGCTTGCCGACGGAGCCCGTCCGCGGCGCCGAAGCCGACGATCGATCAGGCGTGGGCGGCGGCCAAGCTGCCCCGCCTGTCGCGCACGCCGGTCGTTCCGGCGCGGCGCACGAACGTCCTGCCCGTGCCGCCGCGGCAGGGCCCGCCCGACGATCCGGCGCTGGTCGCGCTGGGCAAGAAAATCTTCTTCGACGGGCGCCTCTCGGAGCCGCCGGGCACCAGCTGCGCCAGTTGCCACGATCCCGCGCAGGCGTTTTCGGGGACCCACGGCTCGCGGCTGGGTGTGCCGCTGGGGAGCCGCCCCGGTCACTTCGCGCGCCGGTCGACCCCGTCGGTGCTGTACCTGCGCTACACGCCCGCTTT
This sequence comes from uncultured Myxococcales bacterium, assembly GCA_964546845.1. Lineage (GTDB taxonomy): Bacteria > Myxococcota_A > Polyangia > Fen-1088 > Fen-1088 > JADGRB01. The sequence goes on along the minus strand of CAZJMY010000667.1, from coordinate 9,018 downwards.
CTACTTCTTCGAGGACGACGAGAACCCCGCACCCGAGCCGCGCGGCGGCTTCTTCTGGGACGGACGCGCCGACACGATCGCGGCGCTGGTCCGGCAGCCGCTGTTCAACCCCGACGAGATGAACGCGGGCAGCCCGGCACGCGTCGCGCGCAAGATCGCGCGCGCCCCCTACGCCGGCGCCTTTCGCCAAGCCTTCGGGTCGTCCCTGAACGCCGAGGCGGTCCTGCGGGGGGTCGGCGCCGCGCTGGAAGCATTCTTGAAGAGCGACGAGATGACGCCCGCCTCGTCGAAGTACGACGCCTACGTGCGCGGCCAGGCGACGCTGACCGACGCCGAGCGGCGCGGGCTGGAGGTGTTCAAGGACCGCCGGCGCGGCGCGTGCGCCGGGTGCCACCGCATGGCCGAGACGTCCAGCAACCCCGCGGACTCGATGTTCACGGACTACGGCTACGACGCCGTGGCGCTACCGCGCAATCGCGCGCTGGCCGCCAACGAAAAAGGCGGCGCGCGGTACGACCTCGGCCTGTGCGAGCGGCAGACCCCGCACACGACGACGACAGATCAGGCAGGAACCCCGAGAGGGTCCCTTGAACCTCGCGCGACGACTCCGCCGGGGGACGCCCAGCTCAGTCCACGCGATCCGCGGTTCTGTTCCAGCTTTCGCACGCCGTCGTTGCGCAACGCCGCCGTCCGTCAGAGCTTCGGTCACAACGGCGTCTACAAGAGCCTGCGCGAGGTGCTGGCGTTCTACGCGAACCGCGCCGTGGCCCCCGCGCGCGTCTACCCGCCCGGCCAGACGTTCGACGACGTGCCGGCCCGGTTCCGCAACAACGTCAACGTGTACTCGCCCGTCTACAACCACCGCGAGGGAGCGGCGCCGCCGCTGTCCGACCAGGACATCGACGATCTGATCGCGTTCCTCGGAACGCTCACGGACGCGCCGTTCCTGCCGCGCGCGACGCAGCTGGCCGGTTCCGCGGTCGCGCAATCGCCGCCGGCCGCCCGGTCCGCGCCGTGAGCCGCCGGCGCAAGCTCCGACTGCTCGCGCTGGCGCTGGGCCTCGCCGTGGTCGCGCCGGCGAGCCGCGCATTCGCCCACGCCGTCGGCGTCTCCAGCGGCGAGTACCGCCTGAGCGGCAACGTCGTCGAGGGGGATCTGGGCATGGCGGACCGCGAGCTCGCCCGGCTGGTCCCGGCCGTCGACACCGACGGCGACGGGTCCGTCTCCGCGGGCGAGCTGGCGGCGGGCGAGGCCGTCGTGAGCCGCGCGATCGCAGCGGGGCTGATCGTCACCGCCGACGATCGCCCGTGTCCCGGCGGGCTGACGCGCGCCTGGGTGTCCGAGGGCGACGGCGGCGCCGTCTTCCAGGTGCGCTACACGTGCCCGGCCGCGCCCGGGCGGCTCACGCTGGCGCTGCCGATGCTGGACGGGATGGCGCCCGGGCACCGCCACCTGGCCCGACTGTTCAGCGGCGGGCAGGCCCACGTGCAGGTGCTCGACCACGCGCACGCCGTCTGGACCGTCGGCGGCGCGAGCTCGGCCGCCCGCCTCGCCTGGTCGATGCTGAAGATGGGCGTCGAACACATTTTGACCGGCGCCGACCACCTGGTCTTTCTCCTCGGGCTGCTGCTGGTCGGCGGCGGCTGGCGCCCGTTGCTGGGGGTCGTGACCGCTTTCACCGTCGCGCACTCGATCACGCTGGCGCTGGCGGCGCTGTCGATCTTCACGCCCAGCGCGCGCCTGGTCGAGCCGGCGATCGCGCTCTCGATCGCCTACGTCGGCATCGAGAACCTGTTCGCCCCCGACCCGCGCCACCGCTGGCGGATCACCTTCGCGTTCGGCCTGATCCACGGCTTCGGCTTCGCGGCCGCGCTTCGCGCGATCGCGCTGCCCCGCCCGCAGATTCCCCTCGCGCTGCTGTCGTTCAACGCCGGCGTGGAGCTCGGGCAGCTGGCCGTGCTGGCGGTGGCCCTGCCCCTGACCACCGCCGCCCGGCGCGCCGCCTGGTTCGGCCCGCGCGGCGTCCGCGCCCTCAGCGTCGCCATCGCCATCGGCGGCGGCGCGCTGTTCGTGACGCGGCTCTTCGCCCGCTAGGCGCTTTCAGCGCGGCGGCTTCTTGACCAGCCGCGAGTAGATCAGCGGGCCCAGGCTGTCGACCATCATCTTCTCGACCAACTGCTCGAGGTTCCGGCGCTGCTGATCGTCGTCGTAGACGAACCGGATCCCCATCCCGGGCTCGTGCTCCGCGGGGACGTCGGCCGGCCGCGGCTGCCCTTCCTTGATCACCCAGCGCACTTCGCCCCGCAACGCGATCGGCTCCTCGCGCGACGGGACCAGCAGCTTGAAGAGAAAGATCGTGCCGACGTCCAGCGGGCGCTCGGTCTTGATGAACGTGCCGCCCTTCGAGATGTTCTTCGTGTAGTCGTAGAAGAAGGTGTTGAGTCGCTTGTACTCCACCTTCAGCTCGATGGGGGCGCGCGCCTCTCGGCGTCGGTCTTCGTCGCTGGACATCGTCGGTCGTCTCTCGTTCCCGCCCCCCGCGGGTGCGCAGAGCCTGACCCCATGGTAGGCGCCGCCTCCCAAAGGATCAATCGGCAGAGGGGGCTTTCGGCGGCGAAACGGGCTACAACAGGCGGCGCTTGCGCCGTCTGTCGTCGCTCTGGAACGCCCCCCGCGCGCGGGTCGGGACGCGCCCGCTGGTCTGGGGAGCGGCCCTGACCCTGCTCGCCACGATCCTGGACTTCATGCCGCTGGCTGACGTCCTGGGCTACGACTTTTCCTTCGTGCTCGGATTTGGCGCGGCGCTGGCCGGCGCCGACATCGGGCACGGCGCGATGCTCCAGAGCCGCGCGGCGCTGGGGCGTGCCCCGTCGGGCGCGGCGCTGGCGCGGGTCTTCGGGCAGGGAGCCGCGCGGTCGGCGGCGATCTTGATCCTGCCGCTGCTCCTGTCGCTGGCCAATGCGGCGCGCGTCCGAAACTGCAGCTTCGGCGCCGGGTTGGCCTTCTTCGCCCTGCTGCCGGTCGCGACCGCGCTCTACGCGGCGACCACCGGCGTGCTGGTCGGTCTGGCCACGCCGCGGCCCCGGCGCGGGCGGCTGCTGGCGTTCGCCGTGCCGATCCTGTCCCTCTTGTGGACGCTGCTGCGCCTCTATCGCGACCCGCCGGTGTTCGCCTACGATCCGTACTTCGGCTACTTCCCGGGCCCGATCTATGACGAGGCGCTGCGGCCGCCGCTGCCGCTGTTGCTGTTCCGCGTCGCAAACGTCGTCTGGGCCGCCACCGCCATCGTCCTGGCGCTGGCCGTCGCGGGGCGCGGCCGCGATCCGCGCCGGTTCCACCGCCCGGGGTTGGCCGCCGCCGTTCCGTTGCTGGCGGCCTCGATCGTGCTGTACGCGGTGGGCGGCCGCCTCGGTTATCACGTCACGCGCGCCGACCTGGCCCGCGTGCTGGACCAGACGCTGACCAGCGGTCACTTCGTCATCCACTACGCGCCCGCCGTCCGAACGCGCGCCGAGCTGGCGCTGGAACGGGAGGACCTGGAGTTCCGCTACGGCCAGCTCCGGCAGACGCTGGAGGTGAAGCCAGACGGACCGATCACCGTGTGGGACTTCCCCGACGCGGACACGAAGAAAGAGCTGGTCGGCGCCGGGCACACGCTGTACGCGCGCCCCTGGACGCGCGAGATCTTCGTGCAAGGCGAGGGCTTCCCGTCGACCCGCCTGCGCCACGAGATGGCCCACGTCTTCGCGGCCGCCTTCGGCGATCCGTTCTTCGGCGTGTCGCTGGCCTGGCGCTGGGCGCCGCTGCCCCACCCCGTCCTGGCGGTGGGGATGATCGAAGGTCTGGCCGAAGCGGCCGACGCCGACGCGCCGGACGGCGACGCGACCATTCACCAGGAGGCGGCCGCGATGCAGGTCGCGGGCCTGGCGCCGCCCCTGGCCAACGTGGTCGGCGCCGGGTTCAGCGCGGAGTCCGGCGCGCGCGCGTACACGGTGGCGGGCTCGTTCGCGGCGTACCTGCTGCAGACGCGCGGCGCCGAGAAGCTGCGCGCGCTCTACAAGTCGGCCGGCAACTTCAGTGACGTCTACCGCCTGCCGCTGGCGGATCTCGAGCACGAGTGGCGCCGGTTCCTGGCGGCCCAGCCGCTGAACAAGCAGCAGCGCGCGCACGCGACGGAGCAGTTCCGGCGTCCGGCGATCTTCGCGCGGGTCTGCGCGCGCGAGCTGGCGGCGCGCGTCGCCGAGGCGCGCGCCCAGCTGCTGGTCGAGCCCGACAAGGCCGTCGCTCTCTACGAATCGACGTGCGCGGACGATCCGGCCGAGCCGCTCTACCGCCTGGGCCTGGCCCGCGCGCAGCTGGCGGCCGGCGACCTGGGTCAGGCGCGCGCAACGCTGGCGCACCTGTCGGTCGACGCCTCGCTGACCGAGCCGCTTCAGGCGGAGGTCGAATCGCTGGCCGCCACGCTGGACTTCGCGACGCACGACTTCGCGGCTGCCCAGCAGCATCAGCGGCGGGCGTTGCAGCTGGCGTCGACCGACGCCGACCGCCGCCTGGCGACGGCCAAGCTGGCCGGCCTGGCGGACGCGAACGCGCGCGCGACGCTGGGGCGCGCCCTTTACGGCGGCCTGCCGGTCGACGGCCCACCCGATCCCGTCCTGACGTTCTTTCTGCTGACCGAGTACGCGCGCCTCTTTCCCGGGGATCGCCTGGGCCCCTACCTGGTCGGCCGCCAGCTGGTAGGGCGCGATCCGGGCCGCGCCCTCTCGCACCTCGACCGGGCGTGCGGCGAGCAGCCGAGCGCGCCCGACCCGGCGGCGCTGCCGATCGAGTTCGCGCGCGAGTGCCGGCGCCTGATCGCGGACGCCGCCTATCAGGTCGGAGACTTCGCGCGGGCGCGCGAGGCGGTGTCGCGGCTGCCGCCGGACGCGACGGAAGCGGATCGCCTGCGCGCGCTGGACATGCGGTCGCGCATCGACTGGGCCGCCTCGCGCCGCGACGGTCCTGTCGACGCGCGCTGACCGGACGAGGACACCCCTGGACGGCGGCCGGACGGGCGGCGCACAATGGGCCCGATGGGGAGCGCGCACAGGCGATCCGCGGGCGCCCGCACCTGGACCGCGGCGGTCGTCGCGCTGACGGTCCTGGCCGCCCAGCTCGCGCGCGCCGACGCCCCAGCCACCGACGCAGCGGTCTCCGCCGGTGCGCCCGTCGATGCCGGCGCGACGGCGCCGACCCCGCCGGACGCCGCGGCGGCGCCCGTGCTCCCGGTCGCGCCGCCCGGCTCGGGCGTGACGCCGACGCTGACCCCGGATCTGCCGGTCGTCGCGGCGCCGGCGCTGGACCAACCGAGCCCCGCCGGCCCGCCGCCGCAGGGAAAGCCATTTTACCGCAAGGACTGGTTCTGGGGCGCGGTGGGCGTCGTCGTCCTCACCGCCGCCATCGTTCTGGTCGCGACGTCCGGGTCGTCGTCGGACGCGCCGATGACGACCCTCGGGAACATGCGTGCGTTCTAGATCCGCGGCGCGAATCGCCTTCGGCGTGACCATGGCGGCGACGCTGGGCTGCTCGAGCCCGCAGTCGTTCGTGATCCTGTTGCTGGAGTCGCAGGCGCCGTCATCCATCACCGGGGTCGTGGGCGTCGAGGTCACGGTGATGAAGGCCAACCAGCCCCCGCGCGTGCTGACCTACGGCGCGCGCGATCTGGTGATCCCGGCGGACGCGTCCGTCGCGACGGGTACGCTGTCGGTCAGCTTCTCGGGAGACCAGACGGGCGACGTGGAGTTCGACGTCAGGGTGCGCGACGTCCACGGCTGCCAGCGCGGCCACGGCGCCGCCATCATCACGATCAAGAAGGGGGCCACCGTCGAGGGGCTGGTGCTGCTGGCACCCGACCAGATGTGTCCCACCGACGGCGGCACGGACGGCGCAATCCGCCCCGGCTCCGGGTTCCCGGGCTGCGATCCGGTCCACCCGGTGTGCTCGGGCGGGCAGACGTGCCAGGTGAACTGCACGGCGCAGATCAACGCCTGCACGCCCGGCGGCACCGGCGCGCCCGGCTCGCCCTGTCAGGGGAACACGGATTGCGCGCCCGGCTCGCAGTGCTTCGACTACACCTTGCTCGGCTGCGCGACAAAGGTCTGCCTGCGCTTCTGCGGCAAGGACTCCGACTGCGGCGGCCCCTCCGACGCGGGCGGCGGCCCCGGCAGCTTCTGCCGCGACCCGGTCACCTGCGGCAGCACCGCCACCGGGTACCACACCTGCAGTGCGAACTGCGATCCCACGGCCGCCGCCGCTCTCGCCAGCCGCAGCGGCTGCCCCACCGGCCTCGCCTGCGTCCTTCCCGCCAGCATGGACCAGGTCGCCTGCGCCTGCCCCGAGCCCACCCGCAAAGGCCTCGAAGGCACCGCGTGCACATCCTCGACCCAGTGCGCCCCCGGCTTCATCTGCCAGCAAACCTGCCGCGCGATCTGCCGCTGCGACGAAAAAAACGCCACCTGCACCCACAACGATTGCCCCACCCCCGGCACCACCTGCACCCCCCTCCCAGGCGAATCCCTCTACGGCGTCTGCCTCTAACCCCAAGTTGCAGTTCGGTTAAGCGCCAGGACGCAAGGAACGCCATCCGAACATTCGAAAATTTCCGATCCTGGCGGTTCAGAAGTCCTGGCGTTTCTTCTTATCCGAACGGCATGCGCTCTGGCCCGCCCTCGTCGCCGCTCTCCCGCGTCAAAATCTCCCGCTCCCCCACGCCGCCCCATTGCACCTGAACACGCGTTCAGTTAGCTTGGGGATGTGTCGTCGGCGCGCGCGCTCGAGCTGGTGGGGGATCCCGAGATTGCGGCGCGGATGGTCCCCCTCGCGCGTCTCACGGAGGGGCGTGGCCGCCGGCCGACCGGAATCGCGGCGCTGGACGGGTTGCTGGGCGGCGGGTGGCCGCGCGGCGGGCTGACCGAGCTCTACGGCCGACGGTCGTCCGGCCGCACGGCGATCGTGCGGGCCGCGCTGGCCGCCGCGCTCGCCGCCGGCGAGGCCGCGGCGCTGATCGACGCGGGCGGAACGCTGGACGCCCGGGCCCTGCCGCGGACGGGCGCGCCGCTGTGGATCCGCTGCGCGCCCGATCAGGCGCTGAAGGCCGCCGATCTGGTGATCGCCGCGGGCGGGTTCGGGCTGGTCGCGCTCGATCTCTGCGACGCGCAGCTGCGCATCCCCGACGCGTCGTGGATGCGGCTGCGGCACGCGGCGCGCGCGCAAGGGACGACGGTGCTGGTCACGGTCCCCCACCCGCGGCTGCGGTCCTTCGCCGCCGCCGCGATCGAGCTGGACGGCGCGGCGTCCTTTCTCACCGACGGCGTGCCGCTGTTTTCCCGCCTGGACGTCCGCGCCCAGGCGCGCCGCGCCGCGCGCGACGACGTCCCCCTCACCGACGAGCCTCGACCGTCATGCGTCTCGCTTGCGTTCACGTGCCGCAGCTAGCGTTGCAAGCGGCGTTGCGGCGCTCGCCCGAGGCGCGGGAGCAGCCGGCCGCCTTGCTCGCCGTCACCGCGACGACGTCGAGCAAAGGCCGCGGCGTGTTTCGCGTCGTCGAGATGAACGCCGACGCGCAGCGCGCCGGCGTGCGTCCGGGAATGACCGGCGCGCAAGCAGCGGCGGCCGCGCCGGGGCTGCGCCTCTTGCGCGCCACCGACGCCGACGGTGAAGCGGGCGCCGCCGCGCTGGCCGACGTCGGCTTCGCGTTCGCCCCCCGCGTCGAGCGCGACGGCGAACGGATCTATTTCGAGATCGAAGACCTGGGTCGTCTCTACCCACACGAGACCGCCGTCGCGCAGGCGATCCAGGCCCACGCGGCGCGCCTGGGCTTTGGCGCGCGCGTCGCTATCTCGTCGACGCGCGGGACGGCGCGCGTGGCGGCGCGCGCGCACCCGGTGGCCGTCGTCCCCGCCGCCCCCGAAGAGGCGCGCGCGTTCCTGGCCCCATTGCCGGTGACGCTGCTGACCGACGACGAGGAGCTGCGCGCCGCGTTCCGTCGCTGGGGGACGCGCACGGCCGGGGCGATCGCCGCCCTGCCGCCACGGGCGGTGGCGCTGCGGCTGGGACCTGCCGGCGAGGCGGTCGCTCGCCTGGCGCGCGTCGAGGACGACGAGCCGTTCCTGCCGCTGCCGCCGCCGGACGCGCTGGAAGAGGCCGTCCAGCTCGATTACCCGATCGCCGAGCTCGACCCGCTGTCGTTCGTGCTGCGCGGGCTCGTCGATCGCGCGCTCGAGCGGCTGGCCGGACGCAGCCTCGCCTGCGCCGAGCTGACGCTGCGCTTGACGCTGGACCCGCGCGGGCTCGACGTGCGGACGATCCCCATCGCCGCGCCCACGCGCGAAGCCAAGCCGCTCATCGAGCTGGCGCGGCTGGACCTGGCGCGCCGGCCGCCGGAAGCGGCGGTGGTCGGCCTGCACGTCATCGCGCTGCCGGCGCGCGTGCGGGCCACGCAGCTCGACATCCTGCGCCCGACGGGACCGGCGCCCAACCGCCTGGCGGTCACGCTGGCGCGGCTCGCGGCGCTGGTCGGACCCGAGAACGTCGGCGCGCCGGCCGCCGTCGACAGCTGGCGCGAGGAGACGATTGCGGTGAAGCCTTACACGGCGGCGGCGACTCCGGCGGCGCCGCCGGATGCCGGCCAGCTCTCGCTGTCCCTGCGACGGCGGCGCCCGCCGGAAGAGATCGAGGTCCTGATGGGGCGGGACGGGCCGACGGCGCTGCGCGGGACCGAAACGACGGCGCGCGTACTCATCGCCGCAGGCCCTTACCGGCTGTCCGGCGAGTGGTGGCAAGACAGCGCCAGCGGCGGAAGCTGGGCGCGCGAATATTGGGACGTCCATGCATCGGACGGCGCGGTTTATCGGCTTCACCGGGACGCGCGCGACGGCCGGTTCTATCTGGACGGCTATTACGACTGAGGATTTTCCTTTTTGCTGGTCACCTCGATGCGGCTCCCTTCCGCCTGCCTGGCCGCCGTGTGCGCGCTCGGCA
>CAZJMY010000666.1:0-2141 GCA_964546845.1 uncultured Myxococcales bacterium | reverse complement strand
CGCGTCGACGTTGGGGGCCGGGTTGGCCTGCGGCCGCTCGCCGAGGCCGGCGCCCTTGATGTTGCACCAGTTGCCGGCCGCCGTGCGCACGTTGGGCTTGCCGTTGCGGCCCGTGTCGATGACGAAGCCCTTGCCCGTGATGCCCGCCGACGGCAACAGCTTGGCGAGGTCGGCGACGTAGCCCAGCTCGTCGTTCGGCGGGTAGTCGGGCACCCGCTTGGGGGCCGAGGGGTCCTTGGTCGGATCGTAGTTCGACACGTTGGTGGCGAACCCGCGGATGCGATCGGGCCCGCCCGCCATCGCCAGCACCTCCTTGTAGAGGGGAACGACCTTGGCGATGTTCTTCGGCCACCCCAGCCAGCCGGCGTGCGCGGCGTCCAGGTAGATGAAGCCGTTCGGCTGCGACAGCTTGGAGATCGCGTAAGCGATGCTCCGCTTGTAGAACGGTTCGGCCTTCTGGCACTTCTCGGTGCCCATGTTGGTGACCAGGTTGGCCAGCGAGTCGGGCTCGACGACGAAGGCGACGCGCAGCTTCGGGTGCGCCGCCAGCGCCCCCGCGATCACGTCGATGTAGTCGCGCTGGTAGCGGGCTTCGCCCTCTTCCGTCAACTGCAGTTCGCCGGCCGAGGCCTCGGCGTTGCAGTCGCGCCCCGGCACGTCGTAGACGACGAACACCGGCACGACCGGCTGTCCGCCCGCGTCCTGCTGCTTCTGCGCGTCGTCCAGGTATCCCGGCAGCGTCTTCAGGTCCTTGATCCAGCTGAGCCAGATCGCCGTCGGGTACTGCTCGATCTTCTTCAGCAGCGCCGCGTCCTGGGGGTGCGACTTGGCCACCCCCTCCAGCGTCGCGACGTAGTCGGGGTTCACGTACAGCTTGGCGCCCGCGAAGGGGTTCAGATCCGTCGGCGCGTGCGGGGTGGTGGCGGGGGTGACCGGGACCGGCTTCGGGCTGCACGCTGCCAGGCCCACCATGACTGCGACGAACGGGAGCTGCCTCATCTTCTCCTCCTGGGGCGGCGCAGAATAGTCCAGCTCGGCCACAAAGAGAACCTCATCGCTCGATCGCGTTGACGGAGCTGGGCTTTGCCCAGCGCAGTCGTCGCGGGAGGTCCAAGGAACCCTCCCAGGGTTCCTTGGATAGATCGTGTGACCGGTCACGCCGCGGCCCACGCCGCTGGTCTACACTGCGCGCGTGAAACTGATTCCGTGCTTGGCCCTGGCCGTCGCCGCGACGGCCGGCTTCGTGGCCGCCGTCTTCACGGGCGGCGGGTGCGCCAGCGACTGCGGCAACAACTGCCAGGACGCCACCGTCTGGGTGGGCAGCGCCAACAACAAAGAGCTGAACGGCATCCTGCTCGGCTTCGACGTCAACGGACCGGCCTGTCCGCCGGCGTCCGCCCTGGGCTGCCTGGGCGACCGCGAGACGACCAGCTGCACGCACGTGCTGATCGCCGCGCAGCAGCCGGGCGCGTGCGACGTGCTCTTCATCTTCAGCGATCGGCCGAACGAGATCCTGCGGCTGCAGTTCGGACCGACGGTCAACGCCAACGGCTCCTGCTGCAAGGGCTACCCGCCGCTCGGCCCGTCGGTGTACACGATCCCCGCCAAACCGACCGGGCCGATCTACAGCGGCAGCGCCGACGCGGGCACGTACAGCACCGACGCGGTCGTGGTCCTCACCGACGCGGGCGCCGGCACCGATGCGTCGCGCGACGCCGGCAGGGACGCCGCGCACGACGCGGGCGCGGACGGGCCCGGCGAGGCCGGCGCGCCGTGACTACTTCTTGCCGATGTTGAACAGGCGCTTCAGCGGGTCGTAGTAGCGGTCGACCACCCGCTCTTTCAGCGGGATGATGGCGTTGTCGGTGATGGTGATCCCCTCGGGGCACACCTTCGTGCAGCACTTGGTGATGTTGCAGTAGCCGACGCCGTGCGCCTTCTTCAGCTCGGGGACGCGGTCCTCGGTGTCCAGCGGGTGCATCTCCAGCGCGGCGACGTAGGTCAGGAAGCGCGGCCCGATGAACTCGTCGTGCTTGTGGTGGTCGCGCAGGACGTGGCAGACGTCCTGGCACAGGAAGCACTCGATGCACTTGCGGAACTCCTGCACGCGCTCGATGTCTTCCTGCTGCATGCGCCAGGTG
>CAZJMY010000665.1:0-4661 GCA_964546845.1 uncultured Myxococcales bacterium | reverse complement strand
GCGCGAGACGTCGGCCACGTTGCCGTCGTAGCGGCGCAGCAGCTCTTCCAGCTGGGCGGGCGTGGGCGACGGACCGTTCGGGCGGCGCGCGCTGACGGCCGGCGCCGCGCCCAGCGCGCGCGCGATCGGCTCGGGCAGGTCGCGCAGCGCGATCGGCTTGTCGCCGCCGGTCAGCACGGCCGCGGTGCCGATGATCTTCTCCAGCTCGCGCACGTTCAGCGGCCACCCGTAGAGCGCCAGCGCGCGAAACGCCGGCTGCTCGAAGCGGGCCGTCGGGCTGGCGCGCAGGAAGTGGGCGGCCAGCGCGCCCAGGTCCTCGATCCGGTTGCGCAGCGGCGGCAAGTGAATCGGCGCGGCGCCCAGGCGGGCCACGATGTCGTCGCGCATGCCGCTGGGCCCCTTGCCGGGTCCCGCGGCGGTGCGGTTCGTGGCCGCCAGGATCCGCACGTCCATGCGGCGCGGCCGCGTCGACCCCAGCGGCGTCAGCTCGCGGTCCTGCAAGAAGCGCAGGATCTTGATCTGCGCCTCGGGGGACATCTCGCCGATCTCGTCGAGGAACAGCGTTCCGCCCTCGGCCTCCTCGATGAGGCCCACCTTGGCCTGATGGGCGGTCGAGTGCGCGCCCTGGCGGTAGCCGAAGAGCTCGCTCTCGACCAGCTCGCGCGGGATGGCCGCGCAGTTGATGGCGACGAACCGGCCCTTGCGCCCGCTGGCCGTGTGCACGGCGCGCGCATACACCTCTTTGCCGACGCCGGTCTCGCCGACGATCAGCATCTCGCCCTCGGAGGAGGCCAGCCGCCGCAGGCGATCGCAGGCCACCGCCAGCGCGGGGGACGCGGTGGGGACAGGCCCGAACGGCGACACCAGCTCGGCCTTCATCGCCTCGAGCTCGATGGCCGACACCATCCGGAACACCGCCACGTGGTTGCTGATGAACACCAGCGCGCCGTCGCGCAGCCGGACCTTGCCCTGCACGCGCGTGTTGTCGACCCAGGTGCCGTTCTTGCTGCCCAGGTCCTCGAGGTCGTAGCCGCCCGCGACGCGCGTGATGCGGGCGTGCTGTCCCGACACGAGCCCGTCGTCCAGCACGGCGGCGTTGGCCCCGCCGAGCGGCGCGTCCGCGCGGCGCCCCACGACGAGGTCGTCGCCGGCGATCTGCAGGCGCACGCGGGCGGGAAGGGCGGGCGCCTCCGCGCTGCCGACGACCAGCAGCACCGCGCGGTCCTTCTGCTCGCCGGGCGACAGCGGCGACTGCACGGCCGTGAGCGTCTGTTCGGCCCCCATCCCGCCACAGACTAACACCGCTCGCCGATCAGCTCACGGACACGCCACCTGGGTCAGCTGGGGCGCGCTGATGGTCAGCGTCACGCCGTCGCCGAGCTGGCCGCTGTTGTCGGCGCCCCAGCAGGCGGCGTGGCCGTCGGCGGTGAAGGCGCAGGTGTGGGCCTGGCCGGCCTCGACGGTCCCGGTGGCGCCGGGCACCGGGGCCGGGCGCGCGCGGTCGGCCCACGTGCCGTCGCCGAGCTGACCGCTCTCGTTGGCGCCCCAGCAGAAGATCCGGCCGTCCTTCAGCGCGGCGCAGCTGTGCGCGCCACCCGCCGACACCTCGACGGCCGGGCCGGGCAGGCCCGCGACCGGCGCGGGGGCCGGCACGTCGGGACCGGCCGTCCCGGTGCCCAGCTGGCCGCGGTCGTTGGCGCCCCAGCACCAGACGCGCCCCTGGTCGTCGACGGCGCAGGTGTGGGCCTGGCCGGTCGCCACGGAGGCGGCCGTGTCGCTGCCGGGCAGCGCGACCTCGCCGGGAGACGGGTCGTCACCCGCAGCGCCCGTGCCGAGCTGGCCCCGATCGCCGCGCCCCCAGCACCAGAGGCGCCCGGCGCCGTCGGTCAGGCAGGTGTGGCCGCCGCCGGCCGCGACCGCGATCGGCGCCACCGGCGGTACGCCGGCAAAGGCGACGGCCGCCGGTGTCGCGCGCGCGGTCGTGGTGCCGTCCCCCAGTTGCCCGCGATCGTTGGCGCCGAAGCAGGCGACCAGCGGCGTCCCGGCGGGCCCGGCCACGGCCGCGCAGGTGTGCGCGTCGCCGGCCGCGGCCGACGAGGCCCCCGTGGCGCCCGCCGGCAACGGCACGCGGACCGGGACCATCGTGTCGACCATTCGCGCCGGGCCGATCTGGCCGCTGCTGCCGCGGCCCCAGCACCAGAGCCCGCCGCTCGCGTCGACGGCGCATGTGTGCAGCGCGCCGGCCGTGACGGTGCCCGCCACCAGCGGCTGCTCGATGGGCGCCGGGTGCGCGCGATCGTCGCCGTCGTTGTCGCCCAGCTGGCCGGCCTGGTTCGAGCCCCAGCAAGCGAAGCCCAGGCCGCCGGTGGTCGTGGCGCTGGGGGTCACCGCGCACGTGTGCGCGCCGCCGGCGGCGATGGCCGTCGCCGCGACGGGCAGAGCGACGGGCCGGCGCGCGGTCACGCCGCGGCCGGTGCCGAGCTCCCCGTCGTGATCGTCGCCCCAGCAGAAGACGGCCCCGTCGGTGGTGCGCGCGCACGAGAACGTCGTGCCGGCGGTCACCGCGAGGCCGGTGTCGAGGCCCGTCACCGGGACGGGCTCGGCCAGGCTGCTCATCGAGCCCTCGCCCAGCTGGCCGGTGCCGTTCTGACCCCAGCACAGCACGGCGCCGGTGCTGCGGACGGCGCAGGTGTGCTGCGCGCCGGCGGCGAGCGCGACCGGGCTCGCGACCAGCGGCACGGGCACGGGCGCGGTGACGGGGGCCGCCGACGTGCCGGTGTCGGTCCCCAGCTGCCCCTGGCTGTTGCTGCCCCAGCACGAGAGCCCGGCGTCCGACAGCGCGCAGGTGTGCGACAGGCCGGTCGCCACCGCGTGGACGTCGTGCAGGCCGGCGACCACCGCCGGCCGGGGGCGGTTGACCAGCGTCCCGTCGCCCAGCTGCCCCGTGGCGTTGTTGCCCCAGCAGACCAGCGACCCGTCGGCGAGGATGGCGCACGCGTGCTGCCCGTTCGCCGACAGCGCGGTCGCGGTCGGCAGACCGGCGACGGCCGTCGGCCCGCGCAGAACCGTGGCGGGCGCGCCGTCGCCGAGCTCGCCGTTGCGGTCGTCGCCCCAGCAGACCGCGCCGCCGGTGTTGAGCAGCGCGCACGAAAACCCGGCGCCCGCTGCGACGGCCGCGGCGCCCACGACGCCCGGCACGGTGACCGGCGTGAGGCGATCGGGTCCGCCCCCGTCGCCCAGCTGGCCGGTGTCGTCGGCCCCCCAGCAAGCGACCGCGCCGGCGGCCACGACGGCGCAGGCATGGCGGTCGCCGGACGCGAGCGCGACGGCGCCTTCGAGCCCGGTCACGCGCCCACCGGACGAGCGTGGCGTGAGCGTCCCGTCGCCCAGCTGTCCGTCGCTGTTACGCCCCCAGCAGGTGACGTGGCCGTCCTGCCGCAGCAGGCAGGCGTGGGCGCCGCCCGCCGAGAGCGCGACGATCGGATTGTCCGCGCACGTCGCGGGCACGCACGCGTTCGCGCGGTCGCCGGCCGCGCCCAGATAGCGCCGGCGCGACGGGCACGCCGGATCGCGCGCGCTGCAGTGGCCGTCGCTCTCGCAGAACGCGTCGGTGCCGCACTGGGCGTCGGCGTGACAGACGAAGCTGGGCGTTCCGAGGCAGCCGGCCGACAGCACGCCCGCGAGCAGCGCGACGAGCCCGACGACGCCGCTGGAGCCCGGGCGTCTCAAAACGTCCCCCCCATCAGGCCCGGCCCCAGCCACAGCGACAGCGCCGCCGGCTCGGCGCGCCGGGCGTTCCGGCGCACGATCGCGAAGCGTACGCCGGCGGCGGCCAGCGCGGCCGCGCCCACCGACGCCGCGACCAGGGCCACGTCGCGGCGCGACTCCGCCGTCGACCAGCGCGCCTGATAGCCGGCCAGCGTCGTCTCGTCGCCGGCGTCGTCCCGCGCCGTCTGCGCCGCGATGAACGCGCCGAGCCCGATGCCCAGGCCGACGACGCCGGCCGCGGCCAGCGACCATCCCCACGGGTCGCGCCACCAGCGCGGGGGCGCTGGGCGGGGCGCGGGGGCCGCCGGCGCGGGCGGCGCGACCACCACCACGGGTGGCCGGCTGGCCAGCTCTTGCGCGCACCGCGCGAGCGCGATGTGCGTGGCGTCGACCTGCACCTGCGGGGGCGCGGTGGTCAGGAACCGCTGGTAGAGGACGACGGCGCCGCGGCAGTCACCGGCCAGCCGCTTGGCTTGCGCCTCCGTGAACAGGAATTCGCGCCGTGGATCGATCGCGTAGCCGGCCTCGGTGTCGCGGATGGCCGCCGGGTAGTCGCGCGCGGCGAAGGCAGCCAGCGCCCGATCGTAGAGGAGCTGCGCCGCCGGGTGCATCGGCCCCTCGGCCTCGGCGGTCACGCCCGCGCCGCCCGGCGCCGGGCTGGACTGACCGCGCGCGGTCAGCGTGGACGCGAGCAGCGCGACCGCCGTGAAGATGGGAACGCAGCGCCGAATGGCCTTTCACGTTATGCCTCGGCTCCGACGCTGTCGAGAGGCGCGGGCGCGTCCGATCTATGGCGGCCGCGGCGAATCCGGATCCCAGGCGCGCAGGCGGGACTCTGGCGGGGGCGCCGCCGCGGGGCCCTGCGCGCGGGCGGCGGTGCGCGCGCGGCGGCG
>CAZJMY010000664.1:0-13674 GCA_964546845.1 uncultured Myxococcales bacterium | reverse complement strand
AATTGCGAGCTTTTCGGGGTCTCTGGTGGTGGGACGCCGCGAGGCGACGCAGGTCGACCCCGGGCAGACCTCGCTGGTGCTGGCCGACAAGATGATCTCCGGCCAGCACATGGCGATCAGCCCGGCCCCGGAAGACGGCGTCTACGAGCTGACGGATCTCAGCAGCACGAACGGGACGGTCGTGGACGGCGAGCCGGTCGAGACGACCACCAAGCTGCGCGATGGTTCAATCATCTTCGTGGGCAGCCACGTCCTTCTGTTTCGCATCGTGACGATGGCCGAGCTCTCGGCGATCGAGGCGGAGCTGGCGAAGCCGATGGCGCCGGTCGCCACGGTGAATCCCGCCCTGGCGACCATCAGCCGAAAGCTCCGCAAGCTGGCGGTCGCGGGCGAAGAGGTGCTGCTGACCGGCGAGACCGGCGTGGGTAAGGAGGTGTACGCGGCGGCGATACACCGGGCCAGCGGCAGGACCGGGCGGTTCGTGGCCATCAACTGCGCCGCGATTCCACGCGAGCTGGTCGAGACCGAGCTGTTCGGGTACGCGCGCGGCGCCCATTCGCAGGCGGCGATCGCGAAGCCGGGGATCATCGAAGAGGCCGAGAACGGCACGCTTTTTCTGGACGAGATCGGCGAGATGTCGCCCGAGCTGCAGACCAAGCTGTTGCGGTTCACGCAAGATCGCATGCTGGCGCCGGTGGGCGGTTTGCGGCCGCGCCGGATCGAGACGCGCATCGTCGCCGCCACCAGCCGCACGGCCGCGGCCACGCAGTCCGGAGGCCTCGGGTTGCGGGCCGATCTGGCGGCGCGGCTGGGCGCGGAGCCCATTCGCATCCCGCCGCTGCGCGAGCGAATCGAGGATCTGGGCGCGCTGGCCGCCTATTTCATGGGCGAGCGCGCGAAGCCGCTCGAGCTGTCGGCCTTCCAGGCGCTGTGCCTTTACCAGTGGCCGGGGAACGTCCGCGAGCTGGGCAAGGTCATCGCCTCGGCGGAGGCCCTGGCGCGCGATTCGGAGCGGATCGGCGTCGAGCATCTGCCTGCGACGCTGGTGGCGGCCCCGAAGATCCGCAGCCAGCACGGACGGCGCAAGTCGCGCCCGCCCCCGGACGCCGCCGAGCTGGAGGCCTTGATTCGCCGCTTCCGCGGCAACATGATGCGCGTCGCCCGCGAGCTGGATCGGAAGCCCGCGCTCGTGTATCGATGGGCCAAGCGATTCGGGCTGAACGCCGACGAGTTCAGGGACAAGAACGACGCATGAGTAAAGGTGGGCGCGCGTGAGCGATGTGAGCGCCACCAACGGTTTCGATCGCCGGTGATGAAACCAAAACTTATGTTGTCCAACTTTCGTCCGTTGATCCGCGCGCTGCATGTAGGCGAATGGAAGACCTAATTCAGCTTCTCCGACCCGCCGGCGGCGGCATTCACACGGTCAGTACGGGGCGGGCCGCACGGGAGCTCTTGCAAAAAGCGCTCTACGCCGCCGCCGACGAGGCCGAGGTTCAGGCGAAGTGGCGTCAGGCTCTGTCGGCCGTCAAACAGGCGCGGGTGGCGATCGTCGGAATTCCGTCGGATTGTGGCGCCGGCCTGATCCGGGGGGCCGCCTTCGGCCCCGAGGCGGTGCGCGCCGCGCTGTTGCGGGCGTGCCCGGACTTTCCCCGGCGGGCCGCTCGCGCCGGCGTCGTGGACGTCGGAGACGTCTTCGTCGTCCCGCAGCTGTTGACCGACGACATGCTCAGCGAGGACCAGCGCCGCCGCACGCGGGCGGCCCTGTACGGACCGGCGGCCGCCGGCAACCCCGACCTGCCCGTCGCGCCGCTGACCGCGGCCGAACGGGTGGTCGATCGCCTGCTGGCGGAGGCCCCCGGCGTCAAGGTGTTCATGATCGGCGGCGATCACTCGGTGGCCTGGCCGGTGGTGGCGGCCCTGGCGCGTCACGTGCGCGAGCCCTGGGCCATCGTGCACGCCGACGCGCACACCGATCTCTTGCCGGAGCGTCTCGGCATCCGGATCTGCTTCGCCACCTGGGCGTATCACGCGAACGAGTTGCTCGGGCGCGGCGGGCGGTTGGTTCAGATTGGCGTACGGGCCTCATCCCGGTCCAAAGAGCATTGGGAGTCGACGTTGGGCGTGAAACAAATCTGGGCCGACGAGGTCCGGGCGAAAGGGGAAGCCGTGATTGACGAGGTCATTGCGCATCTGCAACGGGTCGGCGTGCGCGCCGTTTATTTGTCCAACGACATCGACGCAACGGACGGCGCGGCGGCGCCGTCGACGGGCGCGCCCGAGCCCGACGGGTTGACCCCGGCGTTCGTGCGGGCGCTGATCCGGCGCGTGTCGGCGGCGTTCCCCCTGCTGGGAGCCGACATCGTCGAGGTGGCGCCGCCCGTGGGCAGCCCGGCGGACGCGCGCGCGACCGCTGACATCGCGGCGGCGTACATGATGGATTCGCTGGCGGCGCTGGCCGGCGCGCCCGAGCTGGCGGCGTCATGACGTCCCGCCCGCCCGCAGAGCCGCCCGAGGAGAACGCCGACAACGAGACGGACGACCCGCGTCTGGTCGCCGCCTGGCAGGCGCTGGAAGAAGGAGATGTCGCGGGCGCGCGACGTCAAGCGTCGTCGCTGGACCCCGCGGCGCCGGAGACCCTGCTGCTGCTGGCAGCCTGCGCGCGCGAGGACGGCGACGCGAAGCAGGCGCTGGCCCTGGCAGAGCGCGCCGAGACGGCGGCCCCCGACTGGGCAACCCCGCCCTTGTGGCAGGCCGAGCTGCTGGCCGGCGATCCGGACCGGCTGGAGGAGGCGCTGGGCGCCGCCGAGCGGGCCCTCGATCGCGCGGACGACGAAGGGGAGTACCTCTCGGCCATCGCGCTGAAGGCCGGCCTGGAGATCGAGCTCGGCGACGCGGACGCGGCGCGCGAGACGATGCAGGATCTGCCCCCCGCGGAGGTGCGGCTGGGCGACCTCGACACGTCGCTGGAGATCGCCGACCTGCACATCGCCGTGGGCGACGTCGAGACCGCGCGCGAGCGCTTGCGCGTGGTCTGCGAGGAGCATCCAGAGTCGGCCGATGCCTGGTACATGCTGGGCGCCGCGGCCGCCGAGCTGGACGACGAGGAGGCCATGCGCGCCGCCTGGAAGCGGACCTGGACGCTGGACACCGCGCCCGGCCGCGACGGCGGCGAGCCGCCCGCGCTGTCCGAAGAAGAGCTGGCCGCCGTCGCCGAGTCCGCGCTGCGCGAGCTCCCCGAACGCGCGCGCGAGCTGCTGCGCGGCATCCCGATCCTGGTGACCGACCATCCGGCCGAGGCGGACGTCGACGCGGGCCTGGACCCGCGCGCCTTCGGGCTGTTCTCGGGCACGCCCCACCCGGAGGCGGGCATGGGCCTGGGCGGTCAGCCCGGGCTCACCCAGATCGTGCTGTTCCGGCGCAACCTCGAGCGAGCCGTTTCCGACCCCGACGAGCTGCGCGAGGAGGTCCGGCTCACGCTGCTGCACGAGACCGGCCACTTCTTCGGCCTGTCCGACGCCGAGCTGGAGGAGATGGGGCTGGGGTAGCCTTGACAACCTCCGGGGTGCTCAGCATGATGCGCGCCCAAACCGCGGCACGCGGAAGGACCAACTAAGGAACCGAAGTGGCGAACATCAAGTCATCAGAGAAGGCGAACCGCCAGCGGATCAAGCGGACGGCGCGGAATGTGGCGCAGACGACGGCCATGCGCACGGCGATCAAGAAGCTGCGCACGGCGCTCGGCGGCAAGAAGGTCAAGGAGCTGCAGCCGCTGCTGAAGAACGCGGTTCGCGCGATCGACAAGGCGGCCTCGAAGGGCGTCATCAAGAAGGGGACCGCCTCGCGCCACGTGGCGCGGTTGACGGTCGCCGTCGGCCGCGTCAGCGCGCCGAAGTGATCCTCAGCGCCCGGCGGAGCTCTCGGCCAGCGTCTGAACGAGACGCGCCAGGGCGACGTCGGGATCCATCTTCGAGCTCTTGAGGTCGACGTCCGCCTGAAACAGGCGGTCGAAGGCCCCGGCCAGCGAGGCGCGCGTCATGCGCTTGGCCGGAACCAGGATGTCGTCCAGGAAGTAGGGGTTGATGCCGACTGCCGACGCGATGTCGCCGCGGCCGGCGCCGCCCGCGGCCAGCTCCTTGGCGCGCCACACCTGCCGCAGGTGCCGCGCCAGCATGTACTGGATGCGGAGCGCCGGCTCCCGATTGCGCAGCATGTTGGTGAGCAGGGCCAGCGCGACGGACACGTTGCCGGCGCCGATGGCCTTGGTCAGCTCGAAGATCCCGCGCTGCCGCGTTTCGGCCACCAGCGCGTCGACGTGCGCGACCGCGATCGGCTCGCCGCCCGCGTACAGCGCCAGCTGATCCAGGACCTGGGAGAGCCGGCCTAGGTCGGGGCCCGTGGCCGCCGCCAGCGCCTCGGCGGCGTCGGGGGCGATGGCGAGCTTGCGGTTGCGCGCCTCGGCGCGGATCCAGCCCGCCACTTCGCGATCGCGGAGCGGCCCGAAGACGTGCAGGTAGCCGCGCTTGCGCAACGTCTGGAACACCTTGAAGCGGACGTCGACCTTCTCGGCCAGCAGCAGGAGGCAGGTCGACGGATTGGGGTCCTCGGCGTACGCCGCCAGCGGCTCGAGGTCGGCGGCCTTGACGTCGTCGACGCCCTTGCCGACGACCAGTCGGCGGCGGGCCATCATCGGCATGGTCCGCGCGGTCGACAGCGCGGCGCCCAGGCCTTTGTCCTTCAGCTCGAACGCGTCGTGGTTGAACGCCGCCGCGGGCCCCGCCTCGGCCAGCACGGCCGCGCGGATCGCCGCCGCGGTCGCCTCGACCAGGTAGGGCTCGCCGGACAGGCAGTAGATGGGGTCGATCTCGCCGCGCGCCAGCGCGCCCGCGATGTCCGGCTGTTGCTGCGGCGGGGCCACGCTTCGTTGTACTACACTCCGGCTCGGCAGCGATGCGGATCGCCGAAGCGCTCTTGCAGTGGTACGACGGCGCCAGGCGCGAGCTGCCCTGGCGGCGCGAGGCGTCGCCCTACCGGACGCTGGTGTCGGAGCTGATGGCCCAGCAGACGACCCTGGCGGTGGTCGTCCCTTACTTCGAGCGGTTCCTGGCGCGGTTCCCCACGCTCGGGTCGCTGGCCGCCGCCAGCGACGAGGACGTCATGGCCCTGTGGTCCGGGCTGGGGTACTACGCGCGCGCGCGCAACCTGCGGCGCGCGGCGGTGACCGTCGTGGCGGAGCACGGGGGCGCGCTTCCGCCGACGGTGGACGAGTTGCGGCGGCTGCCCGGCATCGGGCCCTACACGGCGGCGGCGGTGGCGTCGATCGCGTTCGGCGCGCGCGCGTTCGCGCTGGACGGCAACGGCGCGCGCGTGATGGCGCGGCTCTTCGGCGTCGCCGATCCGATCGACCGCCCCGGCACGCGCGCGCGCTTGCAGGCGCTGGGCGCGGCCGAGGTGCCCGAGGGGCGTCCCGGCGACTTCAACCAGGCGGTCATGGAGCTGGGCGCGCTGATCTGCACGCCGCGGAACCCGCGCTGCGAGGGCTGTCCGGTCGGCGCGGTCTGCGCGGCCCGCGCCCGCGGGCTGAGCGCCGTGTTGCCGGTCCGGTCCCCGAAGGCAGCGCGGCCCATCGTGCGCGTTGCCTGCGCGTGCATCACCGACGGCGCGCGCGTGCTGCTGGTCAGGCGCGGCGACGGCCTGCTCAGCGGGACCTGGACGTTGCCGGAGCGGGAGCTCGGCGGGCCGGCCCGCCGCAAGCGGACGGAGAGCTCCGCGGCGCTGGCGGATGCCCTCGCCGCCGCCCGCGGGCTGGCCGGCGACCTGGGCGTGCGTCCGACCGCGGTCGTCAGCCACGGCGTCGTCCGGCAGATCTTCACGCACCGCGACGTCCGCGCCGAGGTGTTCCGCGTGCAGGTGGGCGCCGCGCGGCGGCTGGCGGACGCGCCCGGCGCGGGTCGGGACACCGGTGACGTGCGGTGGCTCGATCCGGCTGCGCTGGCGGAGGTGGGACTGTCGAGCTTCGCGCGGAAGACGGTGGCCCTGGGGCTGGGGCAGGGCTTGGGGCAAAAACGGGACACGGCCGCCCTTCGGCCGTAAAAGGAGACGTGGTGCGGCTGGTTTTCCTCTATGTCCTGCTCTTCGCCGCCTGCGCGGCCGCCCAGACCGCGCCCGCGCTGCCGGGCACGTACGGCTCGGGAGAGCCGCTGCCGCCGCCGGTGGCCCCGGCACCGGGGGTTGCGCCGGTCGCAGGCGTGGCGCCCGCCGCCAGCGCCGGCCCCGCCGATCCGGGCGGCGACGCCGACTTCTCGGAAGCCAAGGCGCGCTTCGAGAGCGGCAGCGACCCCGAGGGGGCGCGCGCGGCGCTGGAGACGTTCGTGGCGCACCACCCCCAGCATCCCGCCCGTCCCGCGGCCGAGCTGATGCTGGCGCGGCTGGCGCTGGCGCGTGGAGACGCGGCCGGCGCGCGCGCGCTCGCGGAACTGTTGACCGGCGCGCCGCCCGAGGTGGGCGTCGCGTCCAGCGCTCGCTACTACCTGGGCCTGGCCGAGACGCGGCTGGGTCACTTCGCGCGGGCGCGCGAGCTGCTGCTGCCGTTCCTGCCGCCGCCGGGCGCCGCCGGTCCCGGCGACGAGGCGCTGGTCGAGCTGCGTGGTTCGCTGGCCAGCGCCACGGCCGGCGCGGGCGACGCCCCGGCGGCCGTCGAGCTGTGGGACGCGTACGCGCGCGGCGGCCGCGACGCCGAGAAGCTCTATGCGCGGATGAAGATCAGCGATCTCGGGGCCGGCCTTTCGCCGGACGCCGCGCTGCAAGCCTTTCGCTCGGCGCCGCCCAAGGGGCTGGTGCGCGCGCTGCTGGGCCCGGCGGCGGCGGCGGCGCTGCGCGCGCGCGGTGACGCGTCCGGCGCGGGCGAGATCGAGTCCGAAGCGGAGTCCGCCCGGCGCGCGAACGGGATCGAGACAGCCGCGGACCGCGGCGGGTCGGCGGGGGACGCCTCTCGCGTCGGCCTCGAGCTGGCGCTGTCGGGCAAGTTTCAACCGGTGGGTGAGGCGGCGCTGCGGGCGGCGATGCTGGCAACCGGCGCCCCGGCGACGCCCGGCCTGCAACTCTTCGTGAGGGACGCCGCCGGAGACGCGGAGCGCGCCGGCCGCGGGATCGCCGACCTGTCGCGCGGGCAGTCCGTCATCGGGATCGTCGCGGCCGTCAACCCGCGGCTGTTCCAGGGCGAGGCGGGCACGGCGGCGCTGGCTCCGGCCGCCGACGAGGGCGTTCCGACGTTGATGCTGGACGACACGCCGCCCGGCGCCGGTTCGCCGGCGTTCCAGCTGGTCCACTCGGCGGCGGGGCGGGCGGGCGCGCTCGCCCAGGCCGCGCTGGGGTTGGGCGCGCGCGAGTTCGCCGTGATCGGTCCCGACACCGCGGTCGGGACGGCGCTGCGGCGGGCCTTCAAGGCGGCGGTCGCGGCGGGCGGCGGCCGCGTCGGCGCCGACCTCAGCTACCCGCCGGGGTCGACCTCGTTCACGGGCGCCGTCGCGGCGATCAAGAAGGCGCAGCCGCAGGTGGTGTTCGTCGCCGACGGCAGCGATCGGCTGGAGCTGATCGCGCCGGCGCTCGCGGCCGCGGATCTGTGGGCCGCGCCGTGGGGCGCGCCGCGTCCGGCCAGCGCGCCCGGCAAGCCGAAGCCGCGCAACGTGCTGCTGCTGTCGACGGCCGCCGACCTCTCGCCGCGGCTGCTCCAGAGCGCGGGGCGCTACGTTCAGGGGGCGCTGCTGGCGCCCGGGTTCTACGCGGGCGCCGCCGATCCCCGGGCCGCCGCGTTCGTGCAGGCCTATCGCGCGGCCTACGGGCAGGACCCGCACGCGACCGAGGCATACGCGTTCGACGCCGTCACGGCAATCCGCGCGGCGGTCGCCGGCGGCGCGCGCACGCGCGGCGAGCTGACCCGCGCGCTGGGCACTGGCACCTTCGACGGCCTGACCGGCGCGCTGCGTTTCGGCCCCGACCACGGCCGCGCCGATCCGCCCCGCCTCTACGTCGTCCAGGGCGACGACATCAAGCTTTGGCGCTAGCAGGGTGTTGAGAAAGTGGCTCAGGGATCGACAGGAGATCACGGCTGTGATCTAAGAGTGGCATGCGTGGAAGCGAGTCCAAGCAAGCCTCGATGTTGTGCCTGCTGTCGCCCGAGGATCGGGTTCCGCAGAATCATCCGCTTCGTGCCATCAAGCGCCTGGCGGAGGTGGCCTTAGAGGAGATTTCGCCGCTGCTGGACGCCATGTACAGCGAGAACGGGAGGCCGTCGATCCCGCCCGAGCAACTGCTGAAGTCGCAGCTGCTGATCGCGCTTTACACGGTCCGGAGCGAGCGGCTGTTCTGCGAGCAACTGGACTACAACCTGCTGTTCCGCTGGTTCCTGAACATGAGCATGGTCGAGAAGTCGTTCGACCACAGCACGTTCTCGCTGAACCGCGCTCGGCTGATCGAGCACGACGTGGCGCGCCAGTTTTTCGCGAGCGTCGTGATGCAGGCTCGTGCTGCGCGTCTGCTGTCAGGAGAGCATTTCACCGTCGACGGTACGCTGATCGATGCGTGGGCCTCGCAGAAGAGTTTCCAGCCGAAAGGCTCCCCAAAGGGGGGACCACCGGACGATCCGGGCAATCCGACGGTCAATTTTCACGGCGAGAAGCGCAGCAACGAGACGCATGAGTCGACCACCGATCCCGAAGCAAAGCTGGCGAGAAAGGGGGACGGACAGCCGGCCCGGCTCTCGTATGCGCAACATGCATTGATGGATAACAGGTACGGCCTGCTGGTCGATCTGCGGATCTCTGAAGCCAATGGATTCGCCGAACGCCAAGTCGCCCTCGCGATGCTCGATCAGGAGACCGCCAAGGGACGGCACCGCACCGTCGGCGCCGACAAAGCCTACGATCGACGCAACTTCGTGGATGGCTGCCGTGCTCTCGGCGTCACGCCGCACGTCGCGCAGAACCTCAAGGTTTCAGGCGGCTCGGCGGTCGACGGACGCACGACTCGACCGCCCGGCTACACGGTGAGCCAGCGGCTACGTAAGCGCGTCGAAGAGATCTTCGGTTGGACCAAGACGGTCGGGAACTTCAGGCGGACCAGGTACCGTGGCTTGGTCCGCACCGACCTCGCTTCCTACTTCGTCGCCGCAGCGTACAACCTGCTCCGGATCGCCAACCTCCTCGCCCGCCCCGCATAGCCCACGAGGCAGCCGGACGGTGGGCTGCCTCAGAGTCCTCCTCAGCCAGCCCGGGCACTCGCCTCGCAACCGGGCTTTCTCAACACCCTGCTAGCGTTCCCCGCGGGGCCGGTGGAGGTCCGAGTGGGCGCGTGCCAGCGCGGCGCGCGCATCGGCGCACGCGGGAACGTCGAACGCCGGCATCCTGTCGCACCTGTCGATGACCTCCGTCAGCAGCGGCAGCGCGCGGTCCGGTCGGCGTTGCTCCAGCTCGACCCGCGCGATTCCGAGCAGCGGGTACAGCCGCTGGGGCGCGTCGCGGTCGAACCCGGCCTCGGCCGCGCGGAACTCCGCCAGGCTCTCGGACCAGCGGCGGAGCCCGAACATGACCGCGCCCCGCACGCCGTGGAAGATCGTCCATTCGCCGTAGCCGGGTTTGAAGATCTTCGAGGCGATGCCTTCCGCTTCGTTGAGGGCCGCCAGCGCCCCCGCGTAGTCGCCGCGCTGTTGCAGCTGGCTCGCCAAGCTGACCAGCGTCACCTCGATGTCGGGGTGGCTCGGCGGAAGGAGAGCGCGCTTGCGGCGCAGCGCCTCACGCAGCTGAACGGTCGCCTCCTCGTAGCGGCCCTGCTTGTCCAGCACGAAACCCCGGTTCTGTGCCAACCACGCCCAGAGCAGGTCGTGTCCACCCAGACGGGTCAGCAGCGTCGTGGCGATCTCCGTCCATGCTTCGTGCGCGCCCGGCTGGCCGACCTCCCATGACAGGCTCACCAGCTGGACGGCCGCCTCGGCGGCGACCTCGTCGTCGTGCGCGACGAAGCTCTGCTGGAACGCCTCCTGGTAGGCGGCGGCCGCCGCCGCGTCGTGCAGCTGGTGGGCCTCGACCCGACCGACCAGCGCCAGGGTCTCGCCCAGCAGCGGACCGTAGCGCAGCGCGCGTGCCTCGCTGAGGATCGGCTTCAGCGCTTCGGCAACCGCCATTGTGTCGCCGGTCTCCGCTCGCGCCGCCAGCTCGGCGAGCTGCTTCTGCAGCCCCGCGACCGACGACGCCACGCGCGGATCGTCCGGCGGCCGCATGATCTGTTTCAGCGAAGCGCCGTCCTTGCAGCGGTCGAGGGACGGCAGCGCGGACGCGGCCCGAAGGGCGTCGCCGATGGACGGTGAGCGCGGGCCCGACAACACGGTCGTCAGAGCCTGCAGGTCGTCGCGACGGCGCCCGAGGCAGGCCATGCGCAGGTCCAAGATCTCGGCGGACTGTTCGCCGCGGACGTGCGTCGCTTCGCACGCGTCGGTGTACTGGTCCGCCCAGTTCTTGGCGTAGCGGTCCAGCACGTCGCGCAGCTGCTCGATGAGCCCGGGCGCGACGGGATCCCGGCGCGCGCCGAGCGCCTGCAACAGGGCGGCGCGACGACCGTTCGGTCCGGAGCCGTCCACTTCCCACGCGCCCGCGAGCCGCTGCGTGGCGCCTCGACACAGGCCCCCACGCCGATGTTCGGCGGACCAGAATCCGGCGGCGGTGAGGCCGATGACCAGCGTGCCCAGCGCCACCCCGATCAGCCGCCGCCGCGTGCGCCCGGCGCCGCGGGCCAGCGCGTGGATCAGCGCGTCCATCGACGGCCAGCGCTCTTGCGGGTGGGGCGACAGCCCGCGCAGCACGATGCGCCGCAGCCAGGCGGGAACACGCGTGCGGCGGTCGGCGTCGCGCACCTGACGCCCCAGGATCTGCGCGCGCAGCGCGTCCACGCCAGGGCCTGCGAACGGGCGCTCGCCGTAGAGGATCTCGTAAAGGCTCACGCAGAAGCTGAACTGGTCGCTACGCCAGTCACCCCGCTGGCCGGCCAGTTGCTCGGGCGCCATGTAGGCGGGCGTGCCCAGGAAAGCACCCGTCTCCGTGAGGCGGCTGTGTTCCACGTCGCCAGCCGGCGGAGGCAGCGTCGCCCGTTCGCTTTCGACGCCGTCGGCGTCAGGCGGCATGTCGTCCGCGTCCTCCTCCCCGACCCAGCGGGCCAGACCGAAGTCCATGACGCGCACGCCGCCCGCGTTGCCGACCATCACGTTCTGCGGCTTGAAGTCCCGGTGCACCAGCCCGGCTGCGTGCGCGCTGGCCAGGCCGCGTCCGGCCGCCAGGAAGACCTCCAGCACCTGCCGCCAGCCGGGGCGGGGTGTCGTGCGGCGCGCCCATTCGGCGACGGTCATTCCGTCGACGAACTCCATCGCGACGAACACGCTGTCGCCAATCGTCCCCACGTCGTGGACGCCGACGACGTTCTCGTGGGACAGGCGGGCGATGGCCTTGGCCTCGCGGCGCAGGCGGGTGGTGTGCGCGGCCCGGTGTTCCTGGCGGTGCGGATGCAGGATCTTGAGGGCGACGCGGCGGTCCAGCTCCGGGTCGTGCGCGGCGTAGACGTCGCCCATGCCGCCGCGTCCGACCAGCGTCAGCACCACGTAGCGGCCGGCCAGCGAGCCCGGCGGCAGGGGGACCGACGGCGCCGGCAACTCGCCTTCGGCGCGGACCGTGGCGGTCGCCCGCGCGTGTGAGCTGGTCGCCAGCGCCAGGCGCTCGTTGCAGGCCCGACACGTGGCGAGGTGACTCGCCAGCGGCGGCAGGTCGCCGGCGGGGACCGCGCCGGCGACCAGTCGCAGGATGATCGTCTCGGGGATGCAGCTCATGAAGCGGTGCTTCGAAGACTTCCGGTCATGCGCGGCGCGCGTGGGCGGCGCGCGGTCGCGCGCGTGCCGGTGCGGCGGGCTGCGGCTGACACGCGACGCGGATCCAGCGGGCGCGCGCGTCGTAGCCCGCGTCTTCCTGGCGCGAGATCATCCCCGGGATCGCCAGCCGGCACGCCTCGCGATGAAAGTCGACGCCCGAGCCGCCAATGTGGTCCAAAAAGCGCAGGCAGGTCTTCTCGGCCACGCGCCCCACCACGCTGGCCAGCAGCTCCTTGCGCCGGCGCAGCGGGACGGCCCGCAGGTCCGTGCCGTCGAAGTAGGGGAGGTCGAACAGGAAGTAGGCCAGCGCCGCCTTGCCCCGGCCGGCTAGGGCCGCCGCCAGCGCGCCGGGGTCCGGATGACCGTCGGCTCGCAGCGCGGTCAGCACGCCGTCGACGATCAACGTCTTCGCCGGCAGCAGGCGCACGTCCGTGGCCACGCGCTTGCGGCGGGTGGCGGTCGCCTTCGCCAGCGGCGCGCCGTCGGGACCCACCAGCGTCACGTCGTCGCCGTCGACGCGGGCCAGCATGCGCTCGCCGGCCATCTCCATCTCGTGCAGCCAGCCGGTGCCGCTGGGCGGCGCCGCGCGGTCGGTCATCACGGGCACGCGCAGCGGGTCGGGCAGCGGCGCCTTCCGGGCCCCCTCGATCTCGCTCGCGTCGAGCTGGCCGCGGTTCGAGTGCCAGACGTGGTCGCGCTGCTCGGCGATCTCCTCCAGCGTGCGCCCCGTCGTCACGCTCTCGGGCCGCTGGTCGGTGATGATGCCCTGGGCCTCGTCGCGGGTGTGGACGTCCTTCTCCTTGATCAGGAGCCAGGCGCGCTCCTGATCACGCGCGCCGCCGGGGCCGCGCCCCTTCAGTTTGATCAAGGCAAATCCGCCCTGCAGCTTGTCACCCTTCAACAAAAACTTGAGGTTTCCGGCGGCGAAGTCCTTGTGCGGATCGCCCTGCGGCTCCCAGGTGCCGCGGTCCCACAGCAGCACCGTGCCGCCGCCGTACTGCCCCTTGGGGATGATCCCCTCGAAGTCGGCGTACGCAATCGGGTGGTCCTCGGTCTGCATGGCCAGGCGCTTGACCTTGGGGTCCAGCGACGGCCCCTTCGGCACGGACCAGCTCTTCAGGACGCCCTCCAGCTCCAGGCGGAAGTCGTAGTGCAGGCGGGTGGCGGCGTGCTTCTGGATGACGAACATCCGCTCGCGCCGCGCGCGCTTGGGCGGAGGCTCGCCCGGAGGCTCGCGCGTGATCCCGAAGTTTCGCTTCCGGTTGTATTCGGCGAGGCCCATCCCGCTATGTTAATAACCCTCTAACATGCGGATGTCCCAGACGCTGGTCCCGACCCTCAAGGAAGCTCCGTCGGAAGCGGAAGTTCCGTCGCACATCTTCATGGTGCGCGGCGGCTACCTCCGAAAAGTGGCGGCCGGGATCTATTCCTTCCTGCCGCTCGGCTGGCGGGTGGTGACCAAGGTCGAACGCATCATCCGCGAGGAGCTGAACGCGGCCGGCTGTTCGGAGGTGTTCCTGCCCGCCGTGATCCCCGCGGAGCTGTGGCAGGAGTCCGGCCGCTGGGAGCGTTACGGCGACCAGCTGCTCCGGTTCAAGGACCGCAAGGGTGGCGACTTCGTCATCGGCCCGACCCACGAAGAGGTGATCTGCGCGCTGGTCCGGTCGGACGTGCGCAGCTGGCGGCAGCTGCCGCTGAACCTCTATCAGATCCAGACCAAGTTCCGCGACGAGCTGCGGCCGCGCGCCGGCCTCATGCGCGGGCGCGAG
>CAZJMY010000663.1:0-1004 GCA_964546845.1 uncultured Myxococcales bacterium | reverse complement strand
CAGCGCGGCCTCTTCCAGCGTCTTGGCGATGTCCAGCAGCGGATCGGGCTGCTTCATCTTGCTCATGACCTTGTCGGCGGCGACCTTGATGATCTTCGCGCGCGGATCGTAGTTCTTGTAGACGCGGTGGCCGAAGCCCATGAGGCGGAACCCCGAGTCCTTCTTCTTGGCGAGCTCCACGAACTTCTTGGGGCCCCCGCCGTCGCCCTTGATGGCCTCCAGCATCGTCAGGACCTCTTCGTTGGCCCCGCCGTGCAGCGGCCCCCACAGCGCGCAGATGCCGGCGGCCACCGACGCGAACAGGTTGGCCTGCGAGCTGCCCACCTGGCGCACCGTCGACGTGCTGCAGTTCTGCTCGTGATCCGCGTGCAGGATCAGCAGCAGGTTCAGCACCTTGACGATCTCCTCGTCGATCTCGTACGGCTCGGCGGGGACCGAGAACATCATGTTCAGGAAGTTCGCGCAGTAACTGAGGTTGTTGCGCGGGTAGACGAAGGGCTGCCCGATCGACTTCTTGTACGTGAAGGCGGCGATGGTGCGCATCTTCGAGACCAGCCGGGCGATGGTCGCCTCTTGCTCGTCGTGGTTCTTCACGTCCAGGGCCTGCGGGTAGAAGCTGGACAGCGACAGCACCATGGCCGACAGGATCGCCATCGGGTGGGCCGTCCCCGGGTACCCGTCGTAGAAGCGCTTCATGTCCTCGTGGAGCATCGAGTGACGCGTCAGCGCCTCCGAGAACTTCGACAGCTCCGTCTTGCTCGGCAGGTGCCCGTAGATCAGCAGGTACGACACCTCGACGAACGTCGACTTCTCGGCGAGCTCCTCGATCGGGATCCCGCGGTAGCGCAAGATGCCGCGCTCGCCGTCCAGGAAGGTGATCGC
This sequence comes from uncultured Myxococcales bacterium, assembly GCA_964546845.1. Taxonomy (GTDB): domain Bacteria; phylum Myxococcota_A; class Polyangia; order Fen-1088; family Fen-1088; genus JADGRB01. The sequence goes on along the minus strand of CAZJMY010000663.1, from coordinate 122 downwards.
GCTCCTGGTCGAGGCGGTGTTCATGTACGCCGGGTCCAGCGTCACGAGCCCGGTCTGGGCGCGCAGCTTCCCGATGTCGAGCCCGCGCTCGTCCTCGGTGCCCACGACCACGGGGAGCTCGA
>CAZJMY010000662.1:0-2908 GCA_964546845.1 uncultured Myxococcales bacterium | reverse complement strand
CTCCAGCAGCGCGACCGCGCCGCGCGCCAACCCGGGCGGCAGCTCGGGGCGGCCGTCCTTGCCGCGGGTCAGCCGCGCCTCGAACGCCGCCACCTCCGCGCCTGTGAGCGCTCGCAGCCGCACGCGGCCCGGCTTGGGGGGGACGGTGTCGCTCGCCTCCAGCAAGCGCGCGACCAGCACGGTGCGCGCGATGACCCCGAGGTCCACGCCCGCTTCGTCGGCCTCCGTCTGTCCCAGCACGACGCCGCCGGGCGCGACGTCCTCGCGCGTGACGCCGAGCGCGCTGATGATGGCCTGTGCGACCGCCGCCCGCTCCAGCGCCGCGGCCGCGCGCGCCACGTCGGTCAGGCTGCGGAAGGGGCGTTCGCCGTCCGCCGGCGGATCGTCCAGCAGCCGCGGGTAGAGCGGCCGCAGGCGGGTCACCGCCTCCAGCACCGTCGCGTCATCGGGCTCGGCCAGCGTCAGGCCGCGCGCGCCGAACGGCCCCTTGCGGCGCAACGTCTCGGCGAGGCGCTTGACCTTGCCCGTCAGGCTGACACCCAGCCGGAACAGCCGCACCAGCGGGATCGAGCGCAGCGCCGCCGCGCCCCGCTCGTCGTCGTCGCGCGCCAGCCGCTCGATGGCCAGGTCCAGCGTGGCCAGCAGCCGATCCAGGACGGCGGCCACGGCCTCGTCGTCGCCCGGCTGCACCCGATCGGCCGCCATCACGCGGTTGGTGAGGGTGACCAGCGCGAACCGCAGGTCGTCGACGTCCTCGCGTCCGGCCAGCTTTTGTGCGGCGCGCGCGAACGGCGAACCCGCGGCGTCGCCCAGCCTCTCGGCCAGAGCCGTCGGCACGCGCAGCGCGGCCGCGTCGGCGGGCCGGGCCGGGCGCGTCTGCGGCGCGTCGTCGATGCGCACGCTGGCCGGATCCAGCTCGCGGTAGACCTCCAGCGCCTCGTAGTAGTCGGCGAACCCCAGGTCGGCCATGCGGGCCTGGCGCCAGCGGTAGGCGGTCTCCTCGAGCTCGGAGTCCATGTCGCTGCGCGCCCCGACCAGCATGCGGCGCGCGGCGTCCTTGTCGCTGCGATAAAACGCGTCGATCAGCCGGATGAAGGCGCGCACCCGATCGTCGGCGCCGTCGGTGTCGGCCGCGTCCGGCTCCCCCTCGGGGTCGTCGTCGCCGCCGGTCAGGCCGGGGCCGCCGCTTCCGGCGCCGACATCCAGCAGGAAGAACCCGTCCGGCGTCGTGAAGGGCGTTCCGATCGTCTCGTCGGGCGGCTCTTCCTGCGTGAGGTCGTAGACGCGGGCCCCGCGCCGGATGATGAGCCCCACGAGCTCGCTGTCGAGCCCCTCCAGCCAGTCGCCGATCCGTTCGTAGGGCGCGACGGCGATCGCCGACAGCCACTCGGCCAGCGTGCGCCCGTCGATGCGGTCGCGGCGCCACACCGCGAAGTCCAGCGCGACGGTCAGCTGCTCGGGCGTGGCCGCGGCCAGGATCTCAGCCCCTTCCTCGAGGCCGATCTCGTGCAGCACGTAGTAGAGCTCGTCGCCCGGCAGCGCGCGAACCGCGGCGTTCAGGTCGGGCGCCTCCAGCAGCGCGTCGGCGCGCCGCAGCTGGCGGCCGCGTCCCAGCCGGGCGCGGTAGTGCGACAGCGCGACCACGTTGTTGGGGACCTGCTCGTCGGATGGAGGGGATCCCTCGCGTGTGGCCATGTATCTTCATATACCACCCGATGTTGTCGGCCGTTCTGCGCACGATCGCCGCTCACCAGCTCTTCGCGCGGGGCGACCGGGTCGTGGTAGCGGTCTCGGGCGGGCCCGATTCCATGGCGCTGCTGCACGTCCTGTGGGAGGCGCGCGAGCGGCTGGGGATCGCGCTGGAGGTCGCGGCGGTCGACCACGGCTTGCGACCGGGGGCCGCCGGGGAGGTGGCGCTGGTCGGCGAGCGGGCCGCGGCGCTGGAGCTGCCCTTCTGGCCGATCGCCGTCGAGGTGCGGCGCGAGCGGGGCCGCGCCTCTTTGCAGGACGCGGCCCGGCGCGCCCGGCTGGGCGCGCTGGCGGCGCTGGCGGCGCGTCGCGGGGCGCAGCGGGTCGCGCTGGGACACCACGCCGACGATCAGGCCGAAACCGTCCTGTTCCGCATCGTGCGCGGGACGGGGCTGCGCGGCCTCGCCGGCATCCCGTACCGGCGCGACCCGTTCGTGCGCCCGCTGCTGGACGTGCCGCGCGCCGAGATCCAGCGCTACCTCGCCCGGCGGAGCATCCCGTTCGCGACCGACCCGTCGAACGCCGATCCGCGCTTCAGCCGCGCGCGCATCCGGCACCAGATTTTGCCGCTGCTGGCCGCCGAGAACCCCCGGGTGAGCCAGGCGCTGATCGGCCTGGCGCGGGCGGCGCGCGGCGAGGCGGCGCCCCCGGTCCGGCCGGCGGCGGCCGGGGCTGCGCCGGGGCCGGTGCCCGGGCCGCTGCAGATCCACCTCCCCGGCGGCTATCGGTGGGCGGGCGGCACGCTGCGCGTCTCGGAGGTGTCCGAGGCGAGCGGCCGGGCGGCTCCCGGTCCGGGAGAGGCGGGGTTCGATGCGGATCGGCTCGGCTGGCCGCTGCTCGTGCGCGGCCGGCGGGACGGCGACCGCATGCGCCCGCGCGGCGGAAGGGGCAGCCGGAAGATCTCCGACCTGATGATCGACGCCAAGATCGAACGGCACAGACGGGCGCTGCTGCCCGTCGTCACGGCGGCCGACGGCGCGCTGCTGTGGGTGCCCGGGCTACGCCCGGCCGAGGTGGCCCGCCCGTCGCCCGCGACTCAGCGGTTTTTGTGCTTCACGTTCCTACAGGAAGAGCCGAAAAGGATCGTTTGACCCTCACCTAAATGGCGGCAATACTTTAGCGCCCCGAGTCTCGCACCCACGAAAGGACCCACAGCGTG
>CAZJMY010000661.1:0-2288 GCA_964546845.1 uncultured Myxococcales bacterium | reverse complement strand
TCCCAGTTCGTGACGTCCAGCTTCTGGCCGGTCCAGTCCTCGCGCGCGACCGACTGGAACTTCATCCAGAACGCGCGCGGGTCCGGCTCCATCACGCGGAAGCCGGCCTGGTCCAGCGACTGGCGCAGGCGACCGGCGATGGCCGGGATCTTGTCGAAGTTCTTGCGATCGAGCATGACCTGGATGACGCCCGTCGAGTCCTGATTCAGCTGGTACAGCGCCCGCAGGCTCTCGATGGGGACGAACGTGTTCCAGGTGCTCAGCAAGCCCAGGCTGTGCGCGATGGCCACAACCCGCACGTCGACGGTGTTGTTGGTCCCGCGGGTGGTCGGCGCCGAGATCGTCAGCGCGTCGCCCACCTTCACGCCCAGCTTCTCGGCCTGGTTGTCGAACAGCAGGATCGTCCCGGGCTGCGCCAGGTCGTTCAAGTTGCCGCTCTCCATCTGCAGCACGGACGCGAACTTGGGCTCGTTGCGGATGTCGATGCCCGTGACGCCGGCCTGCATCGAGCCGGTGTCCGAGACCAGCTTGGCCCAGCCGCGGCCGCGCTGGACGGCGAAGGCCATCTCGGGGACGGCCTTCTTCACGACCTCCAGCACCTTCTTGTAGTCGGTGACCACCGGCGCCGCCTGCCCGGCCGTGACCTTGTAGAAGCCGCCGACGTTCACGTGGCCCGTCGTCAGCGTCGTGGCCGTGTCGATCATCGTCTCGCGCACGCCCGTCGACAGGCCGTTCAGCAGGATCAGCAACGCGGTCACCGCCGCGATCGCCGACCCGAGGAAAAGCGACCGCCGCCGGTGCTGGATCAGGTTGCGGAACGCGATCGTGAGATCGACGAACAGTTTGGACATGACGACCCTCCCTATTCCTCTTCCGCCATCGCCTGCCGCGGCGTGACCCGCATGGCGATCCAGGCCGGGTAAAAGCTGGAGAACGCGCTCACCATCAACACGATCAGGAACGCGGCCACGATGTTGCTGGTCCCGATGAAGGGGTGCAGCCGCGGGCCCGAAAAGAAGAAGAACCAGACGTCCGACTTGGCCGGGATGCCGACCTTGCCGATGATGCTGACGATGATGGCGCCCAGCCCGGCGCCCAGGCCGCCGAAGATGATGCCGACGACGATCGACTCGATCACCAGCATCGTCAGGATGAACCGCCGCTGCGCGCCGATGGCCCGCAGCGTGCCGATCTCTTTGACGCGCTCGAGGGTCGCCATCACCATCGCGTTGTTGATGATGACCAGCGCGATGAGGAAGATGATCAGGATCGCCACGTACAGCACGATGCGGATCACGTTGACGAACTGACCGATCAGCCCGGCGGCCTGCTGCCAGTCGATCGCCTTCAGCGTGAGGCCGTCCTGCTTCCCCTGCGCCTCGATGGCCGCCATCGTCTCGCGGATCTTTCGCGGGCTGGCGTCCTTCAAGATCACGGCCGCGTTCAGGACGACGCCCGTCTCGACCTCGTCGGGCGGGAAGACGCGGCTGCGCGCCTCTTCGCGCTGCAGCTTGCCCGTCAGCGACTCGCCCGGGTCGTGGCGCACCGGCGCGACGCCGGGGGTGGTCGTCGCCTCGATGTGGCGCGGGGCCTTGGCCGGCGCGGCCGCGGCGGCGGTGTCCTCGGCCGGCTTGGTGCCGAACAGCTCGGCTTCGGCGTTCTCGCGGCTCACGTCGTGGGCGCCGGCCGCCTTCTGCAGCTGCTGGATCTCGGCCAGCTTCTCGCCGCTCATGAAGCCGTACAGCTCGCGAAACGACACCATGTCCATCAGGTTCAGCGCGCCCGCCAGCGTCGATTTCTCGAGCCCCTGGAACTCGAACACACCGTACACCGGCACGTTCACGGACTGGACGTACCCGGAACGCGTGAACGCCTTGATGGTCAGCACGTCGCCGATGCGCACGCGGTAGAGCTCCAGCGACGGCGCCAGCTCTTTGTAGAAGAAGTCGTACCGCTGCCGCAGGTTCTTGTCGTCCGTCTGGAAGAACGCGGCCAGCAGCTTGCCGACGTCGTTCTCCTGGCTCCCCAGCTCGCGCTGCAGCTTGGCCCGGAAGTCGGCGGTCTTCCCCGCGTCCAGCTGCAACAGGATCTCGCGCACCTGCGAGACGTTCTCGCGGACCATCCGCTTCAGGTCCGGATCGGTCGCCGTGCTGAGCCCCTCCGACTCCAGCCCTTCTTTGATCTTGTCGAGCCGGCGCGCCGCCTTCAGCTTCAACTGGTCTTCGTAGACCTGCCTCGAGAACAGGAAGCCGCGCTTGCCCGGCGGAACCATGGCCCCGTCGACGATC
>CAZJMY010000660.1:0-12346 GCA_964546845.1 uncultured Myxococcales bacterium | reverse complement strand
AATGAAACGAGCTCTCTCATCGACTTCTCCCGCGACGCGGGGACTACTCGACGAGAGGGAGATCGAGGAGATCGAGCGCGCGTGGCCGAACGGCCTCACGTCGCGCCAGATCGTCGACCTGTTCGAGACGCGTGGAATCCGCTTCTCCGAGGCCACGCTGCGCAAGTACGTGCAGCTCGGCTTGCTGCCCCGCTCGATTCGCGTCGGCCGCAAGGGGAAGCACCGCGGATCGTGCGGGCTCTACCCGGCGCACGTGATCCGCCGCGTGAACGTCGTCAAGGGGATGATGGCGGCCGATCGCACCATCGAAGAGATCCAGCGATCGTTCGCGCGCTTCAAGGACGAGATCGAGACGGTCGAGAAGGACCTGCGCGACCTGATCGCCGGCTTCGAACGCGAAGCGCGCGGCCGCGCAGGCGACCCCGAGCGCCGGCGCGAGCTGGAACGAGAGATCGTCGAAGCCAAGCGCGCCGCAGGTGAGCTGGTGCGACGAATCAGCTCGCTGGAACGACGAATTTCCGCCCAAGCCGCCGAGCCGCCATCCGGCGGCGCGGCGACCGGCAGCGACCTTTATTGATGGCGGCCACGCCCACCGACGGAGGAGGAGCCCATGGACGAATTGGATGAGACGCAGGACCCAAACGCGCACAGTACCGGGGTCACGGAGGACGAGGACGAGCCGCAGCCCGAGGTTGCGCGCATCCGCCGCAAGGTGCACTCGGCGGGACGCGACGGGCGCGTCCGGTCGAAGACCATCGCCCCCAAGCGCTTGACGCGCGACGAGAAGCGCGTGGCCGAATTGCTGGTCTACCCGGGCGACGTCGAGCGGCCGACCACGCGCGAGTCGTGCGCGTCGATGCCGCGGCCGTGCCCGTTCGTGAGCTGCTCGCACCACCTGTACCTGGACGTCAACCCGGAGACGGGCGCCATCAAGCTGAACTTTCCGCACCTCGAGGTCTGGGAGATGGCCGAGACCTGCTCGCTGGACGTAGCCGACCGGGGCGGTATCACGCTGGAAGAAGTCGGCGCGATCCTGAACCTGACCCGCGAGCGCATCCGGCAGGTCGAGGTGCGCGGTCTGGCGAAGATCAAGGACGACTCCAACGGCGAGCTGGGCGTTCCGCCCGACCACGCCTAGGTCGGAGCATCGGCAGCCGGGACGGCTGGAGCGCGCTCGCCGTCCCGAGATCGATATAGACTGCGTCGATGGAGCTGCGCGCCCTTACGTTCATCGACGTTCTCCAGCCTCAGGTGGCGGGGTTCCTGCAAACGGTCGCGCAAGGGATCCTGCCGCTGGACGGGCAGGCCGCGCTGGTCGTCGAGATCGCCCCGGGCATCGCCGTCAACAGCCTGACGGACGTCGCGCTGAAGACGGCGCGGGTGACCCCCGGCATGCAGATCGTCGAGCGCGCCTTCGGCCTCCTGGAGCTGCACGCGTTCGATCAGGGTGAGGTTCGGGCGGCGGCGGCCGCCATCCTGTCCAAGCTGGGCGTCGCGGAAGCCGATCGACTGGCGCCCCGCGTGCTGTCGCGGGAAATCATCACTGGCATCGACGGTCACCAGTCGGCCATGATCAACCGGATGCGACACGGACAGATGCTGCTCGAGGGAGAGACCCTGTACACGCTCGAGGTTCAGCCGGCCGGCTACGCGGCGCTTGCCGCCAACGAGGCGGAGAAGCGGGCCGGGATCGGGCTTCTGGAGATGGTCACGTTCGGCGCCGTCGGGCGGGTGTGGCTGGGCGGACGCGAAGAGGACATTCGCCAGGCCGCCGACGCGGTCGAGGCGTCGCTGAAGTCTCTGAACGGGCGTAGCGCCGGGGGGGCGCGCTCGTGAGCGGGGCCGCAGCGACGGAGCCGGGGGCGGCCCGCTCGCCGCTGGACGCGATCGACGCGGCCCTGGCGGAGCGGCTGCTGGCCGCGGCGCTGGGCTCGGGCGGCGACTACGCCGACCTCTACTTCGAGCACCGCAGCGGCGCGGACTTCGTCCTCGAGGACGGCCGCATCCGCACGGTCGGGCGGGGTGTGACGCTGGGGCTGGGCGTGCGCGTGTTGCGCGGCGACGCCACCGGCTACGCGTACACCGAGGAGCTGGCCGAGGACCGCATGCTGGAGGCGGCCCGGACCGCCGCCCAGATCGCGTCCAGCGGCGCGGCGCCCGGGCCTATCGACATTCGCCCCGTCACCCTGGCCCATCGTTATCCCGTGAGCGAGCCGTCGCTGGCGCGGCCCGGCGTCGACAAGGTGGCGCTGCTGCGGCGCGCGGACGCGGCGGCGCGCGCGTACGACCCGCGCATCGTGCGGGTCGAGGCCTCGCTGGCCGAGGAGCAGCGCGTGGTCCTGGTCGTCACCTCCGACGGCCACATGGCGCGCGACAGCCAGCCGATGATGCGTTTCGGGGTCAGCGCCGTCGCCGAGGAGGGCGAGGGCGCCGGCCGGCAGCGGCAGGTCGGCCGGTCGGGCGGCGCCGCGCGCTTCGGCATGGAGTTCTTCGCGCGAGCGGGGCAGAGCCCCGAAGAGCACGGGCGTGAGGCGGCCCGCCTGGCCATCGGCATGCTGCACGCCGTGGAGGCGCCAGCCGGCCCGATGGAGGTCGTGCTGGGCGCCGGCGAGTCCGGCATCCTGCTGCACGAGGCGGTCGGGCACGGGTTGGAGGCCGACTTCAACCGCAAGCGCACGTCCAACTACGCCGACCGCATCGGCCAGAGCGTGGCGTCGCCGCTGTGCACGGTCGTCGACGACGGCACCGTCGACAACGCCCGTGGGACGATCAACGTCGACGACGAGGGGAACCCGGGGCAGCGCAACGTGCTCATCGAGAACGGCGTGCTGGTCGGGTACATGCAGGACCGGCTGTCGTCGAAGCACTTCGCGACCAAGCCGTCCGGCAACGGCCGCCGCCAGAGCTTCCGGCACGAGCCGCTGCCGCGCATGACCAACACGTTCCTGGCGCCGGGGCAGGACGATCCCGAGGAGATCATCAAGTCCGTCAAGCGCGGGGTCTACGCCAAGCGGTTCGCGGGCGGGCAGGTGAACATCTCGAACGGCGACTTCGTGTTCGCCCTGACCGAGAGCTATCTGATCGAGGACGGCAAGCTGACGGCGCCGCTGAAAGGGACCAACTTGATCGGGAATGGACCGGACGTGCTGCGCAAGGTGACGATGCTGGGGGCGGACTTCGAGCTGTCGCAGGGGACCTGGACGTGCGGCAAGGACGGCCAGTCGGTGCCCGTCGGCATCGGCACCCCGACGATGAAGATCGCCGAGATCACCGTGGGCGGGACGAAGACCCGATGAAGCTGGGTGGACGCCGCCTGCCCGATCCCAAGGAGTGCCAGCACCTGGCCGAGCAGATGCTGTCGCTGGCCCTGAAGGCCGGGGCGGACGGCGCCGAGGTGCTGGTCCGCGACGGGACGGAGCTGGAGGTGAAGGTGCGCCTCGGCGAGACGGAGCTGATCAAGGAGGCGGGCAGCCGCGCGCTGGGGCTGCGCGTCCTCAAGGACGACCGCGCCGCCGTCACGTACACGTCGGACTTCACGCCGGCCGCGCTCGAGCGGTTCGCGCGCGAGAGCGTCGAGCTGGCGTCGTTGTCCGAGCCGGACCCGGCGGGCGCGCTGCCGGCGCGCGAGGACATGGCGCGCGAGCTGCCGGACCTGGACCTGTGGGACGACGCCGTCCTGTCGGTGGACGTCGCCGAGGGGCTCCGGCGGGCGCGAATCGGCGAAGCCGCCGCGCTGAAGCTGGACAAGCGGGTCACGAACTCGGACGGCGCCGTCTTCGGCCGGACCGTCGGGGCGTCGGCCTTCGCGACCTCCGCCGGGTTTTCCGGGTCGGTGCGCGGCACGCACGTGTCGTTTGCCGTCGAGCCCATCTGCGACGACGCCGACGGCAAGAAGCGGAACGGCGTCTACTGGTCCGCCTCCCGCTTCGCGGACGGCCTGGCGGATCCCGAGCAGATCGGCCTCGAGGCGGCGCGGCGCACGCTGGCCAAGCTCGGCGCCCGCAAGATCCCGACGGGCGCGGCCCCGGTCGTCTTCTCGCCCGACGCGGGGCGCGGCCTGGTCGGCCAGCTGGCGGGCGTGCTGTCGGGCGGCGCGCTGTGGCGCCGCAGCACGTACCTGGCCGGACGCGAAGGGACGCCCGTCGCGTCGCCGCTGATCGAGCTGCTGGACGATCCGCTCATCAAGCGCGGCCCCGGCTCTCGGGCCTACGACGGCGAGGGGCTGCCCAGCCGCACGAACGTGCTCATCTCCGAGGGCGTACTGCGCACGTTCCTGTGCGACACCTACGCCGCCCGCAAGCTGGGGCGCCGCTCGACGGGGTCGGCCAGCCGGGCGGTGGGCGGCGGCGCGCACGTGGGCATCTCGAATCTGATCCTGCGCGCCGGGCGCACGCCGGCCGCCGAGATCGAGAAGATCGACCGGGGGCTTTACGTCACCGACTTGATGGGGTTCGGCTTCAACGCCGTCACCGGCGACTACTCGCAGGGGGCGGGCGGCTTCTGGATCGAGCGCGGCGAGCGCGCCTTCCCGGTCACGGAGATCACCGTGTCGCTGGGGTTCGACGACCTGTGGAAGCGGGTCGACGCCGTCGGCGACGATCTGGACACGCGGTCGTCGGTCCAGTGCCCGACCTTCCGCGTCTCCGAGATGATGATCGCCGGCAGCTAAGGGCGGTCAGTCAGTCGTTCGCACGAACGGCGTCAGCGTCTTGATGACGAACGGGTGCAGCGGCCCGTTCGACGCCACGATGCCGCGCCGGTTGTAGAGGTCCGGCTTGTCGTAGCTCAGCGGCGCGCCGTCGACGTCGGTCATGACGCCGCCGGCGCCGCGCAGGATCGCCTCTGGACCGCAGGTGTCCCAGATCTTCGTGCGGCCGCCCGTGTAGATGTAGAGGTCCCGCTCGGCGCGGCTGACGAGGCCGATCTTGAGGCCCACGCTGCCGACGTTGATCTCGTCCTGGATCTGCAGCGCCTGCTTGATGCGATCGATGCGGTTCGTGCGATGGGTCTTGGAGGCGACCAGCCGGATGCCGGGCGCGCTGGCGATGGTCGACGTGCGCAGCGGCGTCCGCGCCCCGTCGGCGTTCTCTTCCCAGGCCAGTGTATCCGCGATGCCCCCGTACACCGTCCCCGACAGCGGGTGCGCGACGGCGCCCAGCAGCGGCCGCCCGTCGACGCAGAGGCCGATCATCACCACGAACCCCACGTCGCCCAGGATGAAGTCGCTGGTGCCGTCGATGGGGTCGACCATCCAGACCCGCCGGCGGCCGAGGCGCGCCCCGGTGTCCGGGATCTCCTCGGACAGGATGATGTCGTCGGGGAACGCCGCCGAGAGGCGCTGGACGATGAGGGTGTTGGCCGCCCGGTCCGCCTCGGTCACGGGCTCGTTGCCGGCCTTGCTCTCGATGGCCAGCGGTTTGCCGTGGTAGCCGCGGACCAGCACGGCGGCCTCGCGCGCGATGCGGGCGGCGACGTCCAGGGCGGCGACCGCGTCGCTGTCGGGGTTGCTCATTGCGCGGTGCTCCGGGCGAGGTCCCGGGTCAGCGCTGGCCGCCCCGCGAGCAGCACGAGCCCGGCCAGGATCGGCAGCGCGGCGGTGACGAGGACCGGCGTCGCCAGCCCCATCCTGTCGGACGCGAACCCGATCGCCGACGGGGACAGCGCGTCGCCCAGCAGGTGGATGGACATGGTGTTGATCGCGAACCCCCAGCCGCGCAGGTGAGCCGGCAAGACGTTCGCCATGGCCGCGTTCAGCGGACCGGTGTTGAGGAACAGAAGCGTGAGCGCGATGAACATCGCCGGCCAGAAGATAGCAGGGGATTCCGCGAGCACCCCCGCCACCGCGAACGGCAGCGACGCGACCAGCGACGTTCCGGACAGCAGGAAGTGGCCCGCGGGGTGCCGCTGGGCCAGGCGATCGCCCAGCCGCCCGCCGATGAGGGTCCCGACCAGTCCCGCCAGCGCCAGCACGCCGCCGAAGGTCAGATCCGCCGTTTTGAGCGGCAGGTGCCGGACGCGCACGAAGTAGGTCGGCATCCAGGTGGCGAGCCCGCCGACGACGAAGGTGTAGATGATCTGCGACGCCGTGTTGAAGAGGAAGCTCGGGTAGGCGGCCAGCACGCGGAGCGAGGGGCGGGCGGGCGCGGCTTGCGTTGCGGCGGCGTCCAGGGCCCCGCGCTGCGGGTCCCGCAGGAACAGGAGCAGCACGGCCAGGGCCATGCCCGGCAGGCCGGCCATGAAGAACGCCCACCGCCACCCGAACCGCGCGTTGATGGCGCCGCCCAGCACGTACCCCAGCGCCGAGCCGACCGGGATCGCCGCGTAGAAGATGGCCAGCGCGCGCCCGCGGCGCGCGGCCGGGTAGAAGTCGGACACCAGTGACGGGGTCACGACCGTGTAACTGGCCTCGCCGACGCCGGTCAGGGCCCGCGCGACTACCAGCGCCAGGTAGGTGGGGGCCAGACCGGAGCCGAAGGTGGCCGCGCTCCAGATCAGGACGCCCAGGGCTGCCAGGCGAAAGCGGGGGCGGCGGTCGCCGAAGAAGCCGGCGGCCGGCGAGATCACCGAATAGCTGAGGATGAACAGGGTCGAGAGGGAGCCGGCCCGGGCGTCGGTGAGCTTGAGGGCGGAGATGATCGACGGCATGACCGCCGCCGGGATGAACCGGTCGACGTAGTTCAGGAAGTTCAGTCCCGTCAGGATGGCCAGCGCGGCCCGTGGCGAGGGGAGCACCTTAAGGGACATCGCCGCATGCGTACCACGTCGCGTGGACGTGGTGTAGATTCGGCGCCATGCCGAACTTGAACGACATTTTGCTGGTGCCCGGAAATCGGCCGAAGGTGGTCGCCGATTGCGGGAAACTGATCGAGGAAGAGGTCGACTCGAAGGGGGGGCTGACGGGTCTGGCGGTCAAGGCCGCCTTCGCAGTCGTCAAGGCCGTGAAGCCGGGGTTCGTGAGCGAGGCCGTCGACCACATGCTGGACGACTTCGTCAATCGGCTGGAGCCGTTCTGGGCCGAAGCGCAGTCGAAGAACGAGCCGATCGGACCGCTGCTGAACGCTCGGGCCGGCCAGGTTTCGGACGCGCTGCTCGCCATCAGCGACGAGCGCGCCGCCAAGTCGACGAACGGCACGCTCAAGAAGGCGTACGAGAAGCTGCGCCCGACGGGCAAGAAGCACGTCGAGGCGGCGGTCCCGCGCATCGGGCGGCTGATCGCGAAGTACACCGCCGCGGCGCCGTCCGCGACCGCCGCGCCGGCCGTGTAGGCGCCGGGTTCGAGGGGCCCTGGTCTGATTTGCCCGCGGGCGGCGTGCTGCCGCCGGCGGGCGCTGCCTGGGCCCTCGGCTACGGGCACGAAAGCGGGCTGGCGGACACGACGACGTTGTCGTACCAGACCGTCGCGCTGTTCGCGTTGTACGCGAAGTAGCCGAACGAGAACGTCGTGAAAGTCTGCTTGGCGGGCGCCCAGGCGGCGGCGTCGATGATCTTCGTCGTGCCCGAGAACACCTGCACGTTGCCGGTCGCGCCGTCGAACTGCGCGGCCATGCAGTGCCACTCGTTGGCCGACAGCGCCGTGTTGGCGCCGCAGGTGGTGCCCGCCGGATAGAGGCTGTCCGACTGGTTGAGGAGGACGCAGTTGAACTGCTCGGAGACCTCGACGAACTTCCCCTTGCTGTAGTCGGGGTCGACGCCGGCGCCGAAGAACGAGTTGTGGTCCGGCTGGCCGATCGCCTTGTCGCTCTTGATGTAGAGGCGGACCCAGAACGTCTGCGGGACGGCGACGGACAGCGTCCGCACGCTGAACCCCGACGAGGGGTCGACCTTCAGCGACTGCGTCCCCGCGTAGGGAGCGGTCTTGTCGAGCTCCATGACGGGGGAGGGGGGGCCGAACGTCTTGCCGTACTCGCTGGGATCCAGGAACGACGCGGTGCCGACGGGCGCGTTGCTGGGGACGCCGCTGGCCTCCTCGAAGTCGGCGCAGAAGATGGCGCCCGAGGGGCAGAACCCGCTGGAGGCGCTGCCGCCGCCCCCGCCGGTGACGCCGCCGGTGCCGCCGGAGCGCCCGCCGCCGCCGGGGCCCGCGCCGGCCGCGCCGCTGATTCCACCGGTGGCCTGCGCGCCCCCGGACCCCTGGACGCCGCCCGAGCCGGTCGCCGAGCCGCCGCTGCCGGTGGTGGCGCTGCCGCCGGTGCCGGGCGCCGCGCCGCCGGACCCCGACCCGCTCGACCCGCCCGACCCCTTCGACCCGCCGGTGGCGTTCGATCCGCCGGTGGCGCTCGACCCGCCCGATCCTGCCGCCGTGCCGCCCGTTCCGGAGCCGCTGGAACCGCCGGTGGCCCCGCCGGTGCTCGAGCTGGAGGAGCAGGCGGCGAGCGCCAGTCCGCAGGCGGCGGTCAGGGTCAGCGCGGAGAACGAACGGGGACGGGCGAAGCGGGACGTGGCCTTCATCAAGAGCTCCAGGCTAGAGGATGCGGAAAGTATTCATCTTACCCGAGCGGGTGCGGGCGAGAAACCGCGTTTGCGGCGGGCGGGCGTCCGCTCAACGAGCGCCGGCGGCGAAGGCGAACGCCTCTCGCGCCAGGCTCGACCATTGCCGCGCCGCAGCCACGTCGACGACCAGCCACTCCTTCATGACGCGGCCGTCGCGACGGGGATCGAAGCGGACACCGGCGCCGCCGGCGACCAGCGCGTCGACGCGGGGCCCGGGCAGCTTGGCGACGAACTGCCCGCGCACCAGCATCGCGAAGATCTTGCCGCCCCGCTTGAGGACGACGCCGCCGCGCCCCCAGCCTGGGCCCACCGTGACGCCGGCGATGCCCGTGAAGGCGCGCACCACGGACGCGAAGGGGCGGGGGATCTCGAGCGCGCCGCCCGGCGGAGACGTCGCGGACTTGGCGGCCGGTCTCGCCGCTGCTGGCCTGCCGGCTGCGGCCTTGGTGGTTGTCCTGGACGGCTTCTCGGGTGCGGAGGCGGGCGCCTGGCGCGCGACCTTCTTGGCGGGCGGCACGACCTCAGGCCTTCGCGCGCGCCGCGGCCGTCTTCAACCAGCCGCGGACCGCTGCCCGCGGCAGTTCGTCGACGGAGCGGAGCTTCAGGTGCTTGCCGGTCTTCCCGTCGCCCTGCAGGAGGCCGTCGGGGTCGGCGTAGGTGCCGGGTGGTCCGGGCAGAATCAGGTTCACGTGCGACTTGAAGGCCGCCAGCGCGCACATCATCTCGCCGTCTCGCGTGAAGAACGGCATCCCCCACTTCAGCGCCGCCGTCGCGTCCGGCGCCGTCGCCATGATCATGGCCCGCAGCTCGTCGAGGATCGCCCGCAGCGGCGGCGGCTGCTTCCCGAAGAACCCGTCGACGGGCGCGCCGTAGTCCTCGCGCCGGGCCGCCGTTCGCCCGGCCGGCGGTCGCTTCGGCGCAGGAGGCTTCGTCGGCATCCGCCGACGCTACGACGACCTCACGTGACGTGCAATCATGGGCTTGACGGCGCGCCCGCGATGCGGCAAGGTTCCCCCGCTTTCGCAGCGTGATGCGGGGTGGAGCAGCCTGGTAGCTCGTCGGGCTCATAACCCGAAGGTCGCGTGTTCAAATCACGCCCCCGCTACTCATTTCATCGCATACCCCGACGTCGATCGCTCCCATCATCCGGTAGCCGTCGACGTCGGGAAGCATGCGAACCCGATGAGGGCGGGGTGGGGCATGACCTTCGGCCGCTCGTTGCTGGCCGCGGTCCGCTCCGCTTCCAGGGCCAACAGCTTCGCTTCCTCGGTCGCGAGCTTGGCCCCGAGCGCCTTTGAACCCGGCACTGTCACGAGGGCGGCCATCACCGCCTCGACGTGCTGACGCTGGCGCGCGATCTGAACGGCGAATCGTGGGTCCTCCGACCTCCGAGACCGGAGAACATGGCTCCCGCCGCTGCAGGAACAGTTCCTGCGTCTGCTTCCGTGAGCGACACGAAGTTGCCCAGGATCACCTGCGCGCCCTGCCAGAGTCCCGATCACGGCGCCGATGCTGCCCGCCAATGCGCCGGCGAGCGTGAGGCGGCTGGCCGTGCCCACGACGGCTCCACAGAGGGCTCCCACGAACAGCCGCAGGCCGAACTGCCACGCCACCGTGCGGCTAGGTGTAGCGGGAAGCTGGTCTGCGATCAGCTCGACGACGCCGAGCGCCGTCAAGATCCAGCGCACCCAGAGGTTGCCAAGGGCGGCCGCCCAGGTCCGCTCGACGTTGAACCAGCCAAGATGAACGACCCAGCTCACGACGGCAGGAGTGATCAGCGAGCGCAGGCCGGCCACGATCCCGAGGAGCAGGGCAATGAGCAACACGGGGAACACGGCTGCATTCATGACTCGCTCCTAGCGCGCGATCCGGCCCAGGTGGTACCTCACGCCCACCTCCCATTGCGAGAGAACGGCCTTCTCGCGGCTCGCGAAGCTCATGTCGCAGGCGAGCGCGAGCTCGCTGCCGTTGCCCGTCGCCCGACCGCGGATCGACGCGATGGGGAAGTAGTCATCGACGGCGCTATCGAAGACCACGACCCTGACCTGCTCGTCAGCCTCGACAGCGTCGATGAGCTGCTAGAACTGTCGGACCATCTCGGGGCCCATTACATCGATGGGTGGGTTGTCGATCGTCACACGCCAGTAGGCAGGCGACCGCCTCGTCACGCGGACTTGCGGCGTTCCTTTCGCGTTGGAGGTCTCTCCTTTGCTCTCGTTCGTCATGGTGCCGTCCTCCCTACTCGTATGCGCCCACCGCGTGGCCGAGCAAGTGAGGCGGGACCTGAATCCGCAGCACCGGCCTCGTTGCGCGAGGCGCTTCCATTGCGCGAAGACGACGCCGACGCATAGTGCAGGCCAGGCCGATGGAATCGCGTCTCTTGATGAACCTGCAGGCCGCCGTAGGTGAGCCCCAGCGGATCGGCGCCGTGCCAAGCGGGACACGCGTCATCGTGCCCATCGAGAGCGGGCAGTTCGAGGGGCCGCGTCTGAGGGGCAGGATCTTGCCGGGCGGCGGCGACTGGACCCTGTTGCGCCGCGATGGCGTCCTCGAGCTCGACCTGCGCGTGACGCTCGAGACCGACGACGGCGCCCTGGTTCTGATGTCGTCGTTCGGCCTTCGCCACGGACCGCCCGAGGTGCTCGCGGCGCTGTCGCGGGGCGAGCGCGTCGATCCGACTGCGTATTACTTCCGCACCATCGTGCGCTTCGATACGGCGCACGCGAAGTATCTGTTCCTGAACCGTCTGCTCGCGGTGTCGACCGGTGACCGCCGCCCGGGCGGACCTCTTTACACCGTCGATGAGATCCTATGAGGCTCGAGTGGCTGCCCTTCGCAGAGATGTTCTCAAGGCGCTGGCTTCGGCGACGCTGGTCGGATGTACGCCTCGTCCCGTCCCGGGGATCGTTCCACGCTCCGTCGCGAAGAGCCCCCGGGTCATCTCAATAGACGATCAGGCCGACCATGACGTTTCGCCCACTCATGACCCTGCGCCTCGAGACCGCTCCGCCGCAGAAGCTGGGCGGAGGGGCTCACGGCGCGCGTTTGATCTATTCCATAACGGGCGGTCGCTTCGAAGGCGACCGGCTACGCGGGCGCGTGCTCGCGGGAGGCGACGACTGGACCATCACGCGAGCCGACGGCGTCATCGAGCTCGATCTACGAACGACCCTCGAGACTGACGACGGAGCTCTGATCTACATGACCTTTGACGGGCTGCGCGACGACCAAGCCCCCGGCGGCGCCTATTTTCGCACGGTCCCGCGCTTCCAGACGGCCTCGCCCAAGTTCGAGTTCCTGAACCGGCTGCTCGCCGTGGGGCGCGGCGAGATCACAGGTGAGGGCCCGGTTCACCGCATCGACGAGCTTCTTTAGCGCGGTTCCTCTGGACGCGGGGAGGCGTGGCTAGGTTCGCGCCATGATACCTCCAGCGGCCCGCCCCTGAGCCGGGTGGGCCACGTGGTACACCTGGTTCTCCGAGATGACGGCGCGCGTGAAAAAGGTGATCGAGGAGCTGGCTGAGCTGTCGCCGCCGGAGATGGCGGAGGTGGTGACCAGGTTCCGCGAGCTGCGCTCCGTCGACGAAGGCGGGCGTGCCGTCTGCCGCAACGCCGATCTCATCCTTGGGATCGCTGATCGATTCGAGCATCTTCATCGCCGCCGAGCGCGGCGATCCGGCGCTCAGGTCGCGGTCGTTTTGTAGCCGGTGCCCTCAGGGACCATCCGGAGCGGCGCGCGCGACTTGCGAACTGCCCTCGCCGCGGGCTCACACGCGGAGCGCCTGAGCGTACTCGTGGAGAGTCGGCTCGCGTCGGAGCCGCTTGACCACGCGGCGGGTCACGCGCTTGAGACGGCC
>CAZJMY010000659.1:0-3980 GCA_964546845.1 uncultured Myxococcales bacterium | reverse complement strand
CGCCCCGACCCCGCTGCGCCGGCGGCTTACGTCGCGGCGACCGTCAGCGACGAGGGGCCGGTGCGCGGGACGCCCGAGCTCGCGTCCGCTTGCCACGGGGCGGCGCGGTTTTCCGGCCTCCCGCTGCACCCGATCGAGACGACCGCGCACGGGTTTGCGGAGAGTCTCGCCGAGGCGCGTGCCGCGTGCCTGGCCCGGCTGGCGCCCCAGCTGGCCACCCAGATCGCGGCCGGGCTGGCCGCGGCCAGCCCGGCCGGCGGCGATCTGCCGTCGGTGGTCATCGACGCGGACGTGACGGAGCCCGGGGCGGTCGGCGCCCTGCTGAAGAGCGTGCGGGAGGTCGGCGCCGTGTCGGGCGCGGACCTGCTGCGGGTCGGCGGCGGCCGGGTCGAAATCAGCGCCCGGACCCGGTCGGCGGCGGCGCCTCTGGCGGCAGCCCTCTCGCGCGACGCCGATGCAATGATCAGCTTGACGGACGTGCAAGCGTCCGGGGACGTGATCCGCCTGCGGGCCCGCCTTCGCGCACCCGCCGCTCCGGAAGGGCATCCATGACCCGCGTTTTCCTTCGGCCGCTGCTGTGCCTGATCGCCGCGTTCTGGCTGGCCGCCGCCGGCTGCGCCCACACGCTGGAACCGGGCGCCGTCGGCGTCACCGTCGAGTCCAACGTCCCCGACGCCACGGTCTACATCGACGACCTCATGGTCGGGCACGCGAGCGAGTGGAAGAAGGAAGGCCACCAGATCCGCCCCGGCTTTCACCGCATCGAGATCCGGCACCCCGGCTACTACTCCTTCTTTCAGGAGATCGAGCTCCCCCCTGGGTCGAAGGCCGTCGTGCGCGCGCACCTGCAAGAAGTCTTGGACTGAGAGGGAGAGGCAGAGGGGGCGCGTGTTCGTGGGCGTGGGCGTGTTCGAGTTCGTGTTCGTGGGAGGCTCGCGTTCCGCGGCTAGCGGCTAGCGGCAGTCGCCCGCACGAACACGCTAGCCCCGCACGCCCACGCTAGCCATACACGGACACGAACTCGAACACGCCCACGAACACGAACACGAACACGCGCGCCAACGGGCGCCGCTGCCTAGATCGCTTCGCAGAACTCGATCTGCCGCGGGACTTTGTAGGGGGCCAAATTCCGGGCGCAGTGGTCGATGATGTCTTCGGCCTTGCACAGGCCGGCGCGGACCACGCGCGCGACGACCATGGGGCCGCCCAGGTCGTCGGTGACCACGCGGGCCTGTGCCGCCTTCACCTTGGGGAAGGCCTCCAGGCAGCCCTCGACCTCGCCCAGCGCGACGCGCTTGCCGTCGACCTTGACCAGGTCGTCCTCGCGGCCGGTGATGACCACGCGGCCGGCGCGGTCCTGGTGCCCCAGGTCGCCCGTCCGCATCCAGCCGTCGTCCATACCGCCGATCGGGACGCCGTCGGCGCGCTTGGGCAGGTGGGTCTTCGGCACGGACACCGTCGACAGCGCGCCCGAGCGCACCCAGATCGGGCCCGCGTCGCCGGCCGGCAGCCGCTCGCCCTTGGGGCTGGCGACGCGCAGCTCGACGCCCTCGAAGGCGCGCCCGACGCTCTCCGGCTCCTTGCCGGCGCGGTCGACGGCCAAGGGCCCGGCCTGCGTCGTGTGGTAGCAGGAGAGCAGCCGGATCCCGAACCGCTCGTGGAACGCCTCCGCGATGGCCGCCGGCAGGGCCGAGCCCGAGCTCAGGAAGCGGGCGCCGCCCGTCTTCAGCGGTTTCACGGTCGGCACCCGCACCAGCGAACCGAACAGCGCCGGCGTGCCCGCGAACAGGTCGACGTTCTGTTCGCGCAGCAGCTTGGCGATGCGCTTGGGCGAGACCTCGTCCTCCAGGAACAGCGTCGCGCCATTCGCCAGCGACGTCAGCAGGCCGAAGTCGAACCCATAGCTCGCGTGCAGGGGCAGTGTGCACAGCACGCGGTCGGTGGCCGTGACCTCGAGGGTCTTCCGGATCGCCGCCGCCGCCGCCGCCAGGTTGGCGCCGGTCTTGACGACGCCCTTGGGATCGCCGCCGACCGCCGCCGTGAACTGCACGACCTCGGGCGGGTCACCGTCGGTCAGGTTGACGGGAGCGCTCCGCTTGTAGAGCCCGCAGGACAGCAGCGTGCCCTGCAGCCGCCGTCGGGATTCCGGGACGAACTTGGACGGCGGCCCCGACACCGGACGCTGGGCGGGCGGCGCGGCATAGTAGGGGAGGCCGGCGGTCGCGTTCCCCTCACCGCCGCGCGGGCGCGTGACCAGCGCGCGCAGCGGCGCCGCCTCCAGCACCATCTCCAGCTCGCGGTTGCCGGTGGTCGGATCCAGCGGCACGACGACGGCTTCGATCTTCGAGAGCGCCAGCGCCAGGATCACGAAGTCCGGCACGTTGCCGAGCATCAGGCCGACCCACGCGCCGGCGGTCACCCCCAGCGCGTGCAGCTCTTGCGCGCGGCGATCGACCCGGTGAAGCAGCCCACGCCACGAGAGATACGTGTCGCGATAGACCAGCGCTTTCCCGCTGCTTTGGTTCGAAGCGACGGTCGAAAGCCATTCATAGAGCTGCATGCTGCGAGACAGCCTTTCCAGAGGCGCGGTCAGTCTATACGCCGTCGGCGGCCCGCCACAAGCCCGGCCCCCAAGGGCCGACAAAAAGGGCCGACAAAAAGGGTCGACAAAAGCCGATGGCAGCCGAGTGCGTCAGCGAGAGGCGACGAGGCCCGGGTGGGCCCGGGCGGCCGCCCGGCCAGCCAGGTACTCGCTGACGATGTGGCGCCCCACGTACGTCGCCTTGATCCGCCAGGAGGGGCCGTTACCCAGGGCGACGGCGAAGGCGATGCGCGGGTGGTCGGCGGGCGCGTACCCGACGAACCAGCTGTACCCGATCGGCCCGCGGTCGGTGTTCGCGCAGAGGGTGCCGGTCTTTCCGGCCACTTCGACGGGCAGGATGCGCTGTCCGCGCTTCGTGCGGAACGTCCCCTTCGCCGTCCCGATCCGGGTGGTCAGCTCCATCATGCGCCCCACCTCGGCGGCGGCCGCTGCGTCGGCGACGTGGCGCGGGGCCGGGATCGGCACCACCTCGGGGCGCCCGTCGGCCCCCTGGGCATGCTCGATCAGCGTGGGCGCGGGCATCTCGCCGCCGTTGGCGATCGTGGCCGCCACCAGCGCGCCGTGCAGCGGCGACAGGGTCGAGTGCCAGAACCCGGCGGACGCGCGCGCCAGCTCGAGCCGGTCGTCGGGGACGTCCAGGTGCGAGGCCTCCACGGGGATCTCGAACGGGATCGGTTCACCGAACCCGAAGGTGCGCCCCACGGCGGCCACGTCGCCGGCGGTCAGGTGCTGGGTGACCAGCTTGGCGATGATGGCGTTCTGCGACTTGCCGAGGCCGTACGCCAGCGTGTCGCAGCGGCGGTCGATCGACGGGATGTCGATCAGGTTGTCCGGCAGCACCGCCGACACGCCGCCGTGGTAGCAGACGCGCGTCGCGCCCGAGACGCCGCGCTGGACGAGCGCGGTCGCCGAGACCACCTTGAACACCGAGGCCGAGGGGGCCCAGGGGTGCAGGGCCAGCTGCTGCGCCCCGAGGCGCGGGTCGGCGGCCGAGCGCCCGACGAGGGCCAGCACGCGGCCGTCCGGGATCGACACCACCACCGCGCCGGCGTAGGGGATCTGGAAGCTTCGGAGCAGGTCGTCCGTGCTGGACTGCAGCCGCGGATCCAGCGTCAGGTCGGCGCGGCCGCCGCCCCTCAGGTCGGCCACGTACCGGCCATTGACGAGCCGGATCGACTCGGGTTTGATGGAGGGGCCCTCGGCTCGCGCAACCATCGAAATCGACAGCAGAAGACCTGCGATGACGAAGCGGAGAAGAGGTGCCATGATGACACCGTCATACATGTAGGATAGAGTGTCAAATTATCCTCCTCTTGCCGCAGTGCTGGCTTTGACCTAGCCTGCTGGAACCGAGCCCCGTGGCGCGCCATCCTCGCGA
>CAZJMY010000658.1:0-2713 GCA_964546845.1 uncultured Myxococcales bacterium | reverse complement strand
GAAGTACTTCACCGACCGGCTCGAGAGCGAGCTGACGTTCGCCATCCGCCACTCGTCGGCGCTGGCGCTAGTGATGTTCGACATCGATCACTTCAAGAAGGTGAACGACACGTACGGGCACCAGGCCGGCGACTACGTGCTGAGCGAGATGTCGACCCTGCTGACCACGACCCTGCGCGCCGAGGACGTGTTCGCTCGCTACGGCGGCGAGGAGTTCGCGGTGATCTGCCGCGGCATCGACCTGTCGCAGGCCCACATCGTCGCCGAACGCATGCGCAAGGCTGTCGAGAAGCACAGGTTCGTGCACGAAGGGACGGTCATCCCGGTGACCATCAGCGTCGGTGTGACCGGCCTGCCCGACCCGGTGGTGAAGGACGCCAGCGACTTGGTCTCGCGCGCCGACAAGGCGCTGTACCAGTCGAAGCACGGCGGCCGCAACCGCGTGACCGTTTTCCAGGGCTGAGAATAAATCAGCTGATCCGCTGGTTTTTTTGCCGCGGGCCCTTCCGGTTCGTAGTCTGACCACGTGTCGAGAGCCGCCGTCGTCCTTGGTGTTGCCCTGGCGCTGGCGGGAGCGGGCGCTCACGCCTCGCCCGGCGACGACGATCCCGACCGCGACGAGGCTCCTGCGCCCGCCCACGCGGCCGCCGGCAAGCCGGTGGCCTTCGAGCGCGCCTGGCTGGAGCCGTTCTTTCAAAAAGGCCCCGCCAAGCAGGCCGTCGAGCGGTTCCGCGCCGAGGACTGGGCGGGCGCCGAGGCCGGCTTCGCGCGCGCGCTGAAGTCGCTGCGCGGCGACGAGCGGCTGGCAGCCACCGACATGCTGGCGCTGTCGCGCCTGAGCGACGGCGACTGGGCGGGCGCCGGCCGGCTGTTCGAGGAGCTGTACACCAGCTACCCGCGCCTCGCGCCTTACCACGCCTACAACGCATCCCGCTGCCGGCTGCGGCGCGGTGACTGGGCGGGCGCGCTGGAGTGGGCCGCGAAGGTCCCTGCCGGCAGCGTCCCCCAGGCCGAGGCGGCGCTGGTGCGCATCGACGCCCTGCGCTCGCTGTCGCGCTGGGACGAGGCGCTGGCGGCGCTGAACGAGTACCTGACCCGGTTCCCGAACGGGCCGCGGCGCGCCGAGGCGCTGTTCAAGAAGGCCGAAGCGATCGAGAAGGTCAACCCGTCCGCGCCGTCGTCGGACGTGGTGGCCATCTATCGGCGGGTCTGGGCCGAGGCGCCGCTCGAGGCCTGGAGCGAGCGGGCCGGCGACCGCCTGGAGCAGATCGCCAGCGCCCTGCCCGCGCCCGAAGCGGCGACCGTCCGCAGCCGGACGGCGGGCGAGATGGTCACGCGCGGCATGACCTTCTTCGACCACAACCGCAACCAGGAATCGGAGACCACGCTGGCCGGCGCGCTCGGCGCTCCGGGGCTGAACCCGGACCTGGAGTGCAAGGCGCGGTTTTACCGCGCGCAGTCGGTGTGGAAGGCTCGCCAGCGCCCGCGCGCGGCCCCGCTCTTCGACGAGGCCGACTGGGCCTGCGCGCGCGCCGGCAACCGGGACCTGCACGCGAAGGCGCTGTACCAGGGGGCGCGGTCATGGGCGTCGGCGGGCAACCGCGACGAAGCCATCAAGCGCTACCGGCGGGTCGAGAATGAGCACGCCGACCACAGCTACGCCGACGACGCGCGCATCCGGATGGCCGAGCTCCTGACCGACGCCGGGGACGACGCCGGAGCGGCCAAGGCGCTGGCCGAGGTGCCGGCGCGCTATCCGAAGGGCGATCTGCTGAACGAGGCGCTGTGGCGGCTCGCGTTCGGCGCCTGGCGGGCCGGGCACCTCGACGACGCGCTCCACTGGCTGGACGAGAACCTGCGCCTCGTGCCGCACGAGGAGATCTGGTACGCCGAGGGGCGCGTTCAGTACTGGAAGGGGCGCGTGTTCGAGAAGCAGGGGCACGCCGACGACGCCCGCGAGTGGTACGAGCGCGCCGTCAAGGAGTACCCGCTGTCGGTCTACGCCTTGCTGTCGCTGGCGCGGCTGCGCGCGGCCGACCGGCACGCGACCGACAAGCTGGTCGCCTCGCTGCGAAAGGGGCTGAAGGAGATCCCCGCCTGGTCGTTCCCGCCGCGCGCGCTCTACGGCGAGCCCGGGTTCCTGCGCGCCGTCGAGCTGGCGCGCATGGGCCAGGGGGGCGACGCCCGGCGCGAGCTGGCCAAGCTGGGGCTGGCGACGTCCGCCGAGAAGCACGCCTCCAGCGCCGCCAGCGCGGCGGCCGCCGCCGAGGGCGAAGACGTCATCTGGATCACCGCGACCTTGCTCGATCGAGGCGGGGTCTGGAGCGCGTCGCACTCGCTCCCGCGGTACGGCCTGACCAACTACCGGCTCGAGTACCCGAAGGGGATCAACGCCGCCAAGTGGAAGCTGGCCTACCCGCGCGCGTTCGCCGCCTACGTCGCCAAGAACACCCGCGCCAACCAGCTGCCGGAGGCGCTGCAGCTGGCCATCATGCGCGAGGAGAGCGCGTTCTCGCCGCGCATCGAATCGTTCGCGAACGCGATCGGCCTGACGCAGATGCTGGTCAAGACGGCCCGGCGGTTCTCGGACGGGGCGCCGGTCACGCGCGACACGCTGCTGGACCCGGCCAAGAACCTCGAGCTGGGCGCGCGGTTCCTGGGGTTCCTGTGGAAGCGCTTCGACGGCGCCGCGCCGCTGGCGATCGCCGGCTAC
>CAZJMY010000657.1:0-1135 GCA_964546845.1 uncultured Myxococcales bacterium | reverse complement strand
GTTCCTCGAGATGCCCGAGCTCATGAAGGACCCCGAGTTCGGCAAGCAGATGATCTCGCTGAAGAGCGACACCTACGACATGGAAGGCCACCAGTACGAGAAGGAGAAGAACTTCAAGGAGTGTGGCCGCTCCATGCTGGCCGCCGCGGAGGCGCTGCCTGACCACCCGAAGCACGCCGAGCGCCTCTGGAACGCCGGCCAGTGCTTCCAGAACGCGCACCTGGTCGGCCAGGCCCTGAAGGCGCGCCTCGCGCTGATCCAGGCGCACCCGAAGGACCCGCTGGCGCAGAAGGCGCTGTTCCGCGTGGCGGCCGGCTACCACCAGCTGGCCTACTACTCGAAGGCCGCCGAGCACTACGAGGACTTCGCCAGCAAGTTCCCGGGCGAGAAGAAGGCGACCGACGCGCTGGGGAACGCAACCACCTTCCGCATCGGCCTCGGCGAGAGCGACAAGGCTCTGGCCGACATGGACTCGTTCGTGAAGTTCTACGGCAGCCGCAAGCCGCAGGACGCCGCGGGCGTCTTCTTCCAGATGGCCGACGTCTACGAGAAGGAGAAGAACTACGACGCGCTCCAGAAGCACCTGGAGAACTACCTCAAGAAGTGGGGACCGCAGGGTGGCCCCGACCGCCAGGTGCTGGCCCACTTCCGGCTCGGCGAGCTGGCGTGGAAGGCGTCCTGCCCGAAGGCCTCCGAGGACGGTGCCTGCCTGGAGATCAAGCGCGTCGCCGCCACCGGCCGCCAGAAGGTCATCTACGACCTCAACAAGAAGCTGAAGAAGGGCAAGAAGATCAAAGAGGCGAAGCGGACGCAGTGCGGTCCGCCCACCAGCTCGAAGATCTTGGTGTTCGACCGCAACAAGCCGGCGGCCGCCAAGGCGCAGGAGCACTTCCAGGCCGTCCTGAAGATCTGGAACAAGGGCGCCGCCGCCTCGAAGATCACCGGAAAGGACGTCGAGACCCGCGCGGGCCTCGCGCAGTACGCGGTGGCCGGCTCGGCGTTCTACCTGGCCGAGACCCAGTACGAGAACTTCCTCAAGATCAAGTTCCCGGAGGGCCTCGACTTCCAGCAGCCGAGCCAGTACGACACCAAGCGCAAGGCCGAAGCCAAGAAGAAGAAGGCCGAGGAGTCGGGC
>CAZJMY010000656.1:0-4664 GCA_964546845.1 uncultured Myxococcales bacterium | reverse complement strand
ACGTCGTGGCGGCCGGGCTGGCGCGCCGCTGCGAGGTGCAGGTCGCCTACGCCATCGGCGTCGCGGAGCCGGTGTCGCTGCTGGTCCACACCTTCGGGACCGGCAAGATCAGCGAGGATCGCCTGTCGGAGATCGTCCGCGCGACGTTCGACTGCCGTCCGGGCGCGCTGATCCGCGAGCTGAACCTGCTGCGGCCCATCTACCAGAAGACCGCCGCCTACGGCCACTTCGGCCGCCAGGACGGAGACTTCTTCTGGGAGAAGACCAACAAGGCGGACGCGCTGAAGTCCGCCGCCCGCAAGTACGAGGCTGCCGGCAGCACGAACGGCACGCCGAAGGCGAACGGCGCGGCCAAGGCCAAGCGCCGCGACCGCGCCGCCGTCGAAGCCTGACCCAAGGCGCCAGCCTCAAAGAAGGGCCTCGGGCCTCTCACCTCGGCGAGCGGATCGCATCCGCGAGGCTGCGGGTCGAGGTCGGAGGCCCTTTCTGTTTCTAGTGAGGGCCCGCGGGGACCAGGAATCGCGGGCCCGGCGCGGGGGCCTTCGCCGGGCGGACGGGCGCGGGGGGCGGGGGCGTGGCCGGTGTCGCCAGCTCTTCCTCGCCCTCGCTGACGTCGGCGCTCTGCTCGACGTCGACGGGCGCGTTCGCGGCGGGCGTCGCCGGTGACGCGATCGCCGCCGGGATCGCGCCGCGCGCTTCGCGGACGTAGCGCATCATCGCGTTGACACAGGTGACCTGCGCGCTGCGCACGGCGTGCAGACTGCGGCCGCGCAGCCCTTCGACCAGGATCGAGAACGCGAGCACATCCGGACCGTCGCCGACCAGCCCGGACAGGCACGACTTGCCGGCCAGCGTGCCGGTCTTGGCGCGCACGCGCTCGGCGGCCAGCGTCCCCTTGAAGCGGTTGCGCGTCGTCCCGTCGACGCCGCCCACCGACAGCGACTGCAGCAGCTCGGGGCCGATGCGCGGGTCCAGATACAGCGCGCGCAGCAGCGCCGACATCGCGTCGGCGGTGATCCGGTTGGCGTGCCCCAGGCCCGAGCCGTTGCGCGGCACGTAGCTGGAGGGCGGCAACCCCAGCTCGCCGATCACCTCGCGCAGCAGGCGTACGCCTTTGTCCTCGGTGGCGGGCCCGCCGAACACCTCGGCGCCCGCCGCCTCCAGCACCCGCTCGGCGTAGTCGTTCTCCGAGTCCTTGTTGATCTTGCGCAGGAGGACGCCCAGCGGCGCCGACTCGTGCAGCGCCAGCAGAGGCGTGAGGTGGCCCGGCTTCGGCGGCGGCGGTGCCTCGGCGCGCGCGTCGTCGCGCACCGAGATCCCTGTCGCGCCCAGCGCCGCCCGCAGCAGCGCCGCCGCGTAGATCGCCTGCTGGGGGACGCGCCGGCGCAGCACCAGCCCGGGTCGCCCGGCGGTCACCCGGCCGTCGACGTCAACCTGGATGCGCCCGCCCGCCACCGACAGGCGCACGCTGACGCGCGGCCGCCCGCGCGGCTTGGTCTGCACGCGGTCGTGAATGACGAACGACGAATCGGCGGGGGTCGTGGTCACCTCGGCGCGCGCGCCGGCCTCGGCGGCGGGGCGCACCTGGATCGAGATCAGGCCGTGGTTCACCACCAGCGGGGCGCGCGGCGACAGCTTGGAGAGCGGCGCCGCGCTGTCCGGGTCGTCGGCTTTCTGGGCCGATGCGTCCTCGTCGTCCTCCTCGATCACCGGCTCGTCGGCGCCCAGCCGCCGCGGGTCGGCGACGACCGCGCCCGCGATGCTGCGCACGCCGCGCCGGACCAGCGCTGCGGCCATGGCGTCCAGATCCGCCGCGGTCATGGTCGGGTCACCGCTGCCGCGCAACACGACGTCCCCGACCACGACGCCGTCCGGACCGGGCGCGGGCCCCGTCAGCTCGGTGCGGAAACGCCACTCGGCGCCCAGCCGCATCAGCGCGGTCGTGGTCGCCAGCACCTTCTGGTTCGACGCCGGGTCCATCAGCACCTGCCCGCGCGTGTCGAAGAACACGCGCCCGGTGCGCGCTTCGATGACGCGCATTCCGACGCGCGTCCTGCGCAGCACGCTGTCGTGCAGGATCTCGCGCAGGCTCTCCTGCATCCGGATGATGCGGTCGTGGTCCCGGTCGTCGGGCGGCGGCTCGGGGGCGATCTCGTTGCGCCGCGTGTGCTTGCCGGCGGCCTCGTGCCCGCCCGCGTCCCGCTTCACCATCCCGCGGTGTTGCGGCGGGTCCGCCGACGCGCGCGGACCGCCCAGCGCCAGCACCGCGGCGATCAGCAGCGACGCGACGGCGCGCCTCATCTCGGTCCCACGCAGCGGAAGCCCAGGTCGCCGTCTCGGTGGCCGGGCGCCCAGCCGTTCCGGTTCGGCGCGCGCGGGCCGACGAAGAAGCTGCAGCACGACCCGCCGCGAACGGCGCGCCGCTCGCCGCCGGGATCGTACTTGTCGGCGACCCACTCCCAGACGTTGCCGCCCATGTCCTGCGCGCCGTACGGGCTGGCGCCGCTCGGGTACGAGCCGACGGCCACCGGGCGGCCCGGATTCTTTCCGGCGCACGGCCCCTCGCCTTCGAAGCTGCCCCAGTTGGCCTTCGCGCAGTCCGCGTCGTTCCCCCACGGGTACTCGCGCCCGTCGGTGCCGCGCGCGGCCTTCTCCCACTCCGCCTCCGTCGGGAGCCGCCCGCCCGCGAACTTGCAGTAGGCCTGGGCCTCATTCCAGTCGACGTTCGTGATCGGCAAGTTGGCGTCACCCTCGGCCGGCGGCGTCGCGCGGCAGCGGCCCGCCTCGACACACCGAGCGTAGGCGCCGCGGGTCACCTCGGTCCGATCGATCGCGAACGCCTTCAGCGTCACCTGGCGCGCAGGGCGCTCGTCCTCCTCGCCGCGCGTGCTCCCCTGCGTGAAGGGCCCGCCCGGCACGGCCACGCGGTCGCGCGGCGCGCGCGCGCCCGGCGACGTCGCGGACACCCAGAGCGCGACGCCGAAAAGCCAGCGGCTCATCGTGCCGGATTCTAGTCGAGACGGGCGATCAGGGCGCGGGCCTGATCCGCCCACGGCGCCGATTCCGGCTCCAGCGACAGGTACTGCTCCAGGTGCACGCGGGCCGCGGCGCGCCCGCCCAGCCGCTCGAGCGCGACGGCCAGGTTGTAGTGCGCGTCGGCGAAGTCGGGCGCCGCCTGCAGGACCCGCCGCAGCTCAGCCACGGCCAGCTCCAGGTCGCCGTTCTCGAGGACCAGGTTGGCCAGGTTGAACCGCGCTTCCGGCTGGTCCGGATCCAGGGCCAGCGCCGCCTCGTACGCCTCGCGGGCCGCGGAGACCTCGCCGCGGCGGTAGGCCAGGCTCCCCAGGTTCGTCCGCGCGGCCGCCAGCCCGGGGTCCAGGGCCAGCGCCTCCCGGTAGCAGCGCTCGGCGCGGCTGTCCGCTTCGGGCCCGCCGTGCATCTCGGCGCGAGTTCCTTCGACGAACCATTCGTAGGCGGTGCGTCCCGGCGGCGCCGCGCCCGCGTCGGGCGAGGAGGCGGCGTAGTCCAGCGCGGCGACCGGCGCGGCGGGGACGGCCCGCGTCGACCCCGACCGGGCCAGATCGCCCAGCCCGAAGTCGAACACCTTCTGGCCGGTGGTGGCCTCGAACGCCATGCCCTCGTCGACGACGACCAGCTTGGCGCCGTCGAAGGCGACGCGCATGCGCTCCAGCGGCCGGTCGACGTGGGGCAGCGACGAGCGGACGCCGTCGATCGCCTTGCGGATCTCGGCGGTCTTGAAGCCGCGCTCGGTCAGCTCCTTGGCCGCCTTGACGCTGACCAGGTCCTGGAACGAATAGACCGGCTTGCCGGCCCGGCGCGCCGACGGCCCCACGAACCCCACCTGCGCCCAATAGCGCAGCTTGCTCTCCGGCAGGCCCAGGATCTTGGCGGCCGCCGCGAACGTGTAGGTGGTCCCCCCGGCCGAGGTCCCCTCGTCCGCGGGCTCCGTGAGCGGCAGGTCGGGCGTCGGGTTGCTCATGCGCCCTCGGAAAAGCTGGCCTCGACGTCGATGTCGATGAACACCTTGGCGGCCTGGGCGCGGATGGCGACGTGGGTCCGGACGGCCGCCGGCGTGGCGCCGCACACCCGGGCGGCCTCGCGCGCCGCCAGCGCCTCGACCCCGGCGACCGCCTGGGCGTCCGATTGCAGCAGATCGGCCAGCCGGCGGGCCGTTCCCGCGTCGCAGGCGTCGCGCAGCAGCAGCTCCAACGAGGGCAGGTCGATGGTCAGCATCGTCGAGCCGAAGTAGGCGTCGCGTCCGTTGCGCAGGCTGCGTTGCCCCTCGGAGATCACCTCGGCCCGGGACAGGACCAGGTCCAGCGCCGTCCGCGACAGCCGCTCGCGCACCTCGCGCTCGAAGAGCGCGATGCGGGTGGCCCGCGCCATGGGGCGCCGCGCGGCGGCCTCGCCCGCACGGGAGGCATCATCCAGCGCGGGCTGGGGAGTCGAGGAACGGCCGCGGTCCGACATGCGCGGCCGGATCGTATCAAGAGTCACGCGCAGAGCGCAAAATCCCGCTCGGCCGAGGCGAGCGGGGTTATGCTGGCGCGGCCCATGGCGCAGGAGCTGGACCTCGGGAAATACCCCGTCCTGGTGGTCGACGACGAGACGGACAACCTCGACGCCTTCCGTTTCAATTTCGG